>JAKBAB010000074.1 GCA_021815645.1 Actinomycetes bacterium
GAACGACTTTGGACGAACCCCGAAGAACTCACCGATCGTTTTGAATTGGAGACGATTCCTAGCCCGAGTGGCGTGACACATCTTTTTTTCTGGCGACGATAACTGTCAAACAGGTGAGACGTTGGTGAGTTTCACGGGCTCAGATCATCAATCTTTCGTCCCTCAATTATTCACTGGCGCTAAGGCCGATTCGGTTGGCCCGAAATAGGGCGTAATCAAAGGGCTTAGTCCAAAAGCCGAAGCCCTCGAATTCAAGATCAAATGCGTGCACGTGAGGGGGTTAAACGACCTCGACGTCGCCAAGCCCGCTCGGGCCCCTGATTCACCGTGGGGCGCTCGCGGCGAATTCGCGTATTGAACCTTGACCGAAGTTGAAGAGAACTCCCGCGGCAAAATTCAGACGGAGCTGCCCTGAGAGATCCAGGAGGTAAAGTCAGCACTCAAGGGACCGATTCAGTATCCCAAGTCGGGATTGATGAGTCGTAACTCGGAGGGGGCCGCGCCAGTTTCGGGCCCGAGAGAGTTGGTTCGGTAGTCGCCTAAGTCGCGTCGCGACTCTGGTTCGTGGTGTTGGATATCTTCACGAGGGTTGCAACGAGGTCAGTGTCCAGCCGTTCGCCAGTACCGCGGGGGTACCGACCGGTGGTTATCGTTGAACACCGTGAGGTCAATTTTCTTTCCAGAACTACGCACGTGACGCTTATTGACCGCTATTTAGTCGCGAGCCAATCCGGGACCCAGACGTGTTTCACCGAACGTCCAACCGTCGCTGGAACGTTTCGCCATGGGGCCTCGGCGCGGTTTTCGGTCGCGAGTCGGCCGTTCGTGACCCGCCGCTTACGAGAGCGTCGAGTCGCGAGGTTGGACCGCGGCCGGCGCCGCTCGACGCGGCACCCCACGGCCACCCGCGTAGGGGTTGCGCGGTGAACGTCCGTACTCCGGGCGGCCAGCTCGCCACGGACGAAGTCGACGACGCGCCGAAGCGCTATCTCCGAAGCGCGTGGGCACCTGCCGCCGTCGTCACGGTCTGGTTCGCGTGGGCTTATTTTCACGTTCGTCCGAGCGGCCACGTGTCGGCGGCGCACGCCTGGGCGACGTACGGGACCTCGGCGTTCGGCCACTTGGCGTACTCCGACGTTATTTCGCTCTACTACGCGTTTCACTTGGCCAACCACGCGCTGGTCTACGTGCACACCCCCGTCGAATACCCGGTTCTTACGGGTCTCTTCATGTGGTTGGCGGCTTGGGTCCCGGGTGTCCAGGGCTACTTTTTGGCTAGCACGCTCGGTCTGTGCGCGTGCGCCGTAGGGACCACGTATATATTGCATCGGATTGAGTGGCGACTGGCCTGGCCGTTCGCCCTGTGCCCACTGCTGTTCGTCTACGGACTGCTCAACTGGGACCTACTGGCGATCTTTCTGATGGTGGCGGGATGGGCGCAGTTTCGCGCTCACCGCTACGGTTGGGCCGGAACATTGCTGTCGCTCGCGGTTTGGGCGAAATTTTTCCCCGTCATCGTGCTCTTCTACTGCGTCGTGTCACTGGTCGGCGATGGCTCAAGTCGCCGCTCCGCACGCAAAATGATCCTCACCGCGACGGTCACCGCCGTGTTAGTGAACTTACCCTTCGCCGTGGCGAACGTCGGGAACTGGAGTCACTTCTACGTCTTTAACGCCAGACGACGAGGGAGCGGGGGAGTGCTCAACGAACTGCACCTGTCCTCGGCGCTGTCCGTTTCGACCGTTGACCTACTGAGCGCGTTGCTGGTCCTCGGCGCAGTCGGGTGGCTCACTCCGCGAGTGCTGCGGGGCGTTTCTCCCGTGGTCGCGGCCGCCGCTACTTTCGCGGTGCTGTTCCTGGTCGGCAAGGTCTACTCGCCTCAGTACATGTTGTGGCTTTTCGTCCTGGCGATTATCGCGCAGTGGCCCGCGTGGACCCTGGTCCTCATGAGCGTCGCGGGAGTCGTCGACTACGCGAGCTCAATGACGATCTTGTACCTGTCGCACACTCGTAGCCCCGCCTTTGGCTGGTTCTTTCGGACGATCTACCCCTGGAACAGCGCGCTACGTAATACGACTTTCGCCCTCGGCCTCGGGTGGGCCGCACTCCGCGGTCCGGCGGTGGCTACCGGCGGGGCCCGCGGGGAAGTTTCACCGCCCCCGAGTGAGCTCAATGGTGGGCGTCGCGCGGTCGCGTCGACCGTGGACGCCGTCGAAAAGGGCGGACCCCCACCGAATTGACGAAAGGGCCCTACGTGCGACCGATGAGGCGCGGTCGGGCCGTCTCGGCACAGTCTTCACGGTAGCGATTAGGGGCCGAGCCGCGCGTTGTCGAGGCGGCACCGACGCGTTCTCACGAATATCGTGGTGGGCAGCGGCACCGTGATATCTAGCCGGGGGGTGGCCCGTGGCGCGCGGTGGAGTAGGCCAGGAGAGCGCGCGCGCGAGCCGTCGCGTGATTGACCAATGGCGCGGGGTAGCTCTCGCCGAGGATGACACCCGCGTCGGCTAGCTCTTGGGCGTCACACTCATTGGGTGTATGGATGCGTCCGCCACGAAGTTCGGCGAGTTCGGGAACCCAACGGCGTACGTACTGTCCGTTGGGATCGATTCGTCTCCCCTGAATGGACGGGTTCATGACGCGGAAGTAGGGTGCGGCGTCGGGCCCGGTGCCGGCCGTCCACTGCCAATTGCCCGCGTTGGCCGAGACGTCGCCGTCAATGAGTAGACGGCGGAAGTGGCGCTCGCCAATCCGCCAATCCACGAGCAGGTCCTTCACGAGAAAGGAGGCCGCGACCATCCGAAGGCGGCCGTGCAGCCAACCGGTGGCCGCCAGTTCTCGCATCGCCGCGTCGACAATCGGGTAACCGGTCTGTCCCCTACGCCACGCGTCAATTTCGACGGGGTCGTTACGCCACGCAATTGCGTCGTAAGCGGACTGTTGAGCGCGGCGAGCGAGTTCGGGCCGCTCGTAGAACAGGTGTGCGAACCAGTCTCGCCAGGCCAGTTGGCGTAGGAACGCTCGGGCTCCGGGCGTCGCGGCGCCGACGGCATTCACCGCGTGACGGGCCGATACGGTTCCCAGGTGCAGGTCGCGCGACAGGTGAGAGGTCCCGTCGACGTCGACCCGATTTCTGGTCTCGTCGTAGTCGGCCACGACAGCGAGAAAACGCTGGAGCCGCTGGGACCCGCCGGTCCCGTCGACGTCGGCGCCATCATTCGCTACTTCCGCCAACGTGAGGTCACCCGCAATGTTGCGCACCGTGGCGCCGCCTTCGCGCGGCGCAGGCGGGAGTGGGAGGACGGACCACCGATTGTAAAAGACCGTGAAGATGCGTGGGACGTTTCCCGCCGCCGTCACCACCGATCCCGGCGGCTGAACCAGCGTGCCCCACGACGTAGACGCAGGGATGCCTCGGCGTGCGAGCGACTGCTCCACCGACGCGTCGCGCGACTGGGCGTAGCGCGATACGTCGGCGTTCCAAAACACCCGCGACGCGCCAATCTCAACCGCGAAGCGCGCAATGGCGTCTTGGGCCGGTCCCGTAAGAACCGTAATCTGGCCCCCGCGAAGAGCGAGCTCCGCGTCGAGGGACCTCAGCGCCGCGGCCAAGTTGGCGCGACGAAACGGTCCCGCGCCGTTCACCAGAGTTGGCTCGTGTACCCAGACGCAGGCAACTTCGTCGAAGGCCGTGGCCTGGAGAAACGCGACGTTATCGACGAGGGAGAGGTCGCGACGAAACCAGACTAGGGCGGTCGTCACGCGAGGGGGATCCGTCCTATCACAGCGCAGTGGCGTTGCCCGGAGCGCCAGTTAGCCCACTTCATGATGGCTCCGTGATTCTAAATGACGCAGGAGCGTTCATACGCGTCCCAGGTCATGGTGGCGACGTAGTACGTAAGTGGTGACATAGTTTGACATTAAGGCGGCGGCCGGCGGCGCGAACGCGCCTTGTCCGAGGTTCTTGGTGCACGCTAAGGACGTTCTCAGACGACGGTAACGCTCGAGGTTAGTGCATCCCTGCGAGAGCGCTCGACGCGCCGGTGATGTGGGCCGGGTGCGTCGTTGGTAACTATCGACTCTGTTCGCTCGTGAGATAGACGAGAGTTGCCGTAACTCTGCGGTTTACGTCACGTTCTTCGGCCAACCCAAATTTGGAGAAGATCATGTTGATGTGCTTCTCGACCGCCCGTTCCGACAAGAAAAGCTCTCCCGCAACTCCCGCGTTACTCAGTCCCTGCGCAACTTTTTCGAGAACCTCGCGCTCGCGCGACGTCAACCGTGCGACGGGCGAGTCTCGGTCGAGCCGGCGAGAACGTAGTAGTCCATCGATGACTTTTGCGTCGATAACCGAGCCCCCCGCCGAGACGGTCGTGACTGCGTTAATTAACTCCCCGGCGTCGGCGAGTCTCTCTTTGAGCAGGTAAGCCCGACCTCCCGCTTCGGGTTCGAGTAGCGCCAGGGCGTATTCCGGCTCGGCGTATTGACTGAGTACCACTACGCCCGTCGTGGGGAACTCCCGACGTAACTGGGCCGCCAACTGTAGCCCCTCGTCCCGCCAGGTGGGGGGCATGCGAATGTCCGTAACGACGACGTCGGGGAGCAGTTGGGCGACGACCGCTAGAAATCCCGTTAAGTCCTCGAAGGCTCCCACCACGACAAAGTTCGGGTTGGCGGAGAGAATCTTGCTCACCCCCTCGCGCACAATCAGGTGGTCGTCAACCACGGCGACTCTAAGCATCGGCCGAATTCCCCACTTCCCTTAATGTCGCGAGCCAACTCGACGCGGGAAAGTGACCCGTCACCCGAGTACCGTGCCCCGGCGACGATTCGACGATCAACGTCCCTCCCTCCGCGACTACTCGGTCATTCATTCCAACCAGTCCGAGGCCCTTCGCGCACGACTCGCGCGAATCGAAGCCGACGCCGTTGTCGGTAACCGTGAAGGTGAGAGAGACCCCGGCGCCGTGGAGCGAGACCTCGACGTGGTTCGCCCCCGAGTGTTTTACGGAGTTTTGAACGGCCTCCAGCACACAGAAGTAGATCGCGGACTCCACGTTTCGCTCGTAGCGCGCGACGCCGTCGCCCGTCACGGTAATGGGTATCACCGACCGGCGAGCGTGGGCACTGAGCGCAGCCAGGAGGCCCCGATCGGCGAGGAGTGGCGGATAGACCCCGTGCGCAAGTTCTCGCAGGGAGTCGATGGCCCGTTCCAACTCTTGGCGCAGACCTCTCACCGTTTCGATTGACGACACGACGCTGTCGTTGGCTACGGCCTCCGCCCGCCCTAATAGCACGGCGAGGGCGAGCAAGTGTTGTTGCGCGCCGTCGTGGAGGTCGCGTTCGATACGGCGGCGCGCTTGGTCCTCCGCGCGAACCAGGCGTTGACGAGAGGCCCGCACCTCTTCGAGTGTTCGCCGTAAATTGTTGTTCAGTCCCGCGTTTTCAAGAATCAGCCCCGCCCGTGAGGCCAGTTGCGCGAGCAGCCGCCGTTCAATAGGGGCTAGGGGACGGGTCGAAGTGGTGACGACACTCAACGCGCCGACGAGTTCACTGCCCCGATGGACCGGCACGAGCTCGCCACCCGTCGCCATCGCACTTCCCACTTCATCGAGGGCCACCGGCCCGGGTCGGGGACCTTCCTCGGGCCACGTCGCCGCAGGCGTTAACTCCAATTCGGTTCGTAACCAGACGCACGCTCCTCGGCCCGGCACTGCGAAAGCGACGATTCGCGCCATCTCCACGAGGGCGTTTTCCACTGGAAACGCTTCGGCCGCTTTCTCAGAAAGCTTCGAGAGCTCCTCGTAGGGTGTTGCGCGAGATCCGTAGACGGCGTGATTCGCGAGTCGTTGCGCCCATGTTCGAATCGAAGGAAACAGGACGGCGATTACCGTGGTCGCCAGTAGCGACAGCCAGATGTTGGAGCGAGAGTCGAGAACCGAGCCGACACCGACCGCGACGATGACGTACAGCCCCACGATAGTGCCGGCAATGAGCGCGTATGTGACGGCGCGGTTTATGGCGACGTCGACGTCGTAGAGCCGATACTTAATGACGGCGACAAAGATAGCGAAGGGAAATGCGAGTCCGTAGCCCAAGATAACGATTACGAATCCAGCCCCGCCATCGCCGGGCGTTCCTACACCCCCGGGACCGAGTGCGACCGCTGCGTAAATGATAGAGGTCACCACAATGGGAATCGCAATTACCTTGAGCTGTGAACGCTCCTCCAAGTCGGCGCGACGGGCGCGTAGAAACGGCGCCGACGCCGCTACGAGGACAAAAACCAACCCAATGTTCCACATCCAGGTGACGAATTCCGACGACGAAAGGATCGGCCACCCGTGTAGCGCCGTTGGGTTAGCCGCGGGCGGAACGCCACTGCTGTTTTGCATGTTCCCGGGGGCCACCACGTCGCCGACGACCGTCGCCGCGGTGATTACGACGGCCAGTGCGAGGAGTGGACGCCACTTAGGTGAAGGGAGTCGTCCCGTGGGCAAGAGTAGAAACGCAACCGCAGCGAGTCCACTGGGAAAAATTAGCGCTCCGAGCCAGTTGAGCAGCCACTCGGCCCAGACCCCTACGACGTGCGGGTACTCGTGGGTAACGAGCGATCTAAAAACGACGGCGGACGCGAGCGCTTCCACGCCGACGATAAGGGCCACGGATAACAGGAGCCAGCCGATGGGGTTGCGGGGAACGCGGACAATGACGAACGCTCCCGCTACGGCCATCGTTAGCGGGAGAACTATGGTCGTCGGGTCGTAATCACGCAACGTCGCGTGCGCCGAAAGAAGTAAAGCTAGTGCGGTTGCGCTCAGCGCGACCGAGATGAGTGCGTTAAATACTCCCGCGAAGACCCACGCGGAGTACGGCGGCGACGGACGGCGATCGGTGCGCACAGGGCGAACTTACTCGGGAACACTACGCCGGGGCCTGGGGAAAACCCTTCGATTGAGTTGGGTAAACACGCTCACGAAAAGGGGGGAAAGTTCTCTAGGTTTTCGTACCACCACCCTCGCGGGCGCGCAGTCACTCCAATAGATTCACCCCGAGTCGTTCTTCATCGGGAGGTCGTGCGCCATGGTCGTAGCACCAAATTCGTTCAACTCGTCAGCCGGGCCGAGCGAGCTCAGCGCCCCGTGGGTCCGGGTGGGTGGGATCTTCGGGCTCGTCACCGTCGCCGTCCTCCTTGGAGGAGCCATCCTCCTGGGCGGTTCCAACACGCTCAACGACACATCGACGTCGACCGCGATCGCCAACTACGTGGCGGCCCACCAAAGTTCGCTCGTGGAGCTAACCGTCGTCACCGTCGTCGGGAGTGCCCTTGGGCTGTGGTTTCTCGCCACGGTGGCGACACTCATTCGCGCCAGTGATCCCCGTAGCCCCTTGGCGGCGGTCGCGTTGTGCTCGGGCGTCGTGGCCACGTCACTAAGCGCCTGGGACGGCGTGACTATGAGCGCTCTCGTCTTTTTGCATCGCCAGGGGGCACCAAACGACCCCACTCTGGTTCGCGCATTTTTCGACTTGCAAAATGGACTCCTCATGCCCGGTCTCTTCGGCGGTTTCATCGCCACGTTCCTAATCGCCGTAGGAGTTGCGATAACCCGCGGGGGCTTGACGCACCGATGGGTGGGACCGCTCGCCGTGGTCCTAGGGGCCGTTAGCGTGGTCGGCTCCGTCGACGCTCTGCTGCGCACCGGGGGAGGTACGTCCACGCTGGGGTACGCCCCAGTACTGAGCTATGGGGCGGTCACACTTCTCCTGAGCGTGACGATGCTCAGCGGGCAGAGTCGTACGAGGATCGTCGAGGGAGTTCGGCTCGACGCCGTGGTCCCCACTACATCGCGCGCTGAACGAGATGACGTGGGCCAACGAACGTGAATAGCCACTTAGGTCGATCCACCCAGCCAAAAAATAAAGGAGAAGTGAGTATGAAAAAAGTAATGATGAAGGGTTTCGTCGCTTCGGTAGTCCTCGGGACGGCGCTGTTGACGCCCACCGTGTTGGGCGCAGTGACCGGAACCCACACCCTGCGAGGAGCAATTGACGCGACGAGTGTCCACATGTTCAACAAGACC
>JAKBAB010000075.1 GCA_021815645.1 Actinomycetes bacterium
ACTCGCTGGGTAGTCGATCCCCCGCGGCGAGCTCACGGTCCGCGATTAGCTGGCGGATGAAGTCCATCGTCTTTTCGTAAAGTGTGATGACGTTCCTCTTCGCTCGCGCTACCCCAATTACAAAATACGCGACGACGAGCTCGGACGCGATGAGCCGGGACGAATTTCGGTCGGCTCGACGGACCCGAAGCTAGGAGTTGACGCGTGTTCGTTCCAGCGCGACGGAGGCCCTTAACGTCTCTAGCCGGCCGAGCGACAGTGGCCCTCGAAACTCAGCGCCCAGGTCGTCACTCCGGCCGGTACCCCGAAGAACGCCCGACGGTGTTTCTGGCCGACCACCGCGATGTGCACTAACTTGCACGTCCCCTCGCCCAGACGTAGGCCCGCCTCCCCCGCGACCAAGAACGCGTGCATTTCGCGACTCCACCTCGCCCACACGGGGGCGGGAGCGTTCTGTGGTGGTTGGGGAGGAGCGACGGACGCACTCGCTGGTGCCGATGGAGAGACCCCCGACTGGAGAGCGTGGAACGCGGCGACGGTGGTTGGGGTCGCGCAGATTCGCGGAGCGGCTCCTCGAGTGGCCGCGCATAGCGCCGCGACGAGGTAGTTCGCGGAACCGTCGACGGCGCGCGCCACGAGACTCGAAGGTTGATTGAGGTAACCGCCGATCTGCGCGAGCGAGAGACCTTCCAAAACGGCCGGTGATGCGCTCGCCCCGAGAGTGACGTAGTGGTTCGCCACGTCGACGAAGGGAAATTCGTGCGACGGATCGTAGGAGTCGAAGGCGCGCGCTTCAGCCAAGCTCATTCGCGCGAGCGGCCCAGAGCCGCCGCTACCGTCGCGCGCGGATGAGTAAGTCTCGGTGGCGCTAAGAGTGAAGTATCGGCTCGAGTAGTTGGCACCGACGAAACTCCAGCTCGCTAGGTGTGGGTACAAGTCACTCGACGACGACAGGACCCGCCGACTTAGGTGGGTGAACGTACCGAACTTCGACAACGCGACCAACAGCACCCATCGCTGGAGAGCGCAGTAGGGGCAGTACTCGGCGCCGACGTAGGAGACCACGGCTCTAGAGGCGCTCGGCGCTCGACTCGCGGCGACGGTGGTGGGAACCGCGACGCCGGACGGGAGCCCGACGGCGGCGAGCGTGGCGTTGGACACCGCTCCGGCCGCACGGAAGTAGGCCGCAAGTTGCGTCGTTGCCGTCGGGGGCGACGGTGGACTCGAACTGGTACTTAGGCGTGCGAAGGCGAACGAAGAAGCTACGACGACGGCCAGTGCGGCGACGCTCACGCGTCGTCTTCGGTGGCGCCGCCGATTGCGACCCCTCAGGTCGTCGAGGTTAGGACGTGAGGAGGGCAGTTGCTCGGACACGGTTCGCGAAAGTTGGGTGAGCTGTGACATGTTTATGACTCCTACTCCTTAGGGTCATCGAGGAGACGACCCAGCCGTTCGTGGGCGTCGCGCAACGTGCTCGACACCGTGCCTCTACTTATCCCTAACGTCGCGGCGATCTCGCGCTCCTTCAACCCTCCGACGTGACGCAGCACGACGACGTGGCGTTGGCGGGGAGATAGCTCTCGAACCCGCTCCCAAACTTCTCCCGCGACGTCG
Source organism: Actinomycetes bacterium (assembly GCA_021815645.1). Taxonomy (GTDB): domain Bacteria; phylum Actinomycetota; class Acidimicrobiia; order Acidimicrobiales; family RAAP-2; genus RAAP-2. The sequence continues at coordinate 1,615 of JAKBAB010000075.1, forward strand.
GGCACGTCACCAGACGCGACGGGACGACGCCAAAGTCGCTGCTCGAAAGTGCGCCGTCGCGCGACGCGGCGCGCGTGATTGAACGCGACGCGGTAGACCCAACCCGTGGGTGAGTCCATAACGGCGACGCGGTCCCAGCGCTCGAAAGCCCTCGAGCACGCTTCGTCGACGCCCTCGATGGCCAGTTCGACGTCGCCAGTGGCCAACAGGAGCGTAGTAATCATTCGGTTCCGCTCGCGCTCGTACCAGCTCTCGAAGGAGTCCACGAAGACCAGTTCCCCCCTTCGCACCCGAGCGACGCTCTGACCGCTGACAATGTCCACCGGAAGCACAAGTCACGGGGGCGACTGTTTGCGGGGTCAATTTCGAGCAACCTTAGGCCCGGCGGGGGCACTCACCTCAATTCAGAGCGTCGAGTCGCTCTCGCGAGCCTGGTCGAGACGTGCTTTCGGGGAGCCAACTTTTCGGTGAGGAGAAAGTTTCGCCGGGAGCTGGTTAAGTTGGGCGTTGCGTGGCGAGCCCCCGGGCTCGTGGCCGCGATTGGTAGAGTTGTTCGACGAGTACGTCACCGGAACGATGTCCGGCTTTACTGGCGGCCGTCACGTTCGACAACGGTGTAGGAGTTTTCATGAAGGTATTGGTTCTCGGTGGAGACGGCTTCTGCGGGTGGCCCACGTCGCTGCACCTCTCGCAGCTCGCTCACGACGTCGTTATCGTGGACAACCTCAGCCGCCGCGCCATTGACCTCGAACTCGAGGTGGAGTCTCTGACCCCAATACGACCGCTCGGGGAGCGCCTACGGGTCTGGCGAGAGTTAACGGGCCACGAGATCGGTTTCGTCCACCTCGACCTCGCGGTCGAATACGACCGGCTCGAGTCTCTCCTGCGCGAAGAGAGACCCGACGCCATCGTGCACTTCGGTGAACAGCGCGCGGCGCCGTACTCGATGCGAAACAACGCCGCCAAGCGTTACACCGTCGATAACAATGTGCGCGCGACGCACAACGTGCTGGTCGCGGTCGTGGCCAGTGGTCTGGACGCGGCCATTGTGCACCTGGGCACGATGGGCGTCTACGGTTACGGCTGGTCCGGATCGGCCCCGATCCCCGAGGGGTACCTCACGGTCAAGGTTCCCACCCCCGACGGTGATCTGGAACGTGAGATTCTCCACCCCGCGAACCCGGGATCGGTCTACCACATGACCAAAACCCTCGACCAACTGCTCTTCGCCTTCTACGCCGCGAACGACCAACTACGCATCACCGACCTGCACCAGGGCATCGTTTGGGGTACCCAAACTGCTCAAACGGCGCTCGACGAACGGCTGATTAATCGCTTCGACTACGACGGCGACTACGGCACCGTGCTGAATCGGTTCTTAATGCAGGCCGCGATTGGACACCCCCTCACCGTTCACGGCACCGGTGGGCAGACGCGGGCTTTCATCCACATTCGTGACACCGTGCGTTGCGTACAGATCGCCCTAGAAAACCCCCCGTCACGGGGCGACAAGGTCAAGGTCTTCAACCAAGTCACCGAGACGCACCGCGTGCGCGAGCTCGCGGAACTCATCTCGCGACTCACGGGGGTCGAGGTAGCTTTACTGCCGAACCCGCGCCGAGAAGCCGTCGAGAACGAATTGAACGTCAGTCGCGATCAGTTCACCGCCCTCGGGCTCAATCCCACGCGTCTCTCCGAGGGGCTCCTCGAAGAGGCGCGCGACATCGCCGCGCGCTACAAGGACCGGGCCGACACGACCAAGATCATCGCCCGATCCGTTTGGCGCTCGGGCATGGAGACCTCTCCCGACCTCGTGAAGGGTTAGCTCGCGTTAAATACCCACTGCATTGGCGGTGACGTGTGAGACTAAAGAGATGCCCGGTATCTACGAGTACGTTCGCCACCCGAGGGTGGCGGAACTGCGTCTCAGTAAGCCGGTCAAGACCGAGGACGTTCGCAAGGCTCACGGTGACAATGTCTTCGCTCGACTGAACGCCCGGTTCGGACTTCGCGTCACGCTGGTCGTGGGCACGATGTGGTGCGCCTACGTCTTTTCGATACTCGCCCTTCTCGCGTTGCCGTCGGCTATTCACCAAGGTACGTACTACGTCGTCGTCTGGCTCTCGAGCAGTTTTTTGCAGCTAGTCCTGTTGCCCGTGATTATCGTCGGCCAGAACATCCAGGCCGCCGCCGCCGACAAGCGTTCCGAGGAGACCTATAAGGACGCCGAAGCCGTTTTGAAAGAGGCCGAGGAGATACAAAAGCACCTCCTCGCTCAGGACGCCATTATTTCGGGGATTCTCGCCCGACTCGAGGCGAACGTCTTGCCCGGCGGTCCACCGTCGCCCTCGACGTCGACGTAATAGATTCGCCCGAGTCACCGTATTCCGGGGGGCGCCTTTGGCGTCCGGGCGACGAACTCGCGGACTCTCTCACCTCCCGGAAGCGACGACGCTCACTGGCGGCCGGCCCTTTTATTGGTAGAGTCACCAACGGCGGTGCTCGACGGGCGTCGGCACTCGTTCGAGGGAGATGAACAGTGCAGCAGCGGCCCCTTCTACGTGCTTCGTCGTTTTTCCGTACCATGACCCCGGGCCGCAGGCTCGCTCGGGCGCTCGTCCCGTCCGTGCTGGTCGTCGGCAGTATCGGCGCGACCGGGCTTATCGCCCTCACCCCGGCTGGCGCCAGTCCGGTGCCTTCGCGCTTCGAGTTATCGCCCGGCGCGGGTAATGCGGCCTTCGCGCAACTGCGCGGTGTCGGCTACGAGCAGGCCCTGTTGTCGGCCGAGAAGAATCGCCCCGGTCTGGGCTCGACCAATCTGCCGTCCGGTTCGTCGCCCCTGTCGACTTGGACGCCGATCGGTCCAGCGCCGGAGTTCTCCGGCGGGCCCAGCGGCAACAGTTACGGCGGACCTAACTCAGGCCGCGTCACGGGACTCGCCGTCACCCCGGGCGCGTCGCCGACGATCTACCTCGCGTCGGCCGGTGGGGGTGTGTGGAGGTCGACCAATAACGGTACGTCGTGGTCCACCACGACCGACTCCCAGCCCGACATCGCCATGGGGTCGGTCACCGTGGACCCGACCAACCCCTCTTACGTATTCGGGGGCACGGGCGAGAACAACGCCTGTCTGGACTGCTTCTACGGTGCGGGGGTCATGGAGTCCTCGAACGGTGGAGCCAGTTGGACCACTTCGAACCCGGGGGGAATCTTCACCGGCACCAATATCTCCAGCATCGTCGTTGAACCGGGCGCGTCATCGATATCCACGACGACCGTGCTCGTCGGGGACTCCTCGGGCCTCTTCGTGTCAACCGACGGGGGCAGCACCTGGACCGCTGAGTCGAACAGCGGTTGGGTGAGCGGCAACGTTACGTCCCTCGTGATTAACGCACTCACCTCGCCGACCACGATCTACGCGTCCGTCTTCGGACTGGGCGTCGAAGAGAGCACCGACAACGGCTCGACGTGGAGCACGGTTCAGATTTTCACGGACCCCGGTAACGACTCGACGGAAAATGGGGCGCTCACCATCGCTCCCGCCAGCACCGCGGCCAGTACGGTGCTCTACGACTCGGTTGGCTCCGACTACGGCTACGTAGCGCTCTATAAATCGACGGACGGTGGGGCGTCGTGGACGGCCTTTACCAACTGCTCGACGACGAATACGACACCGACTAACTCCTGGAGCGGCTGCGTGCCGTACTTCACCAGTGACGACCTCGGTTACAACGGATACAGCAACGACACCGGGGGAGACCAGAGTTGGTACGACAACGTCATTACGGTCGATCCGACTAACCCGAACATCATTGTCGCGGCCGGAATTACGGCAGTCGAGTCGACCAACGGTGGTGCGTCGTGGACGAACCTCGACGGCGGGGGCTACTTCGTCACCGGCGTCACGCCCCAGTTTCACCCGGACTTTCACGCCCTGACTTTCGACAGCGCGGGGGACCTCTACATCGGAAACGACGGTGGCGTATGGGAACTCTCCGCGGCCGACGTCGCGACCGCGACGCCGAACTTCGTCAACCTCAACTCCAACCTCGACATCACTCAGTTCTACGCGGGAATCGGTGCGACGTCTAACGGCTCTCAGATTCTCGCCGGTGCGCAAGATAACGGCACCAACCTCTACACCTCGACGGGTTCGCCGCCGACGACGTGGAACGAGGTCGTTGGCGGCGACGGTGGCGCCTCGGTCATCGACCCGGGTAATTCAAATATCCAGTTCGCCGAGGAAGATGTTTCCCTGGGCGGCAACCTCGTGGGCACGACCAATGGTTGGTCTACGCAATCCAATTTGACGACGCCACCTTTCGCCAGCACCAACTGGGCGCCGCCCTTGGTGGTGGTGCCAAACACGTCAGGTCCGACCCTGCTCTTTGGCGGGAACGGCGTTTTCGTTTCGAGCGACGGGGGCTCGACGTGGGGTAGCTCGACGGGTTACACCGCTTCTGACGTGTCGGCGATCGCCGTGGCGCCTTCTAACCCTTCGGTCATTTACGCCGGGTACGACGACGGCACCGTGCAGATGTCGAGCGACGGTGGCTCGACCTGGACGACCATCGATAACGCCACTGGTGACGTCACGCACCTCACGGTGAGTGCGACCGATCCCTACACCGTCTACATGTCGACGACGAGCGGAGCGTTCAACGGCTTTCCCGAAGGGGCGAGTGCGCCGGCGGTTTCCGTCGGTACGTCCCTCGCGACGTCACCGACGTGGACCGACGTGTCGGGCAATCTGCCGACGAACATCCCCACGACGTCAGTCATCGCCGACGGATCGAGCGGTCTGATCGTGGCCGACGACGCGGGCGTATTTTGGGCCCCCTCACTTAACGGCTCCAGCACCACTTGGCGGCGACTCGGTGGTGGACTGCCCAACGTTCAAGTCGTCGACATCACGCTAACGTCCAACGGCACGTTGATCGCCGAAACCCACGGGCGAGGGGTCTGGACGTTGCCGTTTACGACGACCACTAACGCGGCCACTACGGTCTGCACGTGGAACGGCGGCTCGGGCGCGAGTGGCAGCAACTGGTCCGTCGGCGCCAACTGGTTCACGACTTCGGGCTCGTCGTGCACGGCGCCCGGCGGTCCCCCGGCTGGTGCGCAACTGGTTTTCCCCGCGTCGCCCGTGAGTACGACGGTGACCTGGGACACGGGGACCGAGAGCGGCGGCGGTGGCGTGGCGCCGGCGACTTCGTACGGCTCAATAACCTTCGACAGTAACGTCTACACCTTCGTCAACGATAATTCAACGGTTCCCCTTGCCCTTTCGCCGGGAACCTCATCGAGTTCGTGTACCGCGGGAACTCAAGTGGAACTCTGCGCCAACTTCTCGAGTGGCGTCGTGACGTTCCCAATGGGAATCGTTCTCTCTTCCTCTCAGGAGTTCGCCGCCACTTCCGGGGCGACCCTCGATCTAACGGGCGCGCTATCGGACGGGTCGGGCGTCACCCTCACCGTTGGTGACGGCACCGATACGGGGGTTCTATCGCTCGCCGGTAGTGACGCCAACCTGCTCGGACCGACCGTCGTGGCCGGCGGTGTGCTTAACGACATCGGAGTGTTGACTGGTAGCGCGGTGACGGTAGATGGAGGGGCCACCCTCGCGGGTAGTGGTTCCCTCGGCTCCATCACTAACGACGGGGGCGTGGTGGCCCCGGGGCTCCCGACGGGCTCACCGGCTCAGCTCACCTCAGCGGGAGCGGACAACCTGGCGGCGTCGGGAACGGGAACGTTCGCGGTTGACGTCACCGGGGCGACCCCGGGTTCGGGCTACTCGCAACTCTCGGTTTCCGGGGGCTCACTCGCCCTCGCGGGTTCGACCTTGAGCCTGAGCGATTCCTACACGCCGTCGGGCGTCACTTCCTACACGGTCGTTTCCCTCGGGAGCGGGGTTACCGAAACCGGTACGTTTAACGGCTTAGCTAATGACGCCACCTTTACCTCCGGTGGGCGCACATTCCAAGTGACCTACCCCGCCGAAAGTGGTGGCAGCGCCAGCGAAGGTGTCGTCGTCAGTGATATATCGTCCGCCTCAGCGCCTAGTGCGCCGACGATAACCTCGGCGACAGCCAATAACGCGAGCGCGACTCTTGAGTGGAGCATCCCCGCCGACAACGGCAGCGCCATCACCGGCTACACCGTGAGCAGCGATAACGTCACCACAGGCGCACTGGCAACCAACGTGTGCGGAAACTCCACGTCCTCGACCGCGCTCGCGTGCACGGTCACCGGTCTTATTAACGGGGACAGTTATACCTTCACGTTGGCGGCGATCAATTCAGTTGGTACGGGGTCCTTCTCAAGTCCCTCGCCGACCGTGACGCCAGAGTCGGGTGTGCCCGGGGCGCCGCTCGTGAACTCGATGACGCCACTGAACGCGTCCGTCTCGCTGACGTGG
>JAKBAB010000012.1 GCA_021815645.1 Actinomycetes bacterium
GCGTACACGCCGAGTGCGTGTTCCGCACTCTTACGGGCGCAAAAGAGCATCCGTTCGAGTGTTACTAGGTCTACCGGTTTAGTCGGGATTACCAGTTGCTGGATGAAAGTAGGTTCCGACGCACGCGACGAAGGACCGAGCAGCGAACTGTCGACGGGCACCTCACGCCAAGCGTGAGTGCGAAGTCCCATCTTTGCGAAATGTGCCTCGAGAGCGGACGATCGGTTGCCGGCGCAAGAATCTGGAGGAACCATCCACTGCGCGAGGCCGTAACCACCAAGACCGGGCACTTCCGGTCCAAATTGAGTGCGCACGAACGAGTCGGGCATTTGAATCAAGATGCCCGCTCCGTCTCCGGAGTCGACGTCCGAGCCCGTAGCGCCACGGTGTTCGAGGTGCTCGAGAATCGTGAGCGCGTCGTCGACGGTACCGTGGGTTGGCGTGCCTCGAAGGTCGGCCACCATCCCAACTCCGCACGCATCGTGCTCAAACGCGGGGTCGTAGAGTTCTTTGGTCATGGCGTCGCTCGTCGGGGCAACGCTGACCCACTCTCACTATAACGAAGTAGCACGCCTCTCAATCTTCTACGCTGGCCACGTGGGTACCGGTCACGGCAATGCTCTCGTCGTCGGGTCTGGCGTTGTCGGCGCGACGTGCGCTTTTCGTCTCGCGCGCCACGGCTGGCGTGTGACGGTTTTCGACCCACTCCCCGGGCGGGGTGCGACTTGGGCGGCCGCCGGGATGCTCGCACCGGGCGCCGAGATTGCTCCCGGCGAAAAGGAGAATTATCACAGCCAGTGCGGCGCACTCGAGTCGTGGCGAGCCCTTTCTAGTGAATTGTCGCAGTTGACTCATGAGCAACTGGGCCTCTACGACACCGGAACATTGCTGGTGGGACTCGACGCGAGTGATCGCGCCCTGGTCACCCAGTTCCAGTCGGTGGCCCAGGAGTACGGGAGCGACGTACGACTCGAAACCCGCGAATCGAATCCGGACTATTTCGTTGGCGTCTCCCCCCGAGTTCGCGAGGGGCTCTTCGTCGCGGGCGACGGCTGGCTCGACCCAGATCAGGCCATGTCGATACTCGCCGTCGCCAACGACGCCCTCGGCGTGCAATACGTCACCCGGGAGGTCTTAGAAATCTCTCGTACGGGCAATTCGGTGGGCGCATCCACCGGTGACGAGACCTTTCGGGGCGACGTGGGGATTTTGGCGACGGGTGCGCGACCCTTACCGGCCGGAGTTAGGGGTGACTCTCCGCGCTCAGTAAGACCCGTTAGGGGCACGACTCTTCGCGTTCATGGACTCGACCGCTCACCCGCGCCCACCCTTCGCGCATTCGTCCACGGACGTGCGTTCTATATGGTCAGTCGCCCCGGTGGGTACTGCGTTCTGGGCGCCTCCTCGGATGAACGGAGCGACGCGACCGTGGAGGTGGGCGAGTTGTCTCGAATGCTCCGTGACGCCTTGGAACTGGTGCCCGACCTCGACTCGGCGGCCTTCGTCGAAGTGCGTCAGGGACTGCGACCGGCTACCCACGACCATCGCCCGTTCTTCGACGTGCTCGAAGAACGGTGGGCGTGGTTGAGCGGACACTATCGACACGGCGTTACTCTCGCACCGCTCGCGTCGCTCGAAGCCCTCGAATTCGCTAATCGGTTCTCGTGATTTACGTCAACGGCGTCGAGGAGTCGTTTCGAGACGAGTCCATCACCTCTCTCCTTAAACGCAGGAGCGTCAGCGAACGCGGCGTCGCGGTGGCGCTCAACGGAGAAGTAGTGCACCGTGGACAGTGGCCGAGTACCGTGGTGGGTGACGGAAGTTACGTCGAGATCGTAACGGCCGCGGCGGGTGGTTAGGAAGAGTGGACACGGAGAAGCTGCTCGAGGCAATCGAGATTCGGATTCTGGAGGCTCTCACGGCCAAGGCCACGGGTGAGACGATTGCGTACCTATGCGAGGCCCGCGCCTGGCTCCTAGACCCCTCTCAGCCCCACGGGGGAAATCGAGCCGGGAACTAGTCCGACTAGAATCGTTCCTTCACGGGCTGTGGCTTAGTTTGGTCTAGAGCGCTCGGCTGGGGGCCGAGAGATCGGGAGTTCAAATCTCCCCAGCCCGACCAAGTCGGAGTGCGCGGTGCCCCACCGGCGCAACTGCGCCAAGTACCACGGCGCCGTGCGTAGTTCCGGCGGACGTCGTAGTCCCCTTAGAAGCGTGAATCGATACGGCGGTTGTGAATCGCTCGCCCTCCCCGAAATCTTGAGGGGTGTTCTCGACTCTGTTTGGCGTACCGGTGGACTGACTCACTCGCGCGCGTGAATCGGCCACTCGAATTGACCGTCGGCGATGGGGGGCTCCCCCGTGCGAATCCGGTGTTGCGAGAAGCTACTCAACCAGTCGCGGTACCAGCCGCCCACGGTGTCGTTGCACTCGCTGTGCGATAGCTCACGCAACTGGGGGTAGCGGACATATAGAGCACGGAGAATCTCGAGGGAGGCCCGCGCGTCATCGACCGCGCGATGGGCGTTCACGACGTCCACCCCGTAGACGGCACAAAGTGCGCCTAACGTCCGCCGACCCCGGCGGAATCGGTCGACGTGACGGTCAAGTACGAGGACATCTATGACTGGCCCCAGTTCCTCAGAGTCGAGTTTTCCGTGGCCGAGCCGAACGTTGAGTGCATCGAGCATCGTCAGGTCGTAGGAAACGTTCATGCCCACGACCACACCACCGGCGCGCCACGTTGAACGCAGAACTTCGATAAGGCGTGGGACCTCCTTCGCAACGCTGGGTGCGCTCAAAACCATCTCATTGGTTATTCCGTGAATGGCGCTCGCGGCGGCGGGAATGGGTACCCCGGGATTGATGTAGCCACTTTCGCAATCGACGGCCCCGCCCTCGTCCGTCAGCCCCTGGCGGACGATTCCGTAAGAAACGGGACAGTCGACGTGAGGATTGACTCCCGTGGTTTCGAGGTCGAAACTAAGCAGCTCTGGCATAGTTCCAACCACCTACTCGCACGCGGACCACACTAGCCAGAGCGGACCGGGCGAGGGGTATCCGAAGCCTGAGTTCCACGCTCCCCAGTAGCGACCGTTTCTTTGGAAGGCGGCGTTCGCCCTAGGGCTCGACCATCGTCTTTCGAATGGCCCCGCGGGCGTCGATGACCGCGGCGACTGGCTCGTCACTTTGGTTTTTGGGGCCGCCACCGAAGGGTGTTTTCCGAACCTCAATCGAGGCAATCCTTCGCGGGAACCGGACGTGCGACACCGAGCCAGTACAATGAACCCTAGAGGCCGAGGTGAAAGTCGGCGTTCGCGCGGTGGAATCCCGCGAAAAATGTCGTGCCAGGAGAGGGTGATTCCAACCAACGGTTGGTCACAGTATGGAGAAGAAGGACCCCTTCGTCTTACGCCACCTCGCCGAAGTTCAACCGCAGCTGTGGTGGCTCGACTCAGACCCCTTAGAGCCCGATTCGCACCCGGCCCTTATTGGTGACGTCGGGGCTGACCTCTGCGTCGTGGGAGCCGGATACACCGGTCTTTGGACGGCGCTGCTCGCCAAGGAGCGAGACCCCCACCGGGACGTGATCGTACTCGAACAGTACGAAACGGGGGCGGGGGCGTCGGGACGAAACGGGGGGTTCTGCTCGGCGTCGCTCACGCACGGGTTCGCCAATGGTATGCGCCGTTTCCCCCACGAGATGGAAACCTTGGAGCGACTCGCCCGGGAGAATCTCGACGAGATCGAGGCAACGATTTCCCGCTACCAGATTGAGTGCGATTGGGAACGCACGGGCGAGTTGCGCGTTGCGGTCGCTCCGTGGCAATTCGACGGAATGGTCGAAGAGGCGCGACTGCGAAACGAGATGGGCGACCACGTCGAAGTACTAAGCCAGGACCAGGTGCAGGCAAGAATTCACTCCCCCTCATACGTCGGCGCCCTATTCGACCACGACGGCAACGCGTTGGTGGACCCGGCCCGCCTCGTTTGGGGACTCGAAAGGGCCTGCCTGTCGCTCGGCGTGAAGATATTTGAGAACTCCAAGGTGGAACGGCTCGAAGACGTACACGACGCCGTGAGAGTTCACACACCCTACGGTGCCGTAACGGCCGCGAGAGTGGCTCTCGCGACGAACGTCTTTCCCTCCCTCATCCGACCGGCCCGAAAGTACGTCGTACCGGTTTACGACTACACCCTGGTTACTGAACCTCTTACGGAGGGTCAATTAGCCAGCATTGGCTGGCAGGGCCGCGAGGGAGTGGCCGACTCGGGCAACCAGTTCCACTACTACCGCCTCACCAAGGACAATTCAATCCTCTGGGGCGGCTACGACGCCATCTACAACTTCCGGGCCAAGGCTCACCGCGAGTACGAATTCAACGCCGAGACCTACGCCAAACTCGCCGGACACTTTCTTAAGACTTTCCCTCAACTCGCCGGGGTGAAGTTCACTCACGCGTGGGGGGGCGCTATCGATACCTGTACTCGGTTTTCGCCCTTCTGGGGTACTTCGCACGAGGGCAAGATTGCCTACGTAATGGGATTTACCGGGCTCGGCGTGGCCTCCACCCGTTTCGGTGCGGCGACCATGCTCGATCTACTCGACGGTATCGATAGTGAACGCACTCGCCTAACAATGGTACGAAAAAAACCGATGCCCTTCCCGCCCGAACCACTGCGCTGGCTATTCATCCGGCTCACCCAGCGAGCTATTCGCCGTGCCGACGAGAATTTCGGCCAGCGGAATCTCTGGCTGCGAGTGCTCGATCTCTTTAACTTAGGCTTCGATTCCTAACTAGCCCTACTCTTCGTCCCCGCTGCTCTCGCTCATCAGCACCGCAATCGAGTTCACTACCGTGGGGTCCATCAGAGTCGTAACGTCCCCCAGGGGGCGATTCTCGGCGACGTCTCGCAAGAGCCGTCTCATGATCTTGCCCGAACGAGTCTTGGGTAGTTCGGGAGTGAGAATAATTTGGCGAGGTTTAGCTATGGGACTAATCGTTCGCGAAACGTGCTCTCGAAGTTCGCTAATAACGCCCGCCTGGTCCTTTTGCGCGTCCTCGGCGGACAGTTTCAGCGTAACGAAGGCCACGATGGCCTGTCCGGTCGTTTCGTCGGTCGCGCCCACCACGGCCGCTTCGGCCACGGCGCGGTGGCCCACGAGAGCGTGCTCCACTTCGGTCGTGGAGAGTCGGTGTCCCGAGATGTTCATCACGTCATCAATTCGACCCAAGAGCCACAAGTCCCCGTCGGCGTCTCGCTTCGCCCCGTCTCCCGCGAAGTAGACCCCCGGAAAACGTGACCAGTATGTCTCCTTGAACCGCTCCGGGTCGCCGTAGATACCCCGAGTCATCGAGGGCCACGGGTGAGTTATGACGAGGTACCCACCTTCACCGTTGCCCACCGATTTGCCCTCATTATCGACAACGTCCACTTGTATTCCGGGTAGCGCGCGCATCGCCGCGCCGGGCTTCGTCGAAGTGATTCCGGGCAGTGGCGAAATCATTATTGCCCCGGTCTCGGTCTGCCACCACGTGTCAACAATCGGACAGCGGCCGGATCCGATGTGTTCGCGGTACCACATCCACGCCTCGGGGTTTATCGGTTCGCCGACGGTTCCGAGCAACCGCAGAGACGATAGGTCGTGAGCGGCCGGGTGTTGGTGACCCCACTTCATTAGAGTACGAATGGTCGTGGGCGCGGTGTAGAGGATGGTGACTTTATTTTCCTCAATAATCTTCCACCAGCGGTCACGTCCACCGGAGTCGGGTAGTCCCTCGTACATCACGGACGTCACACCGTTGACGAGGGGGCCGTAAACGATGTAACTGTGTCCAGTAATCCACCCAATGTCGGCGGCGGTCCAGCACACGTCGGTCTCAGCCTTAACGTCAAAGATGTTGTAGTGGGTCGTAGCGACCTGAGTGAGGTAGCCACCGGTGGTGTGGAAAATACCTTTCGGCTTGGCGGTCGTACCTGAGGTGTACATAATGAGCAACGTCTGCTCCGCGGGGAAAGACTCGTAGGTGTGGGTGTCGCTCTGTCGTTCCACGAGGTCGTGCCACCAGTGATCTCGGCCATCTACCCAGGCCACGTCACCGCCGGTACGCCGAACTACGAGGACGGCACGAACGTTGGGGCAAGACTCGAGGGCTTCGTCCACCGCGGGCTTAAGCGGCGCCGCGGCGCCGCGTCGAAAGGCTCCGTCGGCGGTCACGACCACTTGGCAGTCGGAGTCGAGGATTCGACTCGCGAGAGCTTCCGCGGAGAAGCCCGCGAAGATAACTGAATGCACGGCGCCGAGACGGACAATGGCGAGCATCGTCACGACGGCCTCGGGAATCATGGGCATATAGACCGCGACGCGATCTCCCGCCTTAACACCTATTTCGCTCAGAGCGTTCGCCGCTTGGGCGACCATCTTTTGCAAATCGGCGTAGGTAATCGTCCTCGACTCGCCCTCGGCGTCGCCGACCCAGTGGTAAGCGACCTTTTCGCCGCGTCCGGCCTCGACGTGGCGATCTACGCAGTTGTAGGCCGCGTTCAGCGTCCCGTCACCAAACCACTTAGCGAAGGGGCGGTCCCACTCCAGAGTCTTGGTGGGCGCCTTGGTCCAAGTCAGGCGATCGGCCTGCGTTCGCCAGTACGCGACAGGATCGGCGGCCGCGTCGACGTAGATTGACGGCTGCGCGTTCGCGCTGGCCGCGAACTGTTGGCTCGGTTCGAAACTTCGTGTCTCGTCCAACCACGCTTCTAGGCGCGCTTCACTCATAACACTCCCCCACTTTCTGTAACTCACCACGACGCCGTCTAAGTGCGTCTACGCGGACTCTCTGTGAGAGTAGTGCTGATTCACCCGTAGATGCCAACAGCGCCCGATCCTTTCGGAACGGGCGCTGTTGGCGGTTGGGTCCGGTGGCGAGCCACCAGTGACCCCTACGTTAGCCGCGCGGACCGACGGGCAGTACCACTTTTCCGTGGGTGGCGTTGACCACCCCGGCTGCGGACGCGTACCAGGCGGCAATGGCGGTCGCAATACCCGTCCAACCGCCAATGTGCACGATCGATGCGTGTCCCGTACCCCAGTTGCCAATTGTCAGGAAAATAAAGGTAATTGACAGGAGGACAAAGACGACGAGAATGGCGTTAGACGTCTTCAACGCCGCCAGAGTCATGTACAGGGTGAAAATGGTCCACCCCAGCAAGAAGATTCCGACGGTGTCGGTCCCTCCCCCGGGAATATTGAACTTCTCTAACGCATAAAACGCCAGCCAGAACGCTCCGTACGACGAGAAGGCGACGGCGGCGAAGGTGTTCTTGCGAACAAACTCCCACATTCCCGCCAGCAACTGAATGCTTCCCCCGTAGAAGAACGCGAGGGCGAGTGCCGCAGCGACGCCCGCTCCCTTCCAGAGGTTGGCGTTCGCGCTACTGAGGCAGAACGTCGTCATAGCGAACCCGGCTAGTCCCAAAGGACCGGGATCCGCAACTCTTTCTTCGGCCATGTAATTCCCCCCACTCGTGATTCATTGAGGACCACCAAGGTAGCGGCCCATATATGATTTAACACCCTTTTGACGCTCGCGCTGGGGATTGTCGCCCGCCCAAGGACTCCGGGGTCGCCGAGGGCGGGCGTAGCGTCGAAGAGTCGCGGCGCTACTCGTCGAGTGCGTCGCGAAAAGACCGAACGAATGACTCCGTGTCGGCGACGTTCGAGCCCCCGATGATTCGCTCTACGAGCGCCGAACCGACGATAACTCCGTCGCTCACTTTCGAAAGCTCTTGGGCCTGAACCGGCCGCGAGACGCCAATACCCACGTAGACCGGGATGTCGCTGGCCTCGCGAATCGTGGCTACGACGCGCGCCGCGTCCCCGTCGTCTCGCGCCACTCCCGTCACCGCCATTCGCGCGGCGGCGTACGTGAAACCTTCGGACGCCTGGGCCAATCGGTGCGCCCGGTCCGCGGGCGTCGACGGCGCCACCAGCAAAATTGTGGCTAGGTCTACGGCGCCCGCGCTCTCTCGCCAGGGATTGCTCTCTTCCATGGCGAGGTCGGGCAAAATAGCCCCGAGCACCCCCGCCGCTCGAAGACGTCCGGCCGCTCTTTCGAGTCCGTGATGCAAGAAAACGTTGTAGTAGGTCATCGCGATTAGCGGCACGTCGACGTCAAGAGTCTCGAGTTCCCCACAGACCGATTCGAATGTCGTCGAACGCTCCAGCGCGATCTGGGCGGCCGCTTGAATGACGGGACCGTCCATCATGGGATCGGAAAAGGGGATGCCTATTTCGATTGCGTCGGCGCCACCGAGCACCGCCGCCTCCACGTGACGTACCCACTGATCAGTTGACCCCGCGACCAGATAGGGCACAAGGGCCTTTCGGCCGGAGTCGCGTAATGCGCGAAGCTGAGTTTCTAGCGCTCTCACGACGGCGAAAGCATCGCGCGCACTTGGGCGACGTCCTTATCTCCGCGACCGGAGAGGTTTACTAGAACGGTGGCGTCCTTCGGCAAAAGTCCGCCGGCCTCTCGCGCAATCCATGCGATCGCGTGGGCCGTCTCGAGAGCCGGAATGATGCCTTCGCTCTCGCTCAACAGTTTCAGGGCTCCGATGACGTCTTCGTCACCGATGGCGTAGTACTCGGCCCGACCCACTTCAGCGAGGTGCGCGTGCTCAGGACCGATCCCCGGGTAATCGAGACCGGCCGAAATAGAGTGAGCTTCCTCAATCTGGCCGAACTCGTCTTGGAGGAGAAGGGATCTCATGCCGTGCAGGACTCCCGGTGAGCCCGAGCGCACAGCGGCGCCGCCAGCGGCCTCCACGCCCACTAGGCGGGCCGAGGAGTCCGCGAACCCGGCGAAGATCCCCGCCGCGTTGGACCCACCACCAACGCACGCGACCACGAAGTCAGGTACCCCCACGGCCAACTCTCGCATCTGACGCGCGGCCTCGTTACCGATAACGCTCTGGAACTCCCGCACCATCCAGGGAAACGGGTGCGGTCCCATGACCGACCCGAGACAGTAGTGGGTGTCACTCACGCACGTCACCCACTCACGCATCGCTTCATTGACTGCGTCCTTCAAGGTTTTGGACCCCGAAGTGACGCTCACCACCCGGGCACCGAGAAGCTCCATCCGAAACACATTCAACTCTTGTCGAACGGTGTCGACCTCGCCCATAAATACGGTGCACGACAGACCCAATCGAGCGGCGGCGGTCGCGGTGGCTACTCCGTGTTGGCCGGCCCCGGTTTCGGCTATAACCCGAGTCTTACCCATACGTTTGGTGAGGAGAGTCTGCCCAACCACGTTGTTAATTTTGTGGGATCCGGTGTGGGCCAAATCTTCACGCTTGGCGAAAATGTTCAAGCCCAACTGTTTCGAGAGTCGGCGAAGCGGGGTTATGGGCGTCGGTCGCCCGCCGAACTGTCGCAGAACGCTCTGAAACTCTTCGACAAACTCTTCGTCGGCCCAGGCCTCGCGAAAGGCGCTTTCGAGTTCTAAACACGCGGGCACCAGAGCTTCGGGGACGAAGCGACCACCGAAATTGCCGAATCGTCCCCTTTCGTCGGGTGTGTCCATGACCCGGGCGGCGTTGTTCACGTCACTCTCCCTCCCCGAAACCCCTACGGGCGTTCTTCACAAAACTGTTCACGAGCGCCATGTCCTTACGCCCCGGCGACGACTCCACACCCGACGAGCAGTCGACCCCCCACGCGTTTGTCTCGGCGACTACGTGCGCCACACTATCGGGCGTTATTCCTCCGGCCACGATGACCGGTACCGCGAACTCTCTTTCCGCTAGTGGCGCCCACGAGTGGGGAACCCCCGAACCGGGTTGCGGACCATCGATCAAGACCGCGGCGACGCGGGGATCATCGAACGTGTAGAACTCACTCGATCCGATCGTCAAAGCCCGAATCGTTCTTAGGCCGTGTTGGGATATCTCGTCGACTAAGTCACCGTCGTAGACCCCGTGCAGTTGAACCAGATCGACCTCGAGGTAACTGAGTGCGTCTAGGACTTCCTCGGACGGAGCGTGGCGAAAAACGGCGAATCGAAGTGCGGTCCCGGCTACGGCGTCGCAAATCTCGCGTGCGCGATCCGCCGTGACCCGTCGGGGGGAGTCGGCGAGGATGAGTCCCACCCCATCCGCACCGCCCGCGACGGC
This sequence comes from Actinomycetes bacterium, assembly GCA_021815645.1. GTDB lineage: Bacteria > Actinomycetota > Acidimicrobiia > Acidimicrobiales > RAAP-2 > RAAP-2. Next base: position 10,176 of record JAKBAB010000012.1, read on the forward strand.
GCCCTGGGCCTCTTCGACCGTAGATATTCCGCAGATCTTTACGAATCCGCGGCTCCACCCCCTAGCCACGTCGCCTCCGCGCAACTTGAGCGAAGTCCCTAACCACCGTTGCGGGACTGTTCGAAGTAACGAAGGCTTCACCGACGAGGACCGCGTCGAAGCCACTGGCCGCGGCCCGTTTAACGTCCGCCGTGGTGGCCACGCCCGACTCGCAGACCGTGACGCACGTTGGCGGAATCGATTCAACGAGGGCGGCGGCGTGCTGCGGATCGACCTGAAACGTATGGAGATTGCGCTGATTAACGCCCACGATTCGTGCGCCCACGTCGAGGGCCCGCGACACTTCGACGCTTTCGTGAACCTCCACCAGGGCTTCGAGGCCACAGCGCGCCGTCAACTCAATGAGACCGAGCAACTCGTCATCACCGAGAGCCGCCACGATCAGTAGTACGGCGGCCGCTCCGGCGTCCCGGGCGTCCAAAACGTCGTTTTCGCATACCGTGAAGTCTTTACGCAAGAGTGCGAGCGGCACCTCACGGTGGATGGCCTCTAGGTCGTAGAGACTTCCGGCGAAGTGTTCGGCATCCGTCAAAACCGAGATCGCCCCCGCCCCCGCGTCACAATACGTTCGGGCCAGGGCCACCGCATCCAGGTCCTTATTGAGCCAACCCTTTGCCGGCGAGCGCCGCTTTATCTCCGCGATTACGGTCACGTAATCACTACCTTCGCCACGCAATACGTCGTAGAGAGACGGACCGACATAGGTCGGGGCGTCCAGTCGATCTCGCCAAGGTCGTTGGTCACGCTCGGCCCGGCGACGATGGGCGTCGAGAATCGCTCCCAGGTACGTTGACGTCATCTCGAAAGCGTAGTAGTACCCGCGACATCGCGACACGGCTAGCGTGACCCTGTGCGATTGGAAAAGGGAGTGCGCCCGAATTGAACTCATTCGCCCTCGACGTGCTTAATCCCCTAGTAAGGGGTACGCCCCTCGAGCGTTCCGCGGCGCACGACGCGTTACGCGAAATACTGGAGGGCCGCGTCGATGACGTGCTTATCGCGGGCTTTCTTACGGCCCTGACGGCGAAGGGTGAATCGGCCGAGGAAATGGCCGGTTTCGTCGACGCCATGATCGGAGCCGCGAACACGTTCGACGGCGGGGCGCAAGCAATTGACATTGTGGGAACCGGTGGCGACCAACTCCACACGGTCAACGTCTCGACCATGGCCGCCCTCACCGTCGCCGGCTGTGGGGTGCCCGTCGCGAAACACGGTAACCGGGCGGCCTCGTCGTCGGTCGGTTCGGCCGACTTGCTCGAAGCCCTCGGGGTGCGCATTGACGCACCCGAAGCGGTCGTACGAAGGTGCGTAGCCGAAGCGGGAATCGGCTTCTTGTTCGCTCCGGTTTTCCACCCCGCCCTCGGCCGCCTCGGACCGATTCGTCGGGCACTGGGCTTTCGAACCGTCTTTAACGTACTGGGTCCGTTGGCCAATCCCGCACTCGTGCGACGCGCCTTCATTGGTGTCGCGCCACTCGCGCTGCTCGATCCCATGGCGAGAGTAGTTCACGCTCGTGCGACGACCGAAGCCATACTGGTCCACGCCGACGACGGACTTGACGAACTTTCTCTCGGAACTACTTGCACGATGTACCACGTGACTGCGGAGAACGTCACAATCACACGGCCTGATCCCGGAGCACAGCTGGGGCGTCGTCACGACGCGGTGAGCTTGCGCGGGGGTGACCGAGACGAGAACGTGGCGGTCGTGCGTTCCTTTCTCGAAGCCCGTCCCGGGGCGGTCTTTGACGTCGTGTGCGCGAACGCGTCCGTGGCACTCATCTTGGCCGGGCGCGCGAGTGACCTTTCCGAAGGTTTCGCACTAGCCAGTGCGAGCGTTTACGACGGGCGTGCCGCCCGAGCGCTCGAACTGTTGATCGAAGTTTCGAACTCCTAAAGCGCGCGAAGTTCCAATCGATATCGCCGAGCGTTCGCTACGTAGAGGGCTGCGGCCGCGACTATGTGTTCTTGATTGCTCGCGTTGAGTTTGACCGTGGCGGGAACCCCCACGGCCAGCGCCCCCTCTGGAATCACGGTGCGATTAGTCACGACCGCTCCCGCCGCGACCGTCGCACCGGTACCCACGACCACTTCGTGCATGACAATCGATCCGCTACCCACTAGGGCGCGGTCGTGCACAACACAACCTTCTAAGTGGGCGATATGGCCGACGACGCACTCGTTGCCGACGACCGTCGGATAGTCAGCGACCGCGTGAATGACCGTTCCATCTTGAATTGAGGAACGTTCGCCGACGATAACGGTGCCGTAGTCACCGCGTAGTACGGCGCCCGGCCATACGGACGAGTCGGCGCCCACGTGTACATCACCGATGATGACGGCGTCGGGGTGAACGAAAGCGTCGGGGTGCAAAGTGGGCACCCGGTCCCCTAGTGCGTAGATGGGCACGTCAACCTCCTAGTGAGCTAGCCACGAAACTAACTGATAGATCCGCCACCCGACGTAGACGATCGTCACGACGATGAAAAACCGCCACCGCCACGGGACGGGCTGACGAACGACTTCGGCCACCTCGTCACCACAGATCTCACAAGTCGAACCGTTTACCGGTCGATCGCAGTTCTCGCACCAGGTAGCCACTACTCCGCCCGTACGCGAACCCTGATCGGCGAGGCGCCCAGGGCGAAGCGTTCCCGGAGAGTTCGCTCGACGTACCTCAAGTACGTCGCGGAGAGTTGTCCGGCCACGAAGAGGGTAAATGTGGGGGGCTCGGTGGCCCCTTGCACCGCGTAACGGATCTTGCCCCGTGGCGCCGGGTGGCGATTCTGTAGATCCCGCACCGCGCGGTTCAGAGCGCCAGTCGGTACCCGTTTGACGTAATTTTCCGCGGCCGTAGCTAGGGCGGGGAGGAGTCGGTGTACACCACGACCCGACAGTGCGGTGATCTTCAGTACCGGGGCGTCGCCCAAAAATGCCAACTTGTCGCCGACCGAGTTCAGTACGTCCTCTCGCCGGTCCGTCTCGACGAGCTCCCACTTGTTTAAAACCACAATCGCGGGACAGCCCGCCGCGGAGATACGTTCCGCCAGTCGTTGGTCCTGGCTGGTTGCGCCGTCGGTGGCGTCGACGACCAGAACCGCAATATCCGCTCGCTCGAGCGCGTCGAGGCTCCGCAGGACCGAATACGTCTCCAGTCCCGGTTCGGTGCGCGCCCGGCGTCGCATTCCGGCGGTGTCGATAAATCGTACGACCCCCACACTCGTGTTCACTACGGTGTCAATGGCGTCGCGAGTAGTGCCCGGCATGTCGTGCACGACCGATCGTTCTTCGCCGATTAAATGGTTAAATAGCGTGGATTTGCCCACGTTCGGGCGACCGACGATTGCTACGGCGAGTTCGTCGTTCTCGTCGTCGATATACGTATCTTCGACGACGTCCCGGGGCACGCTCGACAGCTTCGCCACCACCGCGTCCAATAAGTCACCGGTTCCTCGGCCGTGTTGGGAACTAACGGCGAAGGGATCACCCAACCCCAACCCGAGAAACTCCCAGGCGCTCGCTTCATGAATCGGATCGTCGACCTTGTTGACCACCAGCAGCACGGGCCGCTCGCTTCGCCGTACCCATCGGGCCGCGTGGGAGTCTTCGTCGACGGGCCCGGTAAGGGCGTCCACCACGAGTAGAACCACGTCGGCGCTGGCTAACGCCCGTTCAGCCTGGCGCGAGACCTTCGACTCTAGGTCGTCACCCGATTCGAGCCAACCACCGGTGTCAATCAAGTCGAAGCTCACTCCGCTCCACTCAGCCTCGACGGCCTTGCGATCGCGGGTGACTCCTCGTTGGTGTTCGACGACGGCCACCCGTTTGGCGGCCAGTCGATTGACGAGTGAGCTCTTGCCCACGTTGGGGCGCCCGACTACGACAACTTGCGGTCTCGTCACACGCTCACCGCGACCCGAGATCTCTCGAGAGCTCGCCGCAAATCGACTCCGGTCGTAACGACGGGCGTAATGGGCCGACTGAGGTCGTCGAGAGAGACTCCGTCGAGAAAACGACCCTCCGAAAGACACACGTCGGGAATCAAGCACGAGTGAGACAGTGGTACTGAGCTAAGAGCTTCTTCGAGGTCACGACCCGTCATTAGACCGGCCACTTTGATATTGCCCCCGAAGTAGGTATTGGGAACGGCCAGAACCTGAGCGTCGTCAAAGCCGTAGTCGTCGAGCAGTCGACGGAGCAGCGGTGCGGCGTATTCGCCGGTCAAGATCGTCACTTGACCGGGGTGAAGCGACGTGCGTTCACGGACCCGCGGTGCGCGATACCCCAAGGCGGGTGCTCCGTCGACGGATTGAAAGAACCCCGAACCGAGCTTGTCCATGGGCCGCCGTTGAGCGAAACTCTCGCGAAAGGCCGCTACCAGTCCGACCCCATTTTCAACCTCCTCGAGGGAGTCGTAGTGGGTGACCGCTGGGGTCTTCGCGCCAGCGATGAGGTAAAACTCGTCGCTGGCGTATATGAGTTTACGACCCAGAACGGCCTGTCCCATCGCCTGAAACCGTTCGACCAGGGCGAGGACATTTGAGGCCTCGAGCGAGCTGTGAGGTCGCATCGAATGTTCCAAGTTGAATTTGGAGACTCCCACCGGCACCAGCGCCAGGGAGCGTAAATCCGGGTAGAGGGTCAGAACGTCCGTGAGGGTCCTCTCCAATTCCTCACCATCGTTTACGCCGGGACACACGACGACTTGGCCGTGAACGACTACGCCGGCGCGTAGGAGTTCACGCAGCCAACGGAGGCTCGTGGCCCCCCGGGGGTTTCGCAACATCTCCGCACGCAGTGCGGGATTCGTAGAGTGAATTGATACGTAGAGCGGTGACAGCCCTTCGTCCACGACGCGTTCCAGGTCAAATTCGGTAAAGCGGGTAAGTGTCGTGAAGTTGCCGTAGAGAAACGAAAGTCGAAAGTCGTCGTCTTTTACGTACAGCGATCGGCGCATACCCTTGGGGAGTTGGTAGATAAAACAAAACGAGCAGTGATTGTCGCAAGTACGAATCCGGTCAAAGACGGCCGAATCGATGCCGAGGCCGAGGGGTTCACCCTCGCCCTTGGTAACAGTTACCTTTCGCGAAAGGATCTCCCCGGGACGGCGCACGACGAGCGTTACGACGGCGCCGTCAATGAGTTGTTGGTACTCGATTATGTCCGTTGGCTCTCGTCCGTTAATCGTTATCAGTTCGTCACCCTCCGCGAGCCCCCGATCGGCCGCCGGCGAGCCCGCGCTTATAGAGGAAATTCGGGCGCCGGACATGACTCCAGCCTAGGGACTGAACGGCGAGTGGGATTACTAGGCTACTGAAGGTGAAGGTGGACCAGGTAGTGCTCGCGGCCCCCCGAGGTTTTTGCGCCGGCGTTGAGAAGGCGATTAAGGCTCTCGATTGGATGACGCGGGTCTTCGAGCCACCGGTTTACTGCTACCACGAAATCGTCCATAATCGATTCGTCGTCGACTACTTCGAGTCTCTGGGGGTCGTTTTCGTCGACGACGTCGAGTCGGTGCCGCCGGGAGCGCCGGTAATGTTGAGCGCTCACGGCTCCCCGCCGGCCGTCGTGGAAGCGGCCCGCGCCAGTGGGGGGGCCGTCGTTGATGCAGTTTGCCCTCTAGTAACCAAAGTCCACCACGAACTCAAAGTTCGCGCCGCCAAGGGCTACACGATTTTATACGTCGGTCACGAGGGCCACGAAGAGGCCATCGGCACCATGGCGGTCGCTCCCGAGTCGGTGCATCTCATCCAAACTCGCGAGGACATTGACGGGCTCGGCAGCGTCAGTGGTCCGACCGCGCTCCTGAGCCAAACCACCCTCAGCTTCGACGAGTGGCGAGACCTCCGAGAACACGTCACGGAGAAATTCCCCCACGTCTGGACGCCTACGCGTAGTGACCTCTGCTTCGCGACGACCAATCGTCAAGCGGCGCTTAGGGAAGTTGCGCGAGAGGCCGACTCGGTAATTGTCATAGGATCAGCGAACTCCTCCAATACCGTCGCCCTAACGAAGGTCGCCGAGTCGTCCGGCTGCGAGAGAGTATTTCGTGTTAACGGCGCCCGAGAGCTCCCCGATGACCTCAGTGGAACGGTGGCGGTAACCGCCGGAGCATCAGCACCAGAGTCGCTCGTTAATGAAGTACTCGAGCGACTCAACCCTCGTCACGGCGTTCGAGTCAGTACCGTCGTCGTCGAAGACGAGTACTTTCCACCACCGCCCGAGCTGAGAGAGATCCTGCGCACGTTGTGCGCAGTCGTGGACCGAATTCTTATGGCGCCCGCAGCGTCGAACGTCGATCCTTCCGCTGACCGCGATTTTACGGCCGCGCAGGTTCTCGCCGCCGCGAGCCGATAACCCAAAAGGGGTCTAGCGAGTAGTATTTCGGCGTGAGTTCCTTCACCAGTATGGACACGTCGACGCGCGAACAGTGGGCGGAGATCGTCGATAAAACCGTGGCGGCCCAACCTCGAGTGGCCCAACGGTTGCTCGACATGGTGCGGGGACTAAGTGAGATCTCCGACGGTTTCTCAGTGGACCAACTGCGTCACGCTCTACAGACTGCGACCCGCGCTGAGCGTTCCGGCGCCGACGAGGAGGTCGTCGTCGCCTCGCTCCTGCACGACGTGGGCAAACTCATATCAGTCGCCAACCATCCCCGCATCGCGGCGGAGATTCTTCGGCCCTACGTTCGTCACGACGTCTACTGCATGGTCGCGTTCCACCAAGACTTCCAGGGCCGCTATTACTACGAATACTTAGGTATGGATCCCAATCTCCGAGACCGCCATCGCGGCGAAACGTGGTACGAACTCGCCGAGCGCTTCGCTGACGAGTGGGACCAAAGGGCCTTCGATCCCGACTACGACTGCGAGTCACTCGAACACTTCGAACCGATGGTGATCTCCGTGTTCGCCCGGGCGAAGTCACTCTAGGAACTCAGCGTGGCCAAGGACGACCTCGAGAGGCGACGGCTTGCGCGCCTAAGGGAGTTCGCGTTAGCGCAGGCCACGCGTCGTTTCGAAGACGACTATCCGGCCTTTACCCCCGAGGCGACTGTGGCTTCGATCTGCGCCTACGAAGAGGCCGGAAACATCGGTGACGTCTTGGCCAAAATGCCCGATTCGCTGGACGGAATGCCCTACACGACCCTCGTCGTCGTTGATGGTGGCGAAGACCAGACGGCCGAAATTGCTCGCTCGTTTCCCAACGTCAAAGTAATCGAATTTCCCGTCAATCTTGGTCACGGTGTGGCGCTGCAAACGACTTACCGTTACTGCATCAACCACGGCGTCACCTACGTCATCACCCTCGACGCCGATGGCCAGAACGACCCCGCCGAGATTCCCAACATACTGGCGCCACTGCTGCGCGACGAAGCCGACTTCGTGGTTGCTAGTCGCGTACTGGGAGTCGATAAGACTTCGGATGTAGTAAGAAAGAGTGGAGTTAGGTTCTTCTCTTTCATAATGAACCGAATGACCGGAGCCAATCTGACCGACACGTCGACGGGCTATCGGGGCCTACGCGTGACCATGTTGGCCGATGTTGTTGACCGACTAGCGCAGCCCCAGTACCAAACCGCCGAACTTCTAATTACTTCGCTCAAGCGGGGGTGGCGGGCCGCCGAAGTGCCGACCGTGTGGTACCCGCGCGCATCGGGAACTACCAAAAAGGGCAAGAACTGGCTGTTCGGTTTTCGTTACGCTCGGGTCGTTTTTGGCACGTGGTGGCGCGAACGCTAGGGAGCTAGCTCAAAGCGCAAGACTTTGAGCGTAGACGGCTTCGAGTGCTCGGCGAAGTTCCTCGGACTTGCTCGAAACCTTGGAGCGCGAAAGGCGCCCTTCGCTCGTCGGCGGCGATATGGGCGGACCAACGACCACGTTCACCTTCGCGAGCCTAGGGAGCCGGGCCCCCACGGGCATTGCTCGGTCACTCCCCGCGATACCCACGGGCACGACGGACGCACCGGTGCGCCCAGCGACAAACATTGCCCCGTCGTGCAGAGGTTCCACAGCTCGACCCTCCTTCCTCGTGCCCTCGGGGAACATAACGAGCGCGTGGCCCCGCCTAAGTACTTCTTCGGCGAGACGAAGTGACTCACGATCAGCGCTCGAACGGTTTACCGGAAACGCGCCTAAACGTGTGAGTAAGGGTCCCAATAGGGGTACGGCGAACAGTCCGTCCTTCGCCATAAAGAAGACCTTGCGCGGCGAAATAAACAAGGTGAAAGCAAAATCTACGTTGGAACGATGGACTGGGGCAATCAGCACGGGTCCCTCGAGCGGAATGTGGTGTGCTCCCTCCACGTGAGGTCGAAACAAGATCGCGGCGAGACCGGACACGATCGCGGCGCACACCCGGTACGTGAGCGTTTTGGCGGGATTTAAGACGAGATCTTCGTGTTCAGACATTCGACTATCTCCTCGACGACGTTGGCGACATCTCGCCCCGTTGTGTCTATCACGATGGCCTCGGCGGCTTGACGCAGGGGCGATACCGCCCGCGTCGTGTCCGCCACGTCGCGACGGGCGATGGAGGACTCTCCCTCATCACCTCGCCGTCGCGCTCGCTCGGCGAGCGACGCCGTTAGATAGACCTTCAATGTGGCGTCGGGAAAGACAACGGTGGCGATGTCGCGGCCCTCCACGACCGTACCGAGAGGCTGCACGCTCGCGAAGCGTCGTTGTCGCTCAACCATATGGCGACGCACCTGCGGGTTAGCCGCGACCGCCGACACGGCCTCGTTGACGCGCTCGCCACGGAGGTCGTCTTCGACGTCGCGGCCGTTCACACTGACTCGCGGAAGTGTTTCTATAGCTAATGAACCGGCCATCCGACCGACAGCGTCATAGTCTTCGACGTCGAGATCTCGCCGTAGGGCTTCCACCGTCACGGCGCGGTACATCGCTCCGGTGTCCAAAAAGGACCAACCCAATACGGTCGCCAGAGTTTTCGCGACGGTGGATTTACCCGAGCCCGCGGGCCCGTCTATGGCCACGACGAGGTCACTCACGCGAGTTGGCCGAGGTCGGTGAAGAAGTTGGGATACGACGACGACACCGTTGACGCACCTACGACGGTTCCGCCGCGCCCGGCCGTCGCCGCGACCGCGGCGGCCATGACCATTCGGTGGTCGAGCCCGGCGTCGAGGGAGAACTCCTGAAACCTCTGAGCTTCGCCCAATCCCTCGATGAAGAAATCATTCCCGTCGGACCACGCGCGGCAGCCCAAAGAGCGAGCGAGCGAAAGGGAGCCGGCAAATCTATCGGACTCCTTTAACCGCAGCTCCGCCATATCGCGGAAACGAGTGACTCCGCTCGCGGCGCAGGCCGCAACGGACAAAATGGGAACCTCATCTACCGAAGGCACTTCCCGAGCGTGAATTTCAGTCGCCACGAGGTGTGATGACCGAGAACTCAAGGCGTACCAGTCACCGTCACGGATTAGAACAACCTGCGCTCCCATGCGCGCCAGAACGTCAACGAAACCCGTTCTCTCCGGCGCGGCGTCAATACCGGAAACCTGAATCGTCGCGTCTCGGTGTAGGGCACCGAGAACAGCGAAGAAAGCTGCCTGCGACGGGTCCCCCGGTATCGACCAGTCGTGGTGGAGGGGTCGACCCGGTGTCAACGTGACGACACGGCCATCGTCGCGGTCGCGCAAAGAAATATTTACCCCGGCGTCGCGGAACATGTCTTCCGTCGTCGTCCTGGTACGCACGGTCTCGGTCACGGTAGTCGGGGATCGCGCCGCGAGACCCGCGAAGAGCACGGCCGATTTAACTTGCGCACTGGCTTCGGGTACCTCGTAGTCGATCCCCTCGAGCGACGAGCGTCCGGTTACTTCGAGGGGTGGAAAGAGGCGCTCACCACGCCCGACTACGTGCGCACCCATCCGTCGAAGCGGCACGGCTATCCGGTCCATCGGTCGTCGGTTCAAAGACTCGTCACCCACCAATTCGTGTCGACCCTCAATCGTGGCCACTACGCCGGCCATGAGGCGAATGGTCGTTCCCGAGTTCTCGCACTGCAGTGGTCTGTCAACTCCCCTCAACCCCCCGTTCGCGCCTGTGACGTAGAGGATCGACCCCTCTTCGTGCACGGCGACGCCGAGGGCTTCCACGATGCCACGAGTAGCACGAACGTCGTGGCCTTCGGAGATTCCAGAGATCGTGCTGACACCGTCGGCCAGCGCGCTGATCATTAGCGCCCGGTGCGAAGCGCTCTTGTCCCCAGGTACTCGGATCGTTCCCGCAAGTTGGCGGAGGGATTTTACGTGCACCGCCTCGTTCACTCGACCCCCACCTGGTAACCGCGCTCCGTCAAGGTTCGGCAAAAGAGCTCGACGTGACGAGCGTCTACCGCGAGCAGAAGTGTGCCACCGGTTCCCTCGATGCCGTGGGCAATCTCAATGTCAAAAATGTTCACCGAAACCTCTGACGCGGCGGTCGTCACCGATGCGAGTACTCCGGGCTGGTCCGACACGTTCACGCGCAAGTAGGCCAAATTGTCTGAATCGAGAGCCCTTCCCGGGAGTTCGCGGCGGGCCTTAGCGGCCCGAGTGAGCTCTTCGGCCACTAGGTCTTGGTGCGAATTCTCGAGTGCTCCCCGCAGCGCGGCGAGTCGTGCCTCAATGGCGAGAAGTGACTGGGTGACCGCCGCTCGATTCTCGAAGAGAACGTCCGGCCAAATGGTGGGGTCACCCGCTGCGACTCGCGTCATATCTCGAAAACCCCCGGCGGCCAGACGAAGGAGTACCGCGTCATACTCCGCCACGCGTGACGCCTCGTTCATGAGTGCTCCGGCCAATAAGTGGGGCACGTGGCTCGCAATAGCCACGAGTCGATCGTGGTCACTCGCACTGACCGCTACCACGTTGGCCCCGAGCTCTCGTAACACCCCGTGAAGTTCGCTGTACGTTGCGGGCTCCGTCGACGCCGTGGGCGTCAATACCCAGGTACAACCCCGAAACAAATCGGCCCGCGCGCCCGCCATGCCCCGCAACTCGGACCCGGCCATGGGGTGGCCGCCTACGAATCGGGGATCGAAGACGCGCGCCGCAATCGAACCCTTAACTCCCGCGACGTCGGTGACGATCAAATCGGTCCGGTCATGTTTTTCGAGGAGTTCGTTAACTACTTTCGCGACGTCCCCCGCCGGGGTCGCTACCACCACCAAACGATGCGACTCATCGAGCGTGCTCGACGTTACTACCCCGAGTTCGAGAGCGCGCTCGGTAACCGACTCGTCACGGTCCGTTCCGCTTACGATCCACCCCGCCTCGCGCAAGGCGAGTGCGGCGGACGCCCCAATGAGGCCCAGCCCTACGATGAAAGCGTTGCGATTACTCGACGATGTCATCACGCAACGACTGGGCGTCTCGAAGGTACACGTGTCGGATCTCCGCCCGTGACCGGCTGGTGTAGGCGTGCATGAGCACGCGCACGGTCAAGGGCATCGCTCCGGGAACAGCGATTTCACTCGCGCAAAGTAACGCCACGTCACCAAAGCCGATTCCCCTTGCGGCGGTCGCAGGAAAACCCGCGGTCAGGTCCGGCGTCGTTGTAAATAGGATGCTGACCACGTCGTCGTGTTCGATTCCATTTCTTTCGAGCAGGGCGCACACCAACTCTTGAGTCACTTCGTATATCTCTTCTTCGCTGTCGCGCGCGCAGCGTGAGGCACCCCGTATCCCCCGGACCCGTGCTTCGGTCATGAGGGCATCGTAGAGGTCAGTTCGTCACTCATTCCTACGGCCTGCATAAGGCGGCGAACTTCGCTCAGTGAGAGCTGTCGCGACGAACCGGGGGTGAGGGTCGGATCTTGAAGTGGTCCAATTCGAGTTCGCACCAGCCGGGTAACTTCGTGCCCAACAGCTGCGCACATTCTGCGCACCTGGCGATTACGACCTTCGTGGATCACGATCCTTAATAGTCCTTCGCTCACTCGGGAGACTTGCGCGGGAGCAGTCACCCCGTCGTCGAGTTCAACGCCGTCGCGAAGTCGACGTAACGCCCCGGGTGAGGGATCTCCCTCAACCCGAACGACGTACTCCTTGGCGATGCCCGAGCTAGGGTGCGTCACCAGGTGTGCCAAACGGCCGTCGTTCGTTAAGATCAACAGGCCCTCGGTGTTCATGTCCAACCGACCAACTGGAAAGACCCTCACCGGTGATTCAACTAGATCGAGGACCGTTGAGCGGCCCTGGGGATCGAAGACGGTGGTGACGACACCGTCGGGCTTGTTTAAGAGGTAGTACACGTTAACTTGGCTCGTCGGCGCTAATTTGCCATCTACGCAGATTACCTGGTCATCAGGATGAACTCGTTTACCAATCAACGCGACCTCACCGTCCACGGTGACCCGCCCTTCAAGAATCAAACTCTCGCACGAACGCCGCGAACCGTAACCCGCGCGCGCTAGAGCTTTTTGCAACCGCTCGCCCTCGGGCACCTAAGAAACCTCCGTGACGTCAAACCGTTGCTGAAGTTCATTCGCCAGTTGCTGTGCCGTTTCGACGGGAGCCATGAACTGCTCAATCGCCGGCAACTCGTCGAGGCGAGAAAGCCCCAGACGATCCAGAAAAAGCTCCGTGGTTCCAAACAAGGTCGGCTGACCGGGCCCCGCGGAGCGGCCGCGTGCTTCGATGTAACCACGCTGTTCTAAGAGTCGCACGACTCCGTCGACGTTCACCCCCCGTATCGAAGCGATCTGTGCCCGCGACACGGGTTGGCGATACGCAACTATGGCCAAGGTTTCCAGCGCCGCGGAACTCAGACGGTGCGACACCTCTCGATTGGCGAAACGAATAACCCACGGCGCGACGTCCGGAGAAGACTGCATGACCCAACCGCTGGCCAACTCGACGAACTGAAAGCCCCGCCGGTCGCCCATGTACTCTCGACGAAGTTCGTCGAGTATGGCCGAGACTTCGTCGACCCCACTTTCGACGACGTCCGCGAGTTCCTCAGCGGATATAGGTTCTAGGGCCACGGTCAGCAATGCCTCGACCTTCTGCTCGAGAGTGAGTTCACCCCTCATAGGCGTCAACTTTCTCAAACGTAAGGTCGTCGAGAGAGGAAATCCACCTGATCTGCACGTCCGCGAAAGTTCCGCCTTGACCGAGCTCCACGTGGCCTAGCTTGCACAACTCCAGTAATGCCAGAAAGTGAACAATCACCTCAATCCGGGTAAGGAGGTCCGCGGTTAGTTCCCGGAAGGAGAGGCGGCCCACGAAGGGCAGGCGGCGAGACAGTTCGGCGACGGTCTCGGCGACGGTCACCGCGTCGACCGTAACGTGGTGAAGGCGCACGGCGGGAACTGATCGCTCGGCGAGCGCTCGCCCGTAGGCGGCGGCTACGTCCGATGACGTGACGCCGGCGAGTAAGTCCGGGGGCGCTACCACAACTCCGTCGTCCACGCCGACGGCCCGGGGCAGCGCGAGACCGGCCCGTTCAAATAGCGACACGAAGGAGTCAGCGAGTGACGCGTAGGTTCGCAGTTCTAAAAGTCGAGCGAGCAACACGTCGCGCTCTTCCCAGCCAATAAACTCTTCGTCGAGATCTCGCTCGTCGGGCCCGGGTAGTAGGCGCTGGCTCTTCATATCGACTAAAACCGCTGCGATCAGGAGAAACTCAGATAGTTCGTTCATCTCTAGCTTCGTCGTGGCTTCGAGCATCACCGCCACGAAGGAGTCAACGATCGGCGCGAGTGGCACATCCCAAACGTCCAGGTCGTGGTTCGCGATCATCTGCATCAACAGATCTAAGGGGCCGTTGAAAGACGGCGTCGTCACGACGAAGGTCACGCTCTCCACACTACTTCTCTTGAAGACAGTCGCTCTCCTCTACGATTGGATCGTGAGAGTTCTCTCGGGCATGCAACCATCCGGCGCTGCGCATCTAGGTAACTACCTCGGCGCCCTGCGACCTTGGGTGGACTCCCAGAGCCCGGACGCTTTCTACTGCGTCGTTGACCTGCACGCACTCACCCTCGATATGTCACCGGCGGACCTTCGGCGTCAGACGGTAGAACTTCTGGCGACCATGATCGCGTCGGGACTTGATCCGGAGTTGTGCACGGTATTTGTTCAAAGTCAGGTGCCGTACCACGCACAATTGAGTTGGTTGCTCGAGTGTGTCGCCACCTACGGAGAGCTGACGAGAATGGTGGCGTTTAAGGAAAAGTCTCAGCGCTCCCAGGGGTACCGAGTGGGGCTCTTGACTTACCCGGTGTTGATGGCCGCTGACATTTTGCTCTACGAGACGGAGTGTGTACCCGTTGGAGACGATCAGAGACAGCATCTCGAACTCTCGCGAAACATCGCCGAGAGATTCAACGCGAGATACGGCGAGACGTTTCGGGTACCGAAGGGAATCCAGCCCGTAGTCGCCGCGCGCGTCATGGACCTTCAAGATCCGCAGCGCAAGATGTCTAAGTCCCTGGCTAGTCCATTGGGCACTATTTATTTGACGGACGAACCAGCCGATCTTGAACGGAAAGTCAAGCGGGCCGTTACCGACACGGACGGTTCGGTCCGTCTCGACTGGGAGAAGAAGCCCGGCGTTTCTAACTTGCTTGAAATTTTCGCCGGCCTATCGGGCGAGCGCCCCGACGCGGTTGCGCAGCGCTACTCGAGTTACGGTGACTTGAAACGAGATCTCGCGGCGTTACTCATCGAAACCCTATCCCCTATCCGGCGCCGTTACTACGAACTTATGACCGATCCCGAAGAGTTGAACTTGATCGCGACCGAGGGCGCCCGACGAGCGTGCGCAGTAGCCGGCGACGTTTACGATCGCGCCGCGCGCGCGGTGGGCATCGCTTAACTACCCAGAAGGTGGTTGAGCCACCACGTCTCCAAATCGTTTAAGAAGTTCGTTCCCACGTGCAGAAACGAAAAATCGACGATGATAAAGAGAAAGAAGAATGGCAGGGCTCTCGCGCGAAACTGGTAGTACCGCGGCAGTGAACGAGTCGGGAGAAAACGCTCGATCATTGCCGAACCGTCGAGGGGGGGAATTGGCAATAGATTAAATACCGCCAAGACCAAATTCACGAGGCCGAAGGCCACACCGAAGGTGAGCAGTTCACTACTGTGCGCGACGTGAATTGCGTATTCGCCAATCTCGTAACCAATGAACGAAAGCACCACGTTGACCGCGGGGCCGGCCAGGGCCACCCACAGGGCCTGCTGCCGTGGACGTCGGAGACGACCGAGCGACACCGGGACGGGCTTCGCGTAGCCAAAAGCCGGGAGCCCGGACAGTACAAGCAGTCCGGGCATCAGGATTGTTCCGAACAGGTCAATGTGGCGAAGTGGGTTCAGGGTGAGCCGGTGTTGCTCTTTCGCCGTGGGATCGCCAAAGTAATTCGCCACCCAGCCGTGACTGACCTCGTGCACCACCACCGAAGGCACGAGCGATATGAAATAAAACCATAGAAACACTCTCGCCTACCTCAGTCGTGCGCTCGGGGGTGTGCGTCGTCGTACTCACGGCGCAACGTGGTGGCGGACACCGCCGTGTAAATTTGCGTCGTCGCTATCGACGAATGACCCAATAGCTCTTGCACCACTCTAATATCCGCACCGTGGTCGAGCATGTGCGTGGCGCAGCTGTGGCGAAAAACGTGAGCACTTACGCGACTGCGCTCCACACCGGCGTTCAACGCCCTTTTTTGGACGATGAGGGCCACGCCCTGGCGCGAAAGTGAACCACCGCGGGCGTTCAGAAAGAGTCGGGTAGAGGCGCGCGCGCCCTCAATTGAACCTCGACCCCCAGCGCTCAGATAGGAGATTAACGCCGCCTTTAGGGCGGTACCCATCGGGACGAGTCGCTGCTTTGACCCCTTGCCGGTCACTCGTATAAGTTCCTCGTCGAAATCGAGGTCCGAAAGGTCGAGGGCCGTCGCCTCGCTGACTCGCGATCCCGTCCCGTAGAGGAGTTCGAGTACCGCTCGGTCCCGCCTATCTAGGGGATCAGTGCCGCTAATCGCGTCCAACATAGAGACCACGTCGCCTTCAGGCAGGGGTTTGGGGAGTGTTCGACCCCGACGACCTCCTCGAAGTTTGCTCGCTGGGTCGCTCACCAGATGTCCTTCATCTAGGAGAAAACTAAAAAAACCCCTCGTAGCGGCGATGGCGCGAGCGACGGAACTCGAAGCGTTCTGTGCCCGCCGGCGGGTGTTGAAGTATCGTTCGAGGTCGCTTTCGCGTAGTCGCAAAAGGTCGAGCTCTTCCGCCGCCACCCACGACTCCAGCGCCGTTAAGTCTCTCCGGTAGGCCGCTACGGTCGTGCGTGCGCGGCCCTTCTCGATGGTCAACCACTGGAGGTACTCGTCGACCCACGAATTAGTCATCGTTAAAGAACGTCCCAAAGACTCGGTGCAGCGCGACGGCGGTAGTGGAGTCGATGGCCGCCTCCGATCTGAGCTTGGAGCGTAACGCCAACGGGGATAGCCACGAAACGTGGGCCCGCCGCTCTTCGGGGCCCACGGGCCGCCGGTCCACTTCAGTTAGATCTCGGGCTTCGAATATCGTCATGACTTGGTTCGTCCAACCCGGAGAGTTCATAAAAAGTCCTAGAAGTCGCCAATGGGCAGCCCGACACCCTAATTCCTCTTCGAGTTCGCGCTGGGCAGCGTCGCGAGCCGACTCCCCCGCGACGTCTTGAGTTCCCGCGGGAATTTCTAGGAGGACCCGATCGAACGCAGCTCGATACTGGTGAATAACCCCGATTTCTCCTCGCGCGTTAATCGCGAGCACCGCGACCGCTCCGGGGTGGACGGCCACGTCCCTTTCGAAGCTTTCGGTGGCCGAACTTACTTTTCGACGCTCAACGCTAAAGATACGGGACAGAAATACGACGCCCGCTCCCTCGACGTGGAAGGAGTCCGTCACAAAGATGCGTCGACCGTTGAAAAATCTATGATGTGCGGCTCGCGACCTTCCGCTCTAGCCGCCGCCGCGGTGATGAGTCCCAGAAACAGCGGGTGGGGACGGTCCGGTCGGGACTTGAATTCTGGGTGGGCCTGCGTCCCAACAAAAAACTCGTGCCCAGGCAATTCGACGAACTCCACTAGCCGACCATCGGGTGAGTTGCCTGAGCAGCGCAGGCCGCCGGCCTCAAACTGATCACGATAGCGAGCGTTGAATTCGTAACGGTGCCGGTGCCTTTCTGAGACGACCATCGTTCCGTATAATTTCGCGACCTGTGAGTCTGCGTCGAGCATGGCCGGCCACGCGCCTAAGCGCATCGTTCCGCCCAGATCTACGACGTCGAGTTGTTCCGCGAGCAGTGAGATTACGGGAGCCGACGAACTATGGGTGAACTCCGTAGAGTGCGCGTCGCTGAGTCCCAGAACGTGACGAGCGAACTCTATTACTTGGATCTGCATGCCCAAACAGATGCCGAGGTAAGGAATTTGATTTTCGCGCGCGATTCGGGCCGTGGCGACCATACCCTCTATTCCGCGCTCCCCAAAACCCCCAGGAACAATAATCGCGTCCAAGGTGGAGAGCCGTTCCGCGTCGATTTCACTGGGCACCCTTTCGGCCTCTAGCCACTCGATGTTCGTCTTGGCACCGATGGCGAACCCGGCGTGACGAATGGCTTCCGCCACACTCAAATAGGCGTCCGGCATCGTTACGTACTTGCCGACGATGGCGACCTTCAAAGCCCTCGTCGTGTTATGCACACGGCGAACAACGCTCTCCCACGGCACCAGGTCTATCGGGTGTTGTTCCAGGTCGATCCCGAGGGTGTTGCACACGATGGTGTCCAGTCCACCGTGGTGTAGGGTCAGCGGAATATCGTAAATACTCGCTTCGTCCACCGCGGAAATTACTGCGTTGACTGGAACGTCACAGAGCAAAGAGATTTTGCGTTTCAAACTGTCGGAAATCGGCTGATCACTACGACACACGATGACGTCGGGCTGAATGCCCCGCGACCGTAGTTCGGTTACGGAGTGTTGAGTTGGTTTCGTCTTTTGTTCGCCCGATGGCGCCAGGTACGGAACGAGCGTTAGATGAACGTAGCAGACGTTATCTCGACCCGCGTCTCGTCGAAACTGGCGAATCGATTCGATGAACGGAACAATCTCGATGTCGCCAACTGTTCCGCCAATTTCCACGATAACGACGTCGGCGCCCAAAGTTCCCTGCCGTCGAATACGTTCCTTGATTTCGTCGGTGACGTGCGGGATGACCTGTACGGTCTTGCCGAGGTAGTCTCCCCGACGTTCCTTGGCGATGACGTTGGAGTAGATGGAACCAGTTGTGGTGTTCGAAATCTTCGACAGGGACTCGTCAATAAAGCGTTCGTAGTGGCCGAGGTCGAGGTCGGTCTCGCCCCCATCATCGGTAACGAAGACCTCACCGTGTTCCCCGGGGTTCATTGTTCCGGGATCGACGTTGAGGTATGGGTCCAACTTGCACATCGTGACCTTGAGTCCGCGTGACTTTAGGAGTCGGCCGAGGGACGAGGCCGTAAGGCCCTTCCCGAGGGAGCTGGACACGCCACCGGTAACGAAGACGTACTTCGTCATCACAGAACTGCGCTTCTCACGGAGCACCATCTTAGCGGGACTCTCCCGGGTTTAAGCGGACGTCCCGGGAGTCTTGCAGTAGACGTTGCGCTAGGGCGTAGGACTCCTCCGTAACGTCGTCTCCCGCCAGCATGCGGGCCAGTTCACGCACGCGTTCGACGCCAACGACCGGACGGATGGACGTGAGTGTGACGCCCTCCCTGAGGGTTTTCTCAATGACGAAGTGATGGTCGGCCCGGGCGGCGACCGAGGCCAAGTGGGTTACCGCAATGACTTGTTGGCGCCGGCCCAGTTCGCTGAGGCACTCGCCGATCTGCTGGGCAACCTGCCCGCCCAGCCCCGCATCAATCTCGTCAAAGACGGCCACGGCTTCGTTATCCGTTCCCACCAGCGACAGTGCGAGCAGAATCCTACTCAGTTCGCCACCGCTCGCCAGCAACGAGAGTGGACCCTCGGGAAGTCCGGGATTCGCCGAGAACAGGATCTGAACATCCGAGCCGTCGTCACCGTCAACCGAGAAGCGCACTGAAGCACTCGCGAGCGCCACCCGTGCCAACTGTTCGCTCACCGCCACGGTGAGCCGACGGGCCGACTCGACGCGCTGTTGTCGAACTCGAACCACCAATTCAGCCTCTTGCGCATCGAGTTGGACGAGATCCGCGTCGAGCCGTGCAACATCACCATCGAGACCACCTAAAGCTCCCAGTCGTTCTCGGAATCTGGATCGCTCCGCAATCGCGGACTCTAACGTGCCCCCAAACTTTCGGGATATCAGTTGAAGGGTATTCACCCTATCTTCAAGTTGCGCAATCGCCGACGCGTCAATTACATCCGGGTCCGCTAAAAGCGCGAGTTCGCGCAGTGCCTCTCTGGATTGAATTAGAGCACTGGTCAGTGCTCCGCGCGCGAGGTCGTACGCGTCGCCCTGAGGAATGACCTGAATGGCGTGCGCAAATCGACTAAGCGCGGTGTCGTCGGTTTCGCCATCGAAAAGTTCGATCGCCGAAGCGAGTTCGGCCTGCCCGTCGCGTAATTGGGTAAGGCGCGTCAGTTCGTCTAAGACCTTTACCAGCTCGCCTGGATCTTCCAACTTCGCTCTTTCGAGTTCGGCCAGGTGAGCCCGAAGCAGATCCGCTTCCCGCCCCCGCTCGAATTCGTCTCCCCCCAGCGCCCGCCGTTCAGCGCGAAGATCTCGTAGGCGCAAACGCACTCTGCCTAACTCAATCGCGTCGTCACCGTCGCTGGAGTCAATGTAACTGAGGACAACTTCGCGTCGAGCCAAATTCAGCGATTCGTGTTGACCGTGTACGGCAACCACGTCTTGGGTGAGCGTTCGCAGCGTCTCGGCGCTCGCGGGCGTTCGATTAAGGGAACTACGCAGACGGCCCGAAGCCGTCATCTCACGAGAAACCAGAACCTCTTCGCCGTTCTTGAGCAGAAGGGCCGAAACGTGGGAGTCGCCGCTCAGGGCAAAGCGAGACGCCACATTATCTCGGCCGAGGCAGAGGGCCAGAGCCCCCAGTAGCAAAGTCTTGCCCGCCCCAGTTTCGCCGGTAATGACGGTGAAGCCCTCCCCAAAGTCCAAACGAATTTCGTCGATAACCCCAATCCGGTGGGCGTAGAGCTCAACCAGTCGCGAGCTAGGCATGACCTTCTCGGAGGCTTCGACGAAGCCTCGCCGAGAGATCAAAGCTACCGGTCGCCACCACCCGAACCGGAGAGGGATTGCGCCGTACCTCTACTCCGTCGCCCGGTTGGATTGTGGCGATAGATACGCCATCGGCGACGAGCTCCGCGGGATTGTCCACGACCTCAAGTCGCACCAGCGACGTTGCGCTGACCACAATGGAGCGGTCGATCGTAAAGTGAGGGGCTATGGGAGTGAGAATCATCAGGGCCAGCGACGCTTCGACTACGGGACCGCCCGCGGAGAAGTTGTAGCCCGTCGAACCGGTTGCGGTAGCGACCATGACTCCGTCGGCCGAATAGGTCAGATACTCGTCCCCGTCAACGTACGTACGCACTTTCACCATGTGTCCCGGACTAGCACGCTCCACGACAACTTCGTTTAACGCGAAATCTTCGGCGATAGACCCGCTTCGGGTGATGCTGAGGGCTAACCGCTCGTCGACGACATCACTGCTCAGGGCGCGACGGACGTGGGCCGCTACTTCCGTTGACGCCACGTTGAGCAGAAATCCAACTTGGCCCAGATTTACGGCGACCACGCGAGCTCCCGCACCGTGGGCCAGTCGAGCGGATCGTAGGAATGTCCCATCTCCGCCCAAACTCACGACCAACGATGTCGAGTCGAGCACCGGCAGCAGCGGACCGTCGAGCAGGTGAACACTCGACGTAGCTCCGTCTTGCTCGAGTTCAGAACCAATGTCGCGCGCGAGGCCGAGTGCGTCCTGGCGATTACTGAACGCGGTAAACACGATGTGTGTCATGGTCTCCCTAGAAATTATGGTACTCACAACGGCCAGACCAATGGATTACTCAAAGGTGGGCGAGCCGTTGAGTTCACGGAGAGTTGGTCGCTATTGCGGTAGTGCGCAACCGGTTACTGTCCGTCTACGTGCCGCTCGTAGGAGGCGACGATGACGGCGCGCGCGATGGCGTGAGAGTAGAGGTTAAAACCCAAATAGGCGGGAGTCGCGGTCGCCGGAAGGTTGAGACGGGCGACCGATAGGGCGTGAACCGCCACGTAGTAGTAGTGGACACCGTGTCCCGGGGGCGGCGCGGCCCCGACGTACCGACGTAAAGATGCGTCATTTGCTAGCTGTAGCGCCCCGGGCGGAAGGCCCGAGCCGTCGTCGTTTCCGGCTCCGGCCGGCAGCGAAGTCGTGCTGGCCGGTAAGTCGGCTACGGCCCAGTGCCAAAACCCCGACGCCGTTGGGGCGACCGGATCGTAAATGGTCACCGCAAAACTCTCGGTGGAGCTAGGAAACCCGCTCCACGAAAGTTGTGGCGAAGTGTCCGATCCGCCAGCGCCCATCATGCCACTCACTTGGGCGAGGGCGAAAGGCTGGCCGTCCTCAAAATCCTCCGAGGTGAGAATAAACGGCGTAAGGGCGGGTAAGTCACTGTAGGGGTCGCGCGACACGTCACACTCTTTTCGCTCAATCTCGTTCACCGGACGGCAAACTGCACTTCCGGTGACTCTACACACGTTTCTGAGCCCGGGCGCAGAAGTACCGGCGTCTATTCTCGGTACACTCGAAAAGGCAGCCGCATCGAAGGGATTTGGAGCAAACGAGTGTATTCACGACGCGCGCGTCACTCGCTGAAAAGGCGAAGAACGGGCGTGGTCTCCCTGGCGACCGCGTTGGTGCTCATCGGGCTTTCGGTGGCCGCGTACGCCACTACCCGCACCAACGCACCGAGCCCAAACGCGACCACAACTATTTCCCCGCGTCCGCGCACTCTCGCTGGAGTCGACGGAGTCCAGTCTCCGCAAATTATCGCCGAAAATCTCCGTCCGGGCACCACCGCGTGGCGGATCCCCGCGAATGACAACCCAAACGTCATTCAAGGTTTCGCGAACACCACTTACGCCAGTAGCGGGCAAGGCGTCAAGTTTTACGTCTCGAGCCACAGCGTCAGGTACCGGATCGTCGCTTACCGAATGGGTTGGTACCAGGGTTTAGGTGCGCGTCAGATCTGGTCGTCACCGAGAGAAGTCGGGCGAGTTCAGCCGATGTGCCCCGTTGCGCACTCCACCAATATGGTGAGCTGCACCAACTGGAAGCGATCACTCACCGTTACGGTGACTCCCCAGTTCATTCCCGGTGACTACCTCTTCAAGCTCATCGCCGGTCCTCGGGCCGCGAGTTACGTCCCGCTAACGATATGGGACCCGCAAAGCACCGCTACCTACGTGGTGATGAACCGTTCGTTCGTCGAGCAGGGCTGGAACGCGTACGGCGGCTACTCCTTCTACCAGGGCGTAGGTCCGTGCATCCTTGACTCGAATACGTACCCGCCGTGCAATCGAGCTCGTGTCGTTTCATTCGACCGCCCCTACAACACTGGTTTCGGAGCGTCCGACTTTATAGCCAATGAGTATCCCCTCGTCCAACTCATGGAGCGAGAGGGGCTGAACGTCACCTATATCACGGACGTTACGCTCAGCGAACACCCACAACTACTTCAGTCACACCGGGTTCTACTATCGCTCGATCACGACGAGACCTGGACGTACTCGGAGAGGGCGGCCGTCGCGCGCGCGGTGGCCGGCGGCATGAACGTCGTTTACTTCGGTGCGGCGGCCATGGTACGCCACGTCCGGCTCCAGCCTTCCCCCTTCGGTCCAGACAGCGAAGAGGTCGATTACCGAAACGCTCTCGAAGACCCCCTTAACGGAGTCGCGAGTCCGCTCCAGGTCACCGGGAACACCTGGGACAGTCCCCCAACAAACTGGTCGCCAATTCCCCAAATCGGCGTCCAGTACAGTGGCTACCTCACTCCGGGTGCGAGCGCAGCGATGGTGATTTACGCACCGTCTTCGTGGGTTTTTGCCGGAACCGGGCTACGTAAGGGCACGACTTTGCCGGGAGTCATTGCCTCGGACTTCGACCACGTCATCAGTTCAACCCTCACCCCTTCTAACCTAGAAGTGCTGGCGCATTCCCCTATACCAATTAACTCAGCAACCGTCAGCGGCTCCACGTGGGGTGGTGTGAGCTACTCCGACATGGTGTACTTCACCAACCCGCGTAGCGGCGCTGGCGTCATCGATACGGGCAACAACGTATGGATCGGCGACCTCCACGCCTGCCCGGCGTCGAACCGACACTGCCCCTCCCCCGTATTGGTTGCGATAACAAACAACATTCTGCGCCTATTCGGCCGGGGACCGGCCGGACACTTCGAACCAGCTCGCTCAAATCTCGGCACCCTAAAACCATTGGGCTCGTAACTTTCAGGGTTTAGCGGTACCGCTGACGACGCCGGAATGCATACATGAGTCCTGAGAAACTCAGCGCTACACTCCCCTTCAAGACTGAGAGGTTCTTCTTTGACCGTCGAAGTGATTTGCGGGTCGTCATGACTAACCGCCGTTGTGAGGCGAGGCTCCGTGACGGGGAAAGCGGTGTGTCCATGGTGGCCACCCTGGTGGTCGTAATCATTTTGGGAACGATGCTGACACTGGTTTTATCCCACTCGCCCTCCCCCACGACGAATCCGGTAGTCCCGGGCGGTACTTCCGAGCCCATTCCCGCGCCCTCAACTCCCGCCACCGCCAATCGCGTCGCGGCTGTCGCCGCGTGTCGAGTCGACTACGCAGAGGTTCTAACCGCAATCTCCGAGTACCGAGCGACGCACGGCAGTGCGCCCCCCAGTGGAACGGCCTGGGCGACTAGCGGAACTTCGACAACTCGATTTTTGCAGTCGTGGCCCACGGACGCGCGCCTCTTCTCACTCGCTTGGAACGGAACCTCCTTGAACGTGATTCCATTTCACGGCACAACCTCAGTCGCGTCTCCGGGCAGTCCCTCGACGAAGTCGGGGTGCTTCGCAATCTAAATTCTTCTCAATTTTTCGTTCGACTTCGCATTGATTAAAATTTTGCGAGCGACGACCACAGAAAAATATTTGTGCGCGCGGGATACAGGAATGTGGCGTGTGACATCACTTCCTCGATGAACGTAACTTTTCATAAATTGTTCACCTCGTTACTTTGTGAAACCCTTATATTGTGGTCTTTTTCCCGGTTCACTCCGACTTGGCCGACTCTCGTGAACTGACCCTTAGGCTGTAGATAGCGGACAGAGCCGCCCTATCGCCCCACAAGTCCGTGGAATCGGCGAACAACCCACTCAAACCTTCGTGGGTAAACAGCCCAGCCGAATGACGGTGCACGTCTTGAATAAGTCGCACACACTTTCGGCGTGAATGCTCAGTTTAAGGAGAACACGGTGCGCAAGTTCCTCGGTCTATCCCTAGTATCCCTCGGCCTGTCGTCATTCCTCGCCGCAACGCCGGCGGGTGCTCCTACGGTGCCCGCCGCGGCGGTGGCGCCACACCCAGTTCGAACCGCTGACCGACTTCGATCGGTGCTCGTTCGAGAGGCTCGCGTTCGCGGCATCTCCCTCGTTCATCTCAGATCGGAGTGGCAGCGGGTGGCCGTTTGCGAGGTCGGTGGAAATTGGGCCATGGTTGGCCCCTCGTACTCTGGCATTGGCTTTTTGAACACGACCTGGCGTCAATTCGGCGGACTGCTGTACGCTCCCTACGCGGGCCAGGCAACTCGCGACCAACAGATCTTCATTGGCATGCGCGTTACCCAAGGCTGGATTCCCGATCAGTACGGATGCTCACCCACAGGTTGGTAAAACGCCAGGAGACACACGAGTCTCCGGATAGGCGGTCCTCTCGCTTAGGAACTTCGGTACGAGAATATGGAGCGACACGCCTCTTCGGGCGTTCGGCCACAACACGCCGCCGTCAGCAATGATCCGGCGCG
>JAKBAB010000013.1 GCA_021815645.1 Actinomycetes bacterium
CGCGAAGTCCTTTCTCTGTGGCGCGATGGCGCGCCTCGCGGTAAGTGAGGGCCTTTGCGTCGACGTCGCCACCGGTGGCGAACTGGACCTGGTACTGCGCGCGGGTGTACCGGCGGCGCGCGTCATCGTACACGGCAACAACAAGTCCGACGAGGAGATAGCTCGAGCGTTCGAAGTTGGGGTGCATCGATTGGTCGTCGATAATTTCGAAGAGATCGAACGACTGAGACGATTCGCTTCGACTTCGCACCCCCTCGACGTCCTGGTACGGGTGGCCCCGGGCGTGGAGGCGCATACGCACGAGTACGTGCGCACTGGTCAAGAGGACACCAAATTCGGTTTCTCGGTGGCCAGTGGCGACGCGCGTCGAGCGGTTGATGCGCTGCGCGCGATTTCGGGGCTCACCGTGCGCGGAGTACACGCTCACATCGGTTCTCAGATATTCGACGTAGGGGGCTTCCGCGAATCGGTGTTCACGCTCGTCGACTTCACTCGAAACGACGACTTCGACGAGCTTTGCGTCGGCGGCGGACTCGGCGTCGCTTACGTGCAGGGCGAGTCGGCGTTGTCGATCAGTCAGTGGGCGCAGGCCGTACGTGAGGCGGCCCGTGGGGCGGCCCTGGACGCAAAAGTGCGCGTCCTGGCCGAGCCCGGGCGGGCCATCGTCGCCCAAGCGGCCCTCACGCTCTACCGGGTGGGGGTGATGAAGGTGGCGGCGGGACGGACCTACGCGGTGGTCGACGGTGGCATGAGCGACAACCCCCGCCCCGTGCTCTACGGATCGGGTTACGAAGCCTTCGACGTGGAGCGACCCCTCGAGGAACGGACCCGTCGAGTTCGACTGGTCGGTAAGCACTGCGAGAGCGGCGACGTATTAGTGGACGAAGCCCACCTCCCCGAAGGGACTGGTCCGGGGAGCCTCGTGGCTACCCCCGTGACTGGCGCCTACGGCTATTCGATGGCGTCGAACTACAACCGAGTGCCTCGACCGGCGGTGGTGTTCGTCCGCGACGGCGAAGCCCGAGAGGTGCTGCGCCGCGAAACCTACGACGACTTGGCGCGCCTCGAGCGTTGAGGGTTCGCGCGACGGGTCGGTTAGCCTGAAGAGGTGGAAAGAGGCGTCATTCGCGTGGGCGTCATCGGCGCCGGAAACGTGGGACGAGCCCTGGTGGGCCTGCTCAGTGACCCGACGAGAGCCCACGCGTTGGAGGACGCCGCCACCGCCCCACTCGAGCTCGTCGGCGTGGGGGTGCGCGACGCTACTTTGCCCCGCCCGGGCGTGGCGGACAATCTGCTGACCAGTGACGTCGCGGGCCTCATCGAAAAGGATCTCGACGTACTGGTGGAAGTGGCCGGTGGCGTGGTCCCGACACGTCCCTACCTCGAATCCGCGCTCCGTCGCGGAATTTCGGTCGTAACGGCCAATAAAGCCCTGATGGCCGAGTGCGGTACCGAACTGGCGCTGATCGCCCACGAGCACGGGGCTGACCTGTTTTACGAGGGAGCCGTTGGTGGCGCGATTCCGATACTGCGCGCCCTACGCACTTCCCTCGCGGGGGAGCGAATCACCCGCGTCATGGGCATCGTGAACGGCACGACCAACTTCATCTTGACCCAGATGACCACTGGGGGCAGCGACTACCGAGACGCCCTCGCCCAGGCGCAGGCTCTCGGCTACGCCGAAGCCGACCCCTCGGCCGACGTCGAGGGCTACGACGCGGCGGCCAAAGTGCAGATTCTTTCGACGTTGGCTTTCGGGACGCGACTGTCGGGTGACGAGATCGACCGCGAGGGAGTGACCTCAATTCGGTCAATCGACGTGGCCTTCGCGCAGCGATCCGGTTACGTCATAAAACTGCTCGGCGTGGCCGAACGGGTGGGCGAAACCGGTGTCTCTCGGCGAGTTCACCCGGCCATGGTTCCCCTGGGTCATCCCCTAGCCGCGGTTAACGGGGCCACGAACGCCGTTTTCGTCGAGGGCGTGAAGAGCGGACCGCTCATGTGGCTCGGTCAAGGTGCGGGCGGCGAGGCCACGGCTACCGCCGTCCTCGGTGACGTACTCGACGCCGCACGTAATCGCGTCAGCGGTCGACACGACGCCCCCTTCAGTGGCGATCGGTCGCTGCACTACGTGCCGTCGGAGCGTCTCTCGAGCGTTTACTACCTGAGCGTTGACGTCATCGACCAACCGGGGGTGTTGGCCGAAGTGGCGGGGGTCTTCGGGCGCCACCGCGTGTCCATTCAATCGATGGAGCAGTCCGACCAGGGCGTGGACGCCCGCCTCTCGTTTTTGACTCACCACGCGCTGCGCGCCGACGTGCTCGCCACCCTCGAGGAGTTGACGTCGCTGGCCTCGGTGGAGTCCGTGGGGGCCTGCATCGCGGTTATCGATCGGCTCAGCGCGTGACGGGGTGGCGCGGGCTCATAGCGGAGTACGCCCAGTGGTTTGACTTACGGGGCGTAAGTGACTTCGTCACCTTGCAGGAGGGCAACACGCCCCTGCTCTACGCCGAGCGACTGTCCGAACGGCTCTCGGCCGAGGTGTGGCTCAAGTACGAGGGGCTCAACCCGTCGGGATCATTCAAGGACCGCGGCATGACCGTCGCGATCACCAAAGCCAAAGCGCTCGGCGCGCAAACGGTCATCTGCGGTTCGACGGGCAACACCTCGGCCGCCGCCGCCGCTTACGCCGCTCGCGCCGACATGGGCTGCGTGGTGCTGGTCCCCGACGGCAAGATCGCCCTGGGGAAACTGGCCCAGGCCATCGTTTACGGCGCCACCGTGCTCCAAATTCGCGGCAACTTCGATCAGGCCCTCAACCTCGCGCGAGAGCTCACTCAGCACCTCCCGATGACTATCGTCAATTCCATAAATCCCGATCGCATCGAGGGTCAAAAGACGGGAGCTTTCGAGATCGTCGACGTTCTCGGGCGAGCGCCGGACATCTTGTCCATTCCCGTTGGAAACGCCGGCAACATCACCGCCTACTGGCGTGGCTTTACGGAGTATCACCTGGCGCAGCGTTGCGCTTCGCTACCTAAGATGTGGGGCTTTCAGGCCGAAGGCGCGGCCCCGATCGTGCTGGGCCGACCGATCGAGAATCCCGAAACCATCGCCACCGCGATCCGTATTGGCAATCCCGCGAGTTGGATCTCGGCCCTCGAAGTCGTGCACGAGTCCCTGGGGGACATTCGAGCGGTGAGTGACGACGAGATTCTCGACGCGTACCGATTCCTCGCGCGCTACGAGTCGGTTTTCTGCGAACCGGCGTCGGCCGCGTCGGTGGCTGGACTGCTCAAGTACGGCGTGCCCGATGGCGCCACGGTCGTGTGCGTCCTGACCGGTAACGGGCTGAAGGACCCCGACACCGCCCTTCAAATGAGTTCGGCGCCTCACGTCGTGGACGCGAGCCTAGCGGCCCTACTGGGCGAACTGGGTTAGCTCTTACTTCGGCCGCTCCGTCTCGACGGGGGCCGATCGAGGGACCCTCGCGCGGGTCGCCCGGGGGGTGTGCTTGCGCTCTCTCGCCGGTCGGCTACACTGGTGGTTGTCGTCCGTTCGGCGTTGCTGACGTAAGGAAGTTCTTCCGAGACGACATTTCCCGATTTTCTTCTCCGCCCCGTCCCACCCTTGCGGGCGGCGAGAAAGGATCATGAATGGCTCTTCAGCCCTCCCCAGACCGTACGCTTCTTGAGTCCAAGAGTCGTGAGGACCTCCAAACCATCGCCAGAGTGAAGGGCGTCGACGCCCCCACCCGCGCCACTAAAGCGGCGCTCATCGAGGCGATTATGGGTAACGACGTAGCGACCAACGGCGCGGCCCCCGCTCCCAGTGCCGACGGGCCCGGCGCGTCTGGTCCCCCTTCGCGGGCCGTACGCTCGCGCCGCACGGTGGCGACCCCTCCGGAAGATTTCGACGAGTTTCTCGGTGAGTTCGCCGAGACGAGCGCTCCCTCGACGGGTGAAGCGGCCCCCGCCGACTCGAGTGGCGCGAACTCCGCTCCCGCCGCCGCGCGCCCCTACGCCCCGGGCCGGCCCGCCCGCGATGGGGCCAGTGACGGCTACGCGCCGGCCCGCCCCGAGCGCGCGCCGCGCGACTTCACCAACGACCCCGCTAACCGAAGTCGCCGGAACCGACGAAACCGCAACGGTCGCGAGCGCTTCGGCGGTGACTCTATGCCCAACGCGGACCAGCCCTACGCGGGCGAGCTCGTCGACGTTGAGGGCCTGCTCGATCTGCGCGACGACGGGTACGGGTTCTTGCGCACGAAGGGTTATCACGCGTCGCCAAACGACGTCTACGTGTCGATCAATCAGGTTCGTCGATTCCATCTTCGAAAGGGCGACACCATCGCGGGCGGGTTTAGACCGGCGGCGTCGAACGAGAAGTATCCGGCCCTGTTGCGAGTTGATTCGGTCGCCGGTGTCGACCCCGAAGTGGCGCGCCTGCGGCCCCGCTTCGAAGACCTGACGCCGCTCTTCCCGGACGAGAAGTTGCGACTGGAGACCAACGAAGGAAAGGGAGACCTAACTCCACGGATCGTCGATCTCCTCTCGCCGATCGGCAAGGGACAGCGCGGTCTCATCGTCTCGCCGCCCAAGGCCGGTAAGACCACGGTGATGAAGCAGATCGCTCAATCGATTGAAGCCAACAACCCCGAAGTTCACATGATGGTGCTGCTGGTCGACGAACGGCCCGAAGAGGTGACCGATCTGCGTCGCAGCGTTCAGGGCGAAGTGATCTCATCGACCTTCGACCGACCGGCGGAAGAACACACGCACGTGGCCGAGCTTTGCATCGAACGCGCGAAGCGACTGGTTGAACAGGGCCGCGACGTCGTCATCATCTTGGACGGAATTACCAGACTGGCCCGCGCGTACAACCTGGCGGCGCCGGCGACGGGGCGGATCATGTCCGGCGGTGTCGACTCCGGGGCCCTCTACCCCCCGAAGAAGTTCTTCGGAGCCGCGCGCAACATCGAAGAGGGTGGTTCCCTGACCATCCTCGCGAGCGCACTGGTCGAGACCGGTTCGAAGATGGATGAAGTGATCTTCGAAGAGTTCAAGGGCACGGGCAATATGGAGCTGCGCCTCGATCGCCGCCTGGCCGAGCGTCGGCTCTACCCGGCCATCGACGTCAACGGCTCCTCGACTCGTCACGAGGAGTTGCTATTTTCCCGAGACCTGTTGCCCCAGGTGTGGAAGTTACGCCGGGTCCTGAACGGACTGGCCGCCGAGGGCCGTGAGGCCGCCGGCCTCGAACTGTTGATCGACAAACTAAAGACCACCCGCTCCAACGACGAGTTCCTCTCCGAGATCGCCCGCGGGCCGTCGCCGACGAGTTGAAACCCCGCTAAACTCTCCCATCGCGCCAAGGAGCCTTATGAAGCCAGATATCCACCCCAAATACGGCGAAGCAACCGTGACCTGCTCGTGCGGTAATAGTTTCGTCACCGAGTCCACGAAGCCCGTGCTGCGGGTGGAACTGTGCAACGAGTGCCACCCATTCTTCACCGGTAAGCAGAAGTTGGTCGACACCGGTGGCCGCGTCGAGCGGTTCCAGCGTCGCTACGCCCAAAAGACGAAGGGGCGTACTCCGAAGGCCTGAGCCCTCGAGTTACGGCCATCGTGCGCACCCTCGACGAGACCCTAGACGCGCTCTCGCAGGAACTGCGCCTCGTCGAAGCGGAGCTCGCGAAGAGTGACGTGGCGAGCGACTTAACCCGGCTGCGCGACCTCTCGCGGCGCCACAAGGAGCTCAGTGACGTCAACACCGCCTGGCGGGACCTGCGCCGTGCGCGCGAGGACGTGACGACGGCCCAGGAAATGCTCACCGACAGCGAGGGCGGCGAACGGGAGTCCTGGCGCGAGGAGATGAGCGCCGCGCAAGAACGGGTCAACGCGCTCGAAGAGACGCTAGAGGAACTGCTGTTGCCCCACGACCCGAACGAAGGTCGCAACGTAATTTTGGAGATTCGTGGTGCGGAGGGGGGCGAAGAAGCGAATCTCTTCGCGGGCGACCTCGCCCAGATGTACCGGCGCTACGCCGCCCTGCGGGGTTGGAAGGTCGACGTCATCGAGGAGCGAGAGTCGGGCCAGGGCGGTCTGGACGAGGCCATCTACCTCATCAAGGGGGACGACGCCTGGAGCCGACTCACCTTCGAGGCCGGCGTGCACCGGGTTCAGCGCGTACCCGTGACCGAAGCCAAGGGCCGGGTGCACACGTCATCGGCGACCGTATCGGTCTTGCCCGAGGCCGAAGAGCTCGACGTCGAGATCAACCCCAACGACCTGAAGATCGACGTTTACCGGTCGTCGGGTCCCGGGGGCCAGAGTGTCAACACGACCGACTCGGCGGTACGCGTCACGCACCTACCGAGCGGCATCGTCGTGTCGATGCAGGACGAAAAGAGCCAGATTCAAAATCGGTCGAAGGCGCTCATCGTGCTGAGGTCGCGGCTCCTAAAGGCGGCTCAAGATACGCAGGCGAACGAGTTGGGTGACCTCAAACGCGCTCAACTGGGCGGCGGCGGGCGCAGCGAAAAGATTCGCACCTACAACTTCAAAGAGAATCGAGTCACCGATCACCGGATTAATTTGACCAACTACTCCTTAGACGCGGTGCTGGCCGGAAACCTCGATCCCTACGTGGACGCCCTGTTGGCCGACCGGCGAGCGCGACAGTTGGCCCAAAGTGACGGAAGCTAGGTCCACGGTCGCCGATCTGGTGACGCGCGGGCTCGATCGGCGCGAGGCGCGCTGGTTGGTCGAGGAGTTCGCCGACCAGCAGGGAGCTACCACCGCCGAACTCGAGAGCGCACTCGCGCGCCGCCTGAGCGGCGAGCCACTTCAGTACGTCATCGGACATTGGCCCTTTCGTTCGCTCGACCTCTGCGTCGACTCCCGCGTTTTGATTCCCCGTCCCGAGACCGAAGAGTTGGTGGAGGTGGCGCTCGCGGAGCTGGACCGTGGTGATTTCGACGCGGCCGTCATCGTCGACCTCGGTTGCGGTTCGGGGGCCGTTGGTCTGGCGCTACTAGACGAACTACGGACCCGAGGTGTTAAGGCGGCGCTCACGGCGCTCGACGCGTCGGCCGACGCCCTGGAAGTCGCGAGAGTCAACGCGAGACGCCACGGACTGACCAACGTCACGTTTCTCCACTCGACGTGGTACGAAGAACTGGACCGAAGCCTCGCGGGACGCGTCAATCTAATTGTGGCCAATCCGCCCTACGTGTCGGTCGCTGAGTTCGCCACCGCCGACCCAGTTCTCGGGTACGAGCCGCGCGGCGCACTGGTCGCCGACGATGAAGATAACGTAGCGGGCTTCGCCGACGTCGCCCACGTGATCGGTGGCGCCCCCCCGTGGCTCGCCGCGGGCGGTGCGCTGGTGTGCGAACACGGAGAGGGCCACCGCGAAGCGGCGCTCGCGGCGGCCGCGCGCGCCGGTCTGCGCGACGGGCGCGACCTCGACGATCTCTCCGGCCGCGCGAGGATACTGGTGGCGCGCGCGTGATCGAGGTCGTTGACCGCGACGGAGCGGTCCACCTGCTGCGCGGTGGGGCGGTGGTCGCACTCGCGACCGATACCGTCTACGGGGTGGCGGCCGCCCTGACGCACCCGGACGCGGTGGCGACCCTCTTTGCGGTGAAACACCGCCCCGCTTCGACGGCGCTTCCGGTATTAGTTGGGTCCCTAGACGCGGCTCGAGAGCTGGCCACCTCGTGGTCGGATATCGCGCGGCGACTAAGTACGGCGTTTTGGCCCGGTCCCCTCACGCTCGTCGTCGCCTGCCCCCGGCAACTGGCCGACCTCGTGGGGTCGAACGAGTCCAGCACCGGCCTGCGCGTGCCCGACGACGAAGCGTTACGCTCACTCCTCGTTGAAACCGGTCCCCTGGCGGTGACGAGTGCGAACGAACACGGTCATCCGCCCTGTCGCAGCACCGCCGAGGTGCTCGAAGTCTTCGCCGCTTCGGCCGTCGCGGGTGTGCTGGACGGGGGGGTGCGCCGTGGTGAGGTCTCGACCGTCGTCGAAGTGAACGGCGATCAGTGGCGAGTGGTGCGCGAGGGGGCGATCACCACCGAGCAGTTAACGCTCGTCCTCGATTGAGGACTTCGCGCCGCCGTAGGTCTCGACCCAGGGTGCGCGCTGTTTCGAGAGCGCCGCGGCGATGCCCTGGGCGGCACTCTCACTCGCGAAGAGCTCGGCCGACCAGCGCGTAGTTTCCCGAAAGGCCTCGGACTCACCCATCGTGGGCACCACGTAGGTGAGGCGCTTGGCCAGCGCGAGGGCGTTCGGTTCGCCGGCCAGGAGGTCGTTTACGACGTCTTCGACCACCGCGTCGAAACGTTCGCTACTCTCGGCCCGCGTGATGAGACCGAGCTGCGCGGCGCGTAGCGCGCTGAAGCGCTCGCCGCGTAAGAACAGCTCTCGCGCGTCACCGGGGCGCATCTTTTCCAAGCAGACTACGGAGATGACCGCCGGGGCGACCCCCAGCCGTACTTCGGTGAAACCGAAGTGGGCCGAATCGAGCGCGACTGAGACGTCCATGACCGCGGCCAGGCCCACCCCCCCAGCGACGCAGTGGCCCGCGAGTCGTCCGACGTAGGGCTTGGGGGAGTGGCGGATTCGCTGAAACAGTTCGGCCAACCCCCGCGGGCTCGACGGCGCACCGCTCTTCGAAGTGACCCCCTTGAGATCGGCGCCGGCGCAAAAGACCGGTCCTTGGTTCGTGACCACGACGACGCGCACGTTCGGGTCTGAGTCGGCCGCGCCGACGGCCCCTAATAGGGCGTCGAGCATGTCGCGACTGAGGGCGTTGCGCCTCGCCACGTCGCTAAGTGTGATCGTTCGAACGGACCGGTCGGTGGAGACGTCAACTAGAGTCACGCCGTCGCCCGCGGTCCATTACTGGGCCCCCCCGCGAAGGCCTGAGCCTTTAGGAGCCAATCGCGCGCGAGCTCGCCGCAGCGTAGTTGGGTGTCGTCGACGTGACGGCGCTGGGTAACGACGAGACAGAACTCTTCGGCGTCGCCGGACACAACGTCGTCGACTTGGGTGGGCCCGAAGCGCCACGCGTTATCGTGCGGTCCCTCGAGTTCGACGGCGACGGCCCCCTCGGGGACCGGTTCACCGCGAACACGGTAGGACCACGCCCGGGTGAGGTAGCCCAGTGTCGCGACGTGCACGAGACGCGAGGTGGGTGGGCGGCGCGTTTCGAGGGCGGTAGCGACGTCGTGGCCGTGCGCCCAGGTCTCCATCAGCCGGGCCCGGAGAAAGTTAGTCGCGCTCATCGACGGTCCGTACCACGCGACGCGCCGCGTGGTATCGAGGTTCGCGCCGTGCGCGGTGAGTTCGGCGCGGGCGTCGCGCCAGCGCGCCAGCAAAGTCGCGGGCGCCAATGTACGAAGTTGCGACAGCGTAAAGTCGTCGAGTTCCGCGACGTGAGCCGTGATCTCGCCGACGCTCGCGGTGAATCGCTCGGGGTCAGCGAGGGCGAGCGCCGCCCGGTCGTCGAAGTACGTGAGGTGGGCGATTTGGTCGAAGACGTTCCACCCGGGACTGGGCGTCGCTCGATAGAACGCGGATGGGGGGATGGCACTCACGAGGTCATCGAGTTCACCCTGTTCGGCGAAGAGGTCGCGGCGCACGGCGTCGAGCGATTCGGCGCCGGTTGGGTTCGACGGGGGCGCGTCGTGCGGGTCGGAGGTCGCCCGGTCGGTCACGGGTCGACCAGGGAGAGTGGAACGTCGACGAAGCGACTTCGTAACCACTCCCCGAGCCCCTTCGCCTGGGCGTCGTAACGGGTCGAGGCCGCTACGCCCTCATCTAAGAGACCGCGCACGACGAAGTTGAGTGCCCACAGTCGCGGGAGTCGGTACCGCTCCACGGGCCGACCGGCGACCTCGGGGAGGAGCCTTCGTAGGGTTTCAACGTCGAGGTACTCGTCGAGCCATCGCCACACGTCGGCCCGACGAGCGAAGACCCCCACGTTGGCGTCGCCCCCCTTGTCGCCCGAGCGCGCACCGACGAGTTTTCCGAGGGGGACGCGCACCGTGGCGTCGGGCGCGCCGTCGGGCGCCGCGGTGGACACCCGCGGTGGATCGTCGAGCGTGGGTGGCGCGCCGCGCGGGGAGGCGGCGTCGAGTCGAGTTCGCGCTCCGCCGAGGACGGTCACGTACTGCGGTACGAGTTCGCGCGCCACGAGTCCGGGACGATAGACGCCGAACGGCGCGCCGCCGGAGGGTCCCGAACCGGGAATGAAGAATCCCGGCACACTCGCGAGCGCCAGGGCGACGACCGAGTCGGCCACGGCGCGACCAACCTTGTCGCCGTCGGGGTCTTTGAGGGTGAGCCGCCACGTCGCGATGGCCTCTTCGTTGGTGGAAGGGTCAGGTTTGTCAGTGCGTACGATTCGACTTCGAACTTGGGCGAACTCTTCGGGTCCGTGGGGAGAGGCGCGCCAAAAGGCCGCCTCAACGCAGGCCGCCTTCTCCTCGATGTCGAGGCCCGTGAGGGCGACGACGAGGTCGTGGCGGTAACCGCCCACTTCGTTCAGCGCGACCTTCAATGTCGCCGGCGGGGGCTCCCCGCGAACCGAAGAGATGGCCACGCGGTCCTTGGCTAGTTGAGTGAGTTCAATGGTGTCGAAGCGAGCGGTGACGTCGGGCCCTTCGTAGGCGGGTCCGCCAATTTCGTACAGCAACTGGGAGGTAACGGTAGCGACGGACACCTCACCGCCGGTTCCGTCGTGCTTGCCCACGACGCTCGAACCGTCGGCGGCCACCTCAACCCAGGGAAAGCCGACGTGCTCCATCCCGGAGAGCTCGGAGAAGAAGGAGTAGTTGCCCCCCGTCACCTGAGCGCCGCACTCCACGACGTGGCCCGCCACGACGGCGCCGGCGAGGGCGTCGAGATCGTCGGGGCCCCACCCGTGATGCCACGCGGCCGGTCCGCAAACGAGCGCGGCGTCGGTTACGCGTCCCGTGACTACCACGTCGGCGCCGCGAGCGAGGGCCTCGGCGATGCCGAAGCAACCGAAGTACGCGTTCGCGGTGAGAAATCGCGACAGGTCGTCGAAGTTCTCGCCGGTCGCGAAGTGGCGTACCCCCAACGAAGCGGCCAGTGAAGGGTCGAGCGACAGTAGGTCGTCGCCGTCGACGAAGGCGATCGTCGCGGTCAGGCCGAGCCGTTGGCACACTTGGGCCAGGGCCTCGGCGCAGCCCTTCGGGTCGAGCCCGCCGGCGTTGGAGACTACTTTGACGCCGCGCTCGAGGCAGGTGCCGAGAACTTCTTCCATCTGAGTTAAAAAAGTGCGCGCGTAGCCGACCCCGGCCGGTCGAGCGCGCGTTCTCGCCAAAATCAGCATGGTTAGTTCAGCCAGCCAGTCCCCGGTGAGAACGTCGATCGGGCCGCCCGAGACCATCTCGCGCGCCGCCGAGAGCCGATCACCGAAGAAACCGGAACAGTTGGCGACGCGGATCGGCGCTTTCACGAGGGACCTTGGTCGGCGCCGTCAGATTCGAGCGCGAGCAGAGTCGTGCCGCGCTCGACCTGCTGGCTAACGGTGACGAAGACTTGAGTGACTACGCCCTCGTAGGGGGCCGAGATTACGTGTTCCATCTTCATCGCTTCTAGCACCACGAGGGCGTCGCCCCGAGAGACGCGTTGACCGGCCGTGACCCGCACGTCGAGCACCGCGCCCGGCATAGGTGCGCTGAGCCCACCGGCGAGCGCGTCGCGTCCCGGGGGTGGCAACAGGGCGACCACATCCAACTCGACCGTGCCGCGCCGGGCCTGGACGTAGAGGCGATCTCCGGCGCGCGTCACGCGCCGTTGACTCCGTCGACCGTCGATCTCAACGTCGATGGTCGAGCGGTTCCACGCGTGAAGGCGAGCGTGACTTCCGTCGCCTAGGTCGAACTCTCCGAGCCGGTCCCGGCGATACTCGACGGTTCGCGACTCGTCGCCGTAGCGCAGCGTTCGACGCTGGTGTGGGAGACGGCCGTTACGCCAGCCGCTCGGCGCGTCGGCGAGGACGGGCGCGTCGGCTCGGCTCTCCCCCTGGAGCCACAGCGCCGCGGCCGTTACGGCGTCGCGCAGCTCCTCCTCCGTGAGCGTTTGCGTTAGGGGCGGGCGGAATCGCTCGATGAAGTCGGTCGTCGTCTCCCCGAGGAGAAAGTTCCGGTGGCGCAGGGTGGCCGCCAGAAAGTCGCGGTTGGTCCTGACCCCGCCGAGGTGGAGCCGCTCGAGCGCGAGGGCGAGGGTCGCGGCGACCTCGCCGCGCGAGGTCCCGTGGGCGATGACCTTGGCGAGGAGGGGATCGAAATCGACGGTGACCCGCGACCCGAGTTCGACCGCGCTGTCCCAGCGAACCTTCGGTTCGGCGGCGACGTCGAAGGCGACCAGTTCACCCGTCGCCGGGAGGAAGCCGGCGACGGGGTCCTCGGCGCAAAGGCGCACTTCGATGGCGTGGCCGTGAAAGGAAACGCTGTTTTGGTCGTAGCCGAGCGCTTCCCCGGCGGCGACGCGGATCTGCTCACGTACTAGGTCGACGCCGGTGACCGCCTCGGTGACGGGATGCTCGACCTGGAGCCGAGTGTTGACTTCGAGAAAGAAGAACTCCTTGGACTCGTCGTCGAGGAGGAATTCGACCGTGCCGAGGGACTCGTAAGAGACCGAGCGCGCGACGCGCAGCGCCGCTTCGCAGATCGCGGAGCGCTCGTCGCTCGACAGAGCACTCGAGGGAGACTCCTCGATGAGCTTTTGGTGACGACGCTGGATTGAACACTCGCGCTCCCCGAAGTGCACAAATTGGCCGTGGTGGTCGGCGAGAATCTGAACTTCGACGTGTCGAGCCCGTGGCACGTAGCGCTCGAGGAAAACGCGATCGTCGCCGAAGCCGTGGGCGGCCTCGCGCCGAGCCGCCGCGACCAGTTCTTCGACCTCCTCGGGGTTGCGCACGATACGCATACCCTTGCCCCCACCGCCGGCGGTGGCCTTGACGAGGAGCGGGTAGGTGAGGTCGCTCGGGAGGGCGCCGCCGTCGAAGGAGTCCAGGACCGCGACGCCGGCCGCGCGGGCAATCTCCTTGGCCGCGAGTTTGTCGCCCATGGCCGCGATGACTCGAGCCGGCGGCCCGATCCACACGAGCCCCGCTTCGGTGACGTCGTGGGCGAATGTGGCGTTTTCCGAGAGAAAACCGTATCCGGGGTGCAGCGCCCCGGCACCGGCGCGGAGTGCGGCTTCGATCAGCGCGGCGCCGTCGAGGTACGAGGTCGCTAGGCGCTCGGCTTCGTCGGCCTCTGTGACGTGGGGGGAGTCGCCGTCGCTGGCGACGTAGGTGGCCACGGTGCGCAGGCCCATGGCGCGCGCGGCGCGGATAATCCGCCGCGCGATTTCGCCCCGGTTGGCGATAAGTATGGTGTCGAAACTCACAGGCGAAAGACTCCGTAACCGGTCGCACCCTCAATCGGTCGGCTGCGCACGACCGACAGGCACAGCCCGAGGACCGTGCGGGTGTCTCGCGGATCGATAACTCCGTCGTCGGAGACGGCGCCCGTCGCGGCCAGCGCCAGCGACCCCTTCTCCTGCGCGGCCTCGACGGCGGCCACCACTTCGGCGTCTTGAACCTCGTCGAAGGCCTCGCCGCGCCGTTCGGCCTGGGCCCGACGGACCTGGGACATCACGCCGGCGATCTGTTTGGGTCCCATCACGGCAATTTTGGCCGTCGGCCAGAGAAAGGTGAATCGATTATTGAACGCTCGCCCGGACATGCCGTACGTGCCCGCACCGTAGGAGGCGCCGATGATGACGGTGAGGTGCGGAACGGTCGAATTGACCACCGCGTTGAGCATCTGTGACCCCTTTTTGATGATGCCCTCCGCCTCGGCGTCTCGTCCGACCATGAAGCCAGTGACGTTTTGAATAAACACCAGCGGTACGTCGATCTGGTTACAGAGTTGAATGAACTGGGCCGCCTTTTCGGCCGCGCGGGCGTGGATGACGCCGTTGTTGGCCACGACGCCCACCGGGTAGCCGTGTACTGCCGCCCACCCGCATACGAGCGTTTCGCCGTATCGGGACTTGAACTCTTCGAAGCGTGATCCGTCGACGATTCGCGCGATCACTTCACGGGAGTCGACGGCCTGACGGAGGTCACGACTGACGACGCCGAGGAGCTCTTCGGGGTCGTAGATCGGCGCGTCGGCGACCAACGATGGTCCGACCCCTCGTTTTCGCCAGTTGAGGTGTGAAACAATTTCGCGGCAGATGCGAATCGCGTCGAGTTCGTCCTCGGCGAGGTAGTCACCCAAACCGGATACTTCACTGTGGAGCACTGCGCCACCGAGGGTCTCGTCGTCGGTCTCTTCGCCTAGAGCCATCTTTACCAGCGGCGGCCCGGCGAGAAAGATCTTGGACTGGCCCCGCACGAGCACGTTGTAGTCCGACAGGCCCGGCTGGTAAGCGCCACCCGCGGTCGAGGATCCGAACACGACGCTCACGGTCGGCACGCGCTTTTTGGACAGTTCGATGAGGTCGTAGAAGAAGCGTCCACTTTCGGCGAAGTGGGCCGTTTGCATGCGGCCGCCGCCGCCCCGGCCGACGCGTAAATCGGCCCCCGCGGACTCGACGAAACTTACGTAGGGAATCTCGTTGTCGCGGGCGATCTCCAGCGCCCGCATCCACTTCTTCGCCGAATAGAGCGTGAGCGCTCCACCGAGAACTGACGGGTCGTTCGCCATGACCACGCATTCGGTCCCGGCGATGACGCCGATTCCCACTACCATTCCGCCCCCGATGGTGTAGTCCGAGTCGTACCCGGCCAGGGCGGATATCTCCAAAAACGGTGAGTCGGGGTCGAGGAGGTGGGCGATGCGTTCACGAACGGGCAGCTTGCCGCGCGCGCGCAAGCGGGCCGTGGCCGCCTCGCCGCCGCCGGCCGCCGCTTCGTCGAGCAGGCCGTCAATGACCGCTAACTGTTCGAGCGCGTCGTAGCGGTTGCGGCGAAAAGAGTCGCTAGTGACGTCGAGCGAGGAACTGATAGTCGGCGCGAGCGAAACGTGCGTCATGGGCGCATCCTACCTACGGCGAGTTCGATCCTTCGGTGGTGGGCGAAGCGGTCCCGCGGACGCGGTCGCCACGAAAGTGAGCGGTAGGCTCGGGGCATGCGTATCGCCCTGGGCTCGGACCACGCGGGCTACGACCTTAAGACGCTCCTCGCGGCTTCACTGGCCGCCCACGGTTACGAAGTGCTTGACCTCGGAACCAATAGCGCCACCGAGCCCGTTGACTACCCCGACTTCGGGGCCGCGGTAGCGCGCGCGGTGGTCGCGGGCGACGCCGAACTGGGGGTCGCGCTTTGCGGTTCGGGCATCGGTGTCGCCATGGCGGCCAACAAGGTGCCCGGCGCGCGCGCCGCGGTAGTGCACGACGTCACGTCAGCCCACCTCGCTCGCGAACACAATCACGCGAACGTGCTGTGCATGGGGGGCCGTCTGGTCGGTCCCGTCGTCGCGGTGGAGTCGCTCTACGCGTGGCTGGACGCGAAGCCGGTCGAGCGACACGAAGTCAGAATCGCCAAATTGGGCGCGCTCGACGCCCGGGCGGAGGAGTAGCCGTGGACGCATCGCCCTTCGATGAATGGATACGCGACGACGAGGTCACTTCGCTGCTGCGCCGTGACTGGGAGCGCCAGACCACGACCATTCAGTTAATCGCTAGTGAGAACTTCGCCTCGCCCGCGGTGCTGGCGGCCACCGGATCGATACTGACCAATAAGTACGCCGAAGGGTACCCGGGGCGGCGTTACTACGGGGGCAACCAGATCGTCGACGAAGTTGAGGACCTGGCGCGCCGTCGCCTCTGCGCGCTGCTGGGTGCGGAACACGCGAACGTCCAACCCCACAGTGGCGCCAACGCCAACGTCGCCGTGTACCAAGCCCTGCTCCAGCCCGGCGACACTATTTTGGCGATGCGCCTCGACCAAGGCGGTCACTTGACGCACGGCTCACCGGCGTCGATTACGTCCACCTTTTGGAACTTTGTCTCCTACGGCGTGACGCCCCGCTCGGACGATCCATCGGCGCCGGGGGAAGTAATCGACTTCGACAACGTGCGCGAATTGGCGTTAGCCCACCGGCCGCGAATGATCGTCGCGGGCGCGACGGCCTACGCGCGGATTATCGACCCCGTGCCCTTTCGCGAGATCGCCGACGAAGTTGGCGCGCTGCTCATGTTCGATTCAGCCCACGTCGCCGGGCTCATCGCGGGGGGTTCGCACCCTAACCCGGTCCCCTACGCCGACGTCGTGGCCTTCACGACCCACAAGACGCTGCGGGGGCCGCGTGGGGGAGCGATCGTGTCGCGCGCCGAGCACGCCAAAGCCATCGACGCGGCGGTCTTTCCCGGTCAGCAGGGTGGTCCCTTGGAGCACGTAATCGCCGCCAAGGCCGTAGCGTTTCGTGAGGCGAGCTTGGCGAACTTCGCGGTATACACCGAGCAGATTCTCACCAACGCGCGCGCGTTCGCGCGCGCGCTCGCCGCTGAAGGGTTCCGCCTGGTGTCGGGGGGTACCGAAAATCACATGGTCCTTTTAGACCTCGGTCCCTTCGACTCGGAGTTGACCGGCAAAGTGGCTCAAGAGACGCTCGACCGCGCCGGCATCACCACGAACCGCAACACCATTCCCGACGATCCCCGCAGTGCCTTCGTGACCTCGGGTCTACGCGTAGGCACCGCGGCCGAGACCACGGCCGGTATGGGCGAGCGAGAGTTCACGCAGATCGCCGCGTTGATGGCGCGCGCCCTGCGCCAGCGCGACGACGGGGAAGTTCTCACCGCCGTGCGCGCCGAAGTCGCGGAGCTCTGCGGACGCTTTAATCCGTACGCCAACTTCACCAGGTAGTTCGTGGGCAACGTCGTCGCCTACCTGGTGGTGGCGTTAGTGGGGGCGGTCGTTACTCTCGCCGCGACCCGTCCGGCCCGGGCGATCTCGCTGCGGGTGGGCTATACCGCACTGCCCGACGACCGTAAGGTTCACCGACGCGTCACCCCTTACGGGGGCGGCGGCGCGATGTTGGTGGGTCTGTGCGCGGCGCTCATGGTGGCCCTGGCGATTCCGACGCTGCGCGCCGTCATCGTCTCGTCGAGGGAGACCTTCGGGGTTCTCCTGGCGGCCGGGGTCATCTTCGTGGTGGGACTCGTCGACGACTTTCGTGAAATGAGCGCCCCGGCCAAGGTCGCCGGTCAGTTCCTCGCCGCCTCGGTCCTGTACTTCTCGGGCGCCACCATGTACCAACTGAAGCTGCCCTTCGCCGGCTTCGTGGTGCTGGGACCTTCGATTTTGCCGATCATCACGGCCCTGTGGGTATTCGCTCTCTCTAACGCGATCAACCTCATCGACGGCCTGGATGGACTAGCGGCCGGCATCGTGGCGATCGCGTCGGGGACCCTTTGCGTCTACGGGTTGCGCCTCGAGGATTTGGGTCTCTTACCCTCGAGCAACGTGGGACCGCTCGTGGCGGCGGTGACCTGTGGAATCTGCGTTGGGTTTTTGCGCGATAACTTCCACCCCGCCAAACTCTTCATGGGCGACGCCGGCTCCTTGATGCTCGGACTGCTGATGAGCGCCTCGACGATGGTGATCGGCGGGCGGACGCCGCCGGCCAGTGGAGTGACGTTTTTCTTCTTCGCGCCCCTCCTTATCCCCGTTTTTATTCTGGGCGTTCCCCTCGTCGACGCGGTCTGGGCCTTCGCGCGCCGAACCGCGTCCGGTCAGGGCTTTCATACCCCGGATAAGAACCACATTCACCACCGCCTGATGCGCCTCGGTCACGGTCACCGTCGTACCGTGACGATCCTGTGGTCGTGGACCGCCCTGCTGTGCGGCTTCGTGCTCTTGCCCCTTTTTGACACGCGGGCCAACGTCTTTATCCCCTTGGGGGTAGCGGTCTTGGTCATCGCCCTACTCACGTGGTTCAGCCCCTTGGTCTGGCGACGGCGCCGGGCCCGGGAGCGCGCGGAGAGCGCCGAGGAGCGAGTACCGCGGTGAGTGGTGGGGACGACCAAATTTCTAACCGCTCCGATCAGGAGAAACCTTCGCCAAACGATTTACCGGGACTGGCCGCGTTCGCGGCGCTCGGCTCGACGATCGCGGTCTGCGTGACGGCGGGAGTCGTCGGGGGCCTCTACCTCGACGGCCACGGCGTTCCCGCACCGGGGGGACTGCTGCTCGGGATAGTGTTAGGGACGGTCGTCGCCGTAGCGAGTGTTGTTCAACTCGTTCGGCGCTTCCTTAAAAATTGACCGTCCGTGCTAGATAACCTTCCCGCCAACACCCTCCCACGTCTCCTGCGTCGAACCACACTTTCGGCCCTAGTCGTTGGACTCGTGGGCTTCGTCGCCGCACTCCTGCTCGCCGGCGCGTTCGCCGCGCTCGGCGTCGCCGCGGGCGTGGCGCTGGCGGTAGTGAACCTGCGCTTCTTAGACGCCCAGTCCGCGCGGGTGGAACTTCGCGGCGAGCAAAATTCGAAGGCCATTCGCCGCCAACTGGGTGGGAGAACCACCGGAAGACTGGTCGTGGTGACCGTGGTCGTTCTGGCCCTGGTGTGGCTCGAGGCCCCCCTGGGAATCGGTATTGTGTCAGGGCTTGTGCTATATCAGATTGTCTTCGTCGCGAACGTGCTGCGCGTCGTGGCGGGCCAGAAAGGCGTGTAAGGGATGTTGGAGGCCGCGGGCAGCATCTCCGTGGGCGTGCACCCTCAGGTGCACGTCTTGGGATTCGCCGTCGACACCGACATAGTGACTTCGACGTTGCTCGCGGCGGCCGTTTTGTTGTTCCTCGGTTTTCGCATGCGCTCGCGCGTCACCGACGGCGTCCCGGGCAAGCTCCAACTCTTTTGGGAGGTTCTCGTCGAGCAGGTCAACGACCTCGCCGACTCGGCGATCGGCCCCCAGGGGCGCCGATTCGTACCCATCGCGGTGACGCTCTTCTTGTTCATCTTGATTTGTAACTGGATTGGGTTTATTCCCTCGTCCCTCCAGCCGGGAATCTCTCCGGAGATTCTTCCGGCGCCCACGAGCGACGTCAACCTACCTTTGGCGATGGCGCTGTTCGTCATCGTGTGGGTACACGTGGAGTCTTTTCGCGCCCGCGGCTTTCGCGGCTACTTTCGTCACTACCGCCAGCCCTACGTAGCGCTGACGCCGATCAACGTCATCGAGGAGATCACCAAGCCCATCACGCTCACCTTTCGACTCTTCGGCAACCTCTTTTCCGGAGGGCTAATGGTCGCGGTGATGGTGACGCTCCTGCCCATCTTCGCCTCACCGGTGGGTGAACTGATCTGGAAACCCTTCGACCTATTCATCGGTCTCATCCAGGCCTACATCTTCATGTTGCTCACCGTGCTCTACTTCGCCTTCGCGACCAGTCACGAAGAGGCGCCCGTGCACGACGGCGCGCTGGAAATATCGCATTAACTAAATAGGAGGAAATGATTCATGGCCACGAACCCAAATGACGTCGCGAGCGCAGTACGTATCGCCGGCGCCCTCGTCGGCGGCGGGCTCGCTCTGGGGGGCGGCGCGATCGGTGCGGCGATTGGTGACGGACTCGCCGGAAGTCAGACCATCGCGGCCATCGCTCGACAGCCCGAGATTGAGAATAAGGCGCGCCAGTACTTCTTCTTGACGGTGGGTCTCGTCGAGGCGATGTACTTCATCAACCTGTTGTTCATGGTGGTCTT
The DNA here is from genome assembly GCA_021815645.1 of Actinomycetes bacterium. Lineage (GTDB taxonomy): Bacteria > Actinomycetota > Acidimicrobiia > Acidimicrobiales > RAAP-2 > RAAP-2. The sequence goes on from JAKBAB010000013.1 coordinate 19,751, forward strand.
CGTGTACGTCTTCGAGAAGCACTAGGGCGCGACGCTGCGCGTAACGAGCCCGTAACGAAAGAGGAACTTAGGTGATAGACGCGACGTCAATCTTCCTGCTGCCCAACGCCACGTTCGTCGTGGAGTTGGCCGTCGTCGGGGTGATTCTCTTCTTAATGACCAAGTACATACTGCCGCCGCTCAATCGAGAGATGGAGAAGCGTCAGGCGAAGATTCGCGCCTCACTGGAGGCGGCGGAAGCGGCGCGCGCGGAAGCGTCGGCGGCGAGCGACGAGCGAGCTCGCGTGCTCAGCGAAGCCCGCGAGCAGGCCCGCACGATCGTCGCTGGCGCCCAAGCCACTTCCGACCAGCTGAAGGCTGAGTCCGGGGCGCGCGCCCAGGCGGAGTACGCGAGGATTGTCGCCACCGCCCAGTCCGAGGTTGACGTCGTGCGCCAGCGAGCGATCGACGACGCGTCGACCCAGATCGGTGACGTCGTCTACGCACTGGTCGAAAAGATCGTCGAGCGCGAGGTCGACCGGGCCTCGCACGACGACCTCGTGCGCGAGGCCGTGGCGGCGCTGCACGCCGAGGTCGCTCGGGGAACGAACCGCTAACGATGCTGGCCACTCTGGAGGGTTACGCCGCGGCCGTTCTCGGACGTCTTGACGACGAGCAGTTGACTCGCGTCGCACACGACCTCGAGGTTCTGACAGAAACCGTGCTCGCGCGCTCGGATCTGCGCGCCGCGCTCTCCGATACGGCCATCGCACCGCTGGCGCGCGGACGGGTCCTCGACGACCTCCTGCGCGACAAAGTATCGCCCGAAGTCGTTCGTTTGAGCGTCTACGCCGCACAGTCGGTACCGGCCCCGGACGTGGTTCGCTCGCTCGACGAGCTCGCTCACGTCGCGCGCGAGCGGCGAGAGAACGGGGCGACGACGTTTCGATCCCTGGGGCTCCTCGACGCGCGTCGGCGCGTCGGCGGCTACGCCGACGCGCTCCTCGGCGAACTAGCCACGGATCGATTCTCGCGAGTGGGCGAGGACCTCTTTCGTTGGGCGCGCGCCCTCGAAGAGAGCGTGGCGCTGCGTCGAGTTCTCCTCGACCGCGACGCCCCCTTCGCACGACGACTCGCCCTTACCCACGACCTTTTGGCGGGTCGCGTCGACCCCGTCGCGCTCGATCTGGCTGACTTTTGCGTGACGGGCGGCCGTCCGCGGGACCTCGTGGGCACGCTCGACTATTTGGTCAACTACGTGGCGCGCGCGCGGGACTGGCGCGTCGCGCGCGTGCGCAGTGCGCGCCAACTCGACGAAGTCAGTCGCGCGACGCTCGTGGACTCGCTGTCGACACTGACCGGCAAGAGCGTCGAGCTGCACGTCACCGACGAACCGGAACTTTTGAGCGGGGTTCTGGTGGAGGTCGGGGACTTGCGCATAGACGCCACCACCAAAGGCCGCCTGAGCGCGCTGCGCGACGCCGTCGCCGCGGACCACGCGCTCGTCACCCTGTCATGACCCGTAACTAGGAAGAGGAAACCGAGATGTCTGAACTCACCATCAGCGCGAGCGAAATCACCGAGGCGCTGCGCAAACACGTCAGCGATTTCAATCCCGCCGTCGAGGCCGAGCAAGTCGGTCGCGTCGTCGAAGTCGGTGACGGGATCGCGCGCGTGTCCGGACTGCCGTCGGCCCAAGTGAACGAGCTACTGGAGTTCGCCGACGGCACCGTCGGTCTGGCGATGAACCTCGACGAGGAGACCATCGGCGCCGTCGTGCTCGGTTCCGTCGACGGTATCGAGGAGGAGCAGATTGTCCGATCGACCGGTCGAATTCTCTCGATGCCCGTGGGCGACGCGCTGCTGGGACGGGTCGTCAACGCCCTGGGTGAGCCCCTCGACGGGAAGGGCGCGCTCGTCAATCCCACTCGCCGTCGGATGGAGATTCAGGCCCCGGGTATCACCGGCCGCCAGCCCGTCTCCGAACCGCTCCAGACGGGCATCAAGGCCATCGACGCGATGACCCCGATCGGCCGCGGTCAGCGCGAGCTCATCATTGGCGACCGTAAGACCGGTAAGACGACCGTCGCGGTGGACACCGTTTTGAACCAGAAGGGCCAGGGTGTTAAGTGCATCTACGTCGCGATCGGTCAGAAGAACTCCTCCGTCGCTCAGACCGTTAAAACGTTGGAGGACTTCGGGGCGATGGCCTACACCGTCGTCGTGGTCGCCGGCGCCGGCGACCCCGCGCCCTTTAAGTTCCTCGCCCCCTACGCCGGGTGCGCCATCGGTCAGGAGTGGATGGAAAAGGGCGAGCACGCGCTCGTGATCTACGACGACCTCTCCAAACAGGCCGAGGCTTACCGCCAAATATCGCTGCTACTGCGCCGCCCGCCGGGTCGCGAGGCGTACCCCGGCGACGTCTTTTACCTCCACAGTCGACTCCTGGAGCGGGCGGCCAAGTTGAGCGACGAACTGGGCGGAGGGTCGCTCACGGCGCTGCCGATCATCGAGACCAAGGCCGGCGATATTTCGGCGTACATCCCGACCAACGTCATATCGATCACCGACGGTCAGGTGTTCCTGCAGGCCGACCTCTTCTACTCGGGGGTCCGCCCCGCGATTGACGTCGGTAACTCGGTGTCGCGAGTCGGTGGCGCGGCCCAGGTTAAGGCGATGCGCTCGGTCGCGGGCACGCTCAAGATTGACCTCGCTCAGTTCCGCGACCTCGAGTCATTCGCCACCTTCGGGTCCGAACTCGACAAGTCCTCTCAACAGCAACTCGACCGCGGCTATCGGTTAACCGAACTGCTCAAGCAGGGACTGAACGCACCCGTGCCGGTCGAGGAACAGGTCGTGGCCATCTACGCCGGAACCCGTGGGTGGCTCGACACGGTGCCCGTCGAGGACGTTTCGCGCTTCGAAGCCGAACTGCTCACCGCCTTTCGGGCGAAGCACGCCGACCTGCTCGGCGAGATTCGCGACACCAAGGTTCTGCCCGACTCCGAACGTCTCGACTCCGCGCTGCGCGCGGTCCTCGAGGGCTTCGCGACGAGTAAGTAGCGAGCCGCCGTGGCCGGAGGTCAAGAGAGGGTACTGCGTCGGCGCATTAAGTCGGTGAACTCCACGCGCAAGATCACCAAGGCGATGGAGCTCATCGCGGCGTCGCAGATTCCCCGCTCGACCGCGCGCATCGTGGCCAATCGCCCCTACCGACGCGGGGTCGAACGCATTGTCGTTGCGGCCGCGCTCGGCGACCCAGTCGCGGCGGCCAAACTCATCGCGACGCCCGAGCGCGTCGACGTGGCGCTCGTGCTAGTAATTACCGGCGACCGCGGACTCTCGGGCCCCTACAACAACGGGGCGCTGCGCGCGGGGGAGCGGCTCGTTAACGAGTTGACGAGCCGGGGCACCCGCGCGCGTCTCTACTGCGCGGGTCGCAAATCGGCCGCCTTCTACCGCTTTCGCGGCGTGGCGGTGGAAGAGGTCTTCTCCGGATTCACCGATCGACCGACTTTCGAAGACGCTCGCACGATCGCCTACCGGCTGGCCGCGCCCTACCTCAGTGGCGAGGCACAACAGATCCTCCTGGTGTCGACGCGCTACCACTCGGCCGGCGCCCAGGGCGTCGAGGTTCAGCAGCTCCTCCCACTCGTCGTGCCCGACGTCGCCGTCGACGCCACTGCGGGGCTACACGGGTACGTCGAGTTTGAACCCGACGTCGACGAACTCCTCGCGTCATTGGCTCCCCGGGCCCTGGAGAGCGAAATATTCTCGGCGCTATTAGAGGGGGCCGCGGCCTTTCACACCTCGCAGCAGCGGGCGATGGCCGCCGCGACCGACAACGCCGACGATTTGAGTCAGAACTTGACGCGGGTCATGAATCGGGCCCGCCAGGACTCGATAACGAACGAAATTATGGAAATCGTGGGCGGCGCCGAAGCGCTCCGCTCGGGAAAGTGAGAGAGAAATGACTATCGCCCCAGATAAGACCCGACTCGAGTCCGGGAGAGTCGTGGCCATCGCCGGACCGGTGGTGGACGTTGAGTTCCCACCGCACGCGCTGCCCGAGATCAACCACGCGGTCGAGATGGACATCGAGCTCGAGGGCCACACGATTACCGTGGTGGCCGAAGTCGCCCAACAGATCGGCGAGGGACGGGTGCGCTGCGTATGCATGCGACCGACCGACGGACTAGTGCGCGGAGCGGTGGTGCGCCAAAGTGGGCGCGGCATCACCGTGCCGGTCGGCGACGCCGTGCTCGGTCACGTCTTTAACGTGGTCGGCGAGCCCCTCGACGTCGCGGACATCGGGGCGGTGGAGGACCGGTGGGAGATTCACCGCAGCGCCCCCGCCTTCGACCAACTCGAGCCGCGCGCGACGATGTTCGAAACGGGTATCAAGGTCGTCGACCTCCTGGCGCCGTACGTCCAAGGGGGCAAAATCGGCCTCTTCGGGGGAGCCGGCGTCGGTAAAACCGTACTGATCATGGAGATGATCCGACGCGTGGCCGAGCAGCACGACGGGGTTTCGGTCTTCGCCGGGGTGGGTGAGCGGACCCGTGAGGGCACGGACCTTCTCCTCGAGATGCGCGACTCGGGCGTCATCGAAAAGACGGCCCTGGTCTACGGCCAGATGGACGAGCCGCCGGGCGTGCGACTGCGCGTCGCCCTCGCCGCTCTGACGATGGCCGAGTACTTCCGCGACGTAAAGAATCAAGACGTGTTGTTGTTTATTGACAACATCTTCCGTTTCGTTCAGGCCGGTTCGGAAGTCTCGACGCTGCTCGGACGTATGCCATCGGCGGTCGGCTACCAACCGACGTTGGCCGACGAGATGGGCGAACTTCAAGAGAGAATCACGTCGACGCGGGGCCACTCGATCACGTCGCTGCAGGCCGTATACGTTCCGGCCGACGACTACACCGACCCCGCGCCCTTTACGACGTTCACGCACCTCGACGCCACGACCGAGTTGAGTCGACAGATCGCCGCGCTGGGCATCTACCCGGCGGTCGACCCCCTCACCTCCACGTCGAACATCTTGGCGCCCGAGATTGTGGGGGAGCGCCACTACGCGGTCGCGCGCCAGGTCCAACAGATCCTCCAGCGCAACAAAGAGCTCCAGGACATCATCGCCATTTTGGGACTGGACGAACTCTCCGAAGAGGACCGCATCACGGTGACTCGGGCGCGCAAGATTCAGCGCTTTCTGTCGCAGCCGATGTTCGTATCCAAGGTCTTCACCGGTATCGACGGCATCAACGTGCCCGTCGCCGAAACGATCGAGTCGTTCGAACTCCTGGCTAAGGGTGACCTCGACCACTTCCCCGAACAGGCCTTCCTCAACGTCGGGGGAGCGTCCGACGTCGAGGCCAAAGCCGCGGAGATGGCTAAGAGCTGATGGCCTCGCTAGTCGTCGAAATACTGACTCCCGAGGGGCCCCTGTGGCGCGGGGAGGCGAGCGCCCTGATGGCGCGCTCCACGGTCGGCAAATTCACTGTGTTGGCCCAGCACACCGCCACCGTCGGGGATCTGGTCGCGAGTGTGGTGCGCGTGGAAGCGCCGGAGGGCCCCGTGACCTTCGCGGTCCACTCGGGTTTCTTCGAAGTCGCGCCCGGTCCCGAGGTCGGTGAAACGCGCGCGACGATCCTAGCGAGCGTCGCCGAACTCACGAGCGACATTGACGTCGCGCGAGCCCAAGCGGCCAAGGAGCGCTACGAGGCCGAAATGGCCGAGAGTCGCGACGACGACGGCGCGCGCTACGCGCTGGCCGCGCAGGGAGTGGCGCGCGCCGAACTTCGCCTCGCCGCGGCCACGCGCCGCGGCGCACTCGCCTAGCGACCCGAGACGTACTCCAGCAGGTCCCGCTTGTCGTGTTCGAGTTCGTCGAGCCGGGCTTTGACGACGTCGCCGATGGAGACCAGGCCCACGAGGCTCCCCCCGTCTACGACCGGGACGTGGCGAATGCGCCGCTCGGTCATCATGGTCATTAACTCGTGCAACTCGTTCGATTCGCCGCACACCGATACGTCGGTACTCATGAGCTGACCGACGCGCTCCGCGAGGATGGTGGCCCCGCGCGCCGCCAGCGCCCGCACGACGTCTCGTTCGGAGAAGATTCCCACGAGTGGGGGAGTCGGGCCGGTGACGACGAGGGCGCCGATCTGTCGCTCGCGCAGCATGACCAGTGCCTCTTCGACCGTGCGATCTTCAGAGATGGTAGCCACCTCTCGACCTTTGACCTTGAGCAGTTGTGAAACGCGCACCTCCACCCCCCTCGGTTGGCGCCTCGACGCGGGAGTTCGTGGTCCCTGGTCGGAGGTTACGTCTCCCCGGAGGGGAACGCAATAGGAATTTTAGAAGCCGGCCGTCGTAAACTCCTGGAGCTTGTCGTGACGGTGGAAGGTCTCAATCGTGCGTACGGTGCCCGAGCGTGATCGCACCACCAGGGACTGGGTCGTTGCGCCGAACTCGTAGAAGCGCACCCCCCGGAGAAAGTCACCGTCGGTGATCGCGGTCGCCGAGAAGAAGCAGTTGTCGCTCGCCACCAGGTCGTTGATCGTTAGTACCTTGGTGAAGTCGTAGCCGAGCGCTTCGGCCGCCGTGCGCACTTCCTCGTTCTGGGCGTGTAGGACGCCCTGGATTTCGCCCCCTAGTCCCTTCAGCGCCGCGGCGGCGATGACCCCTTCGGGCGTACCGCCGACGCCGAACAGGACGTCGGCACCCGAGTTGGGCCAACCCGTGGCGATCGCTCCCGCGACGTCACCGTCGGTGATCGATAGGACGCGGGCGCCGGCCTCTCGTACTTCGGCGACGAGGTCGTCGTGGCGGGGCCGGTCCAAAATCACTACGCCCAGCTCCTGAACGGGCTTCTTCAATCGCTGGGCCAACTCGCGCAGGTTGTCCGTCGCCGACGCGTTGACGTCGACCGAGCCGCGACCGCGCGGTCCCACGGCGACCTTCTTCATGTAAAAGCACGGTCCCGGGTTGAACATCGAGCCGCGCTCGGCCAAGGCGATCACCGACAGCGCGCCGTTTCGCCCCATCGCGGTCAGCGTCGTGCCGTCGACCGGGTCGACGGCGACGTCGACCTGAGGGGGTCGTCCGTCGCCGATACGTTCGCCGTTGTAGAGCATCGGCGCTTCGTCTTTTTCTCCCTCGCCGATGACGACGACGCCGTCCATGGCCACGGCCCCCAGCACGAATCGCATGGCGTCTACGGCCGCTCCGTCCGCGGCGTTCTTGTCGCCCCGTCCACTCCAGCGCGCCGCGGCGATGGCCGCCGCTTCGGTCACCCGAACGAGTTCGAGGGCAATATTGCGGTCGGGCCGTGAGGGAGGCTGCACTCCGCCAGCGTACTCGGGGCGATCCAGCGGTCAGGGGGGAGTTGAACCAGTCCTCACCGCTACGGCTCGGGCCCCGAGGGGAGCGGCCATACTTAAGGGGTGAGTTCTCTCGTCGTTAAGCCCGCGGGACCGCTCGCGGGCGAAGTGCGAGCGCTCGGGGCGAAGAACGCGGTCCTAAAGGAGATGGCCGCCTGCCTGCTGGCGTCGGGCGCGCACCACCTGACGAACGTGCCGAGAATAAGCGACGTCACCGTGATGAGTGAGTTACTCGAAGCTTTGGGTTGTCGGGTCGAGGCCGTGGCCCAGCACGAACTATCGATCGAGGTTCCCGAGCGCGGCGGTCTTCACCCGGTCGCGCCCGCTCACCTATTCGAGGCGATGCGAGCCTCTCTGGTCGTATTGGGACCGCTGCTCGCGCGCTGCGGCGAGGCCCACATGGCCCTGCCCGGTGGAGACGACTTCGGTCAGCGGCCCATCAACTTTCACACCGAGGGGTTGACCGCCATGGGCGCAACTTTTCACAATTCGCGCACGGTCATCCACGCGACGACCTCCTCGGCGCGCCTGCGCGCAACGCGGGTCACCCTCGAATACCCGAGCCACACCGCCACCGACAATCTCTTAATGGCGGCGGTGTTGGCCGAGGGGCGCACCATTATCGATAACGCCGCTCGCGAGCCCGAAGTCGCCGACCTCGGCCGCCAACTGATCGCCATGGGTGCGCGAATCGAGGGGCTCGGTACTTCCCTGCTCACGATCGACGGGGTCGCCGAACTGCGCCCCGTGAACCACGAGGTCGTCACCGACCGCGTGGTTAGCGCGACTTACTTGGCGTCGGCGCTCATCACCGGGGGAGAGGTGCGCGTCCTCGACGCTCGGGCCGAGGACATGGTGATGCTGCTGCGCAAATTGGAGGCCATGGGCGCCGACGTCGAGCGCGGTGGCGAGGGAGTAGCGGTCCGCGCGCTCGGGCGACCTAGGGCCGTCGACGTAGCTACGTTGCCCTACCCGGGGGTCGCCACTGACTACAAGCCGCTGGTGACCACGATGCTGAGCGTCGCCGAGGGGGTCTCGGTCGTCACCGAAAATCTATTCGTGGGTCGCTTCCGCTACGTGGACGAACTCGTGCGCCTGGGCGCCAACATCACCACCGAGGGCCACCACGCCATGATTCGCGGCGTGGACCGGTTGGTCGGCACCTCGGTGCGCGCCAGCGATATCCGCGCCGCCGCCGCCCTCACGCTCGCCGGACTAGTGGCCGAAGGCGAGACCACGGTGGGCGGCCTCGAACACTTAGACCGCGGCTACGACGACTTCGCGGGAAGGTTGCGCTCCCTGGGCGCGAACGTCGAGCGTTACCCGTGACGCCCGGCGATCCGGTCACGCTGGTGGCCGAGGCGAGGAGCGGCTCGCGCGGCGCGCTCGCGCGACTACTGACCTACGTGGAGTCCGCTTCGAGCCAGCACCGCGCCACCGTCGCGGTCGCCTACGCGTCGCCGCCCCCCTACGTCTTGGGCCTGACCGGGCCGCCCGGGGCGGGAAAGTCCACGTTGGGTGACCTGCTAATCAGGGCCCTCCTAGACGGAGCGCCTCTGGGTGAAGCGGTCGAGCGCGTGGCGGTGCTCTGCGTCGATCCCTCGTCGCCCTTCACGGGGGGTGCCATTTTGGGCGACCGCATTCGGATGCAGGAGCACGCGACCGACGAGCGCGTCTTTATTCGGTCGATGGCGACCCGGGGCCACTTGGGCGGACTATCGCTGGCGGTGCCCGACGCGGTGCGGGTTTTGGGCGCGGTCGGTTTCGCGCTGGTGATCGTCGAGACGGTGGGCGTCGGTCAGATGGAGGTCGAGATCGCTTCGGCCGCGGACTCGACGGTGGTGGTGACCAACCCCGGTTGGGGGGACTCCATGCAGGCCAACAAGGCCGGTCTGTTGGAGGTGGCCGACGTCTTCGTTATCAACAAGGCCGACCGCTCCGGGGTCGAAGAGACTCGTCGCGACTTGGAGCAGATGCTCGACCTGGGCCGGTCGCGACCTTGGCGCCCCCCCATCGTCGAGACGAGCGCGACCGAGCGCCGGGGCGTGGGCGACCTGGTCGCCGCGCTCGACGGCCACCGTAGGTTTCTCGGGGAAGCCGCGTTGGCCGCGGCGCGCCGGGAGCGAACGCGCGCCGCGCTCGTTGGGGTGCTGCGCGCACTGGTGCAGGCCCAGACGCTCGTGGGATCGTCCGGCGCAATCTTCGAAGAGTTGGTCGACGCCCTCAGTGAAAACCGGACGGATCCCTACCGCGCGGCCGAAACGCTACTGTCGACGTCGTGATCGCCACCTCCGTCGCCTACGACCTGGTCTTTTTGGTCCACGTGTGCGCGGCGGTGACCGTCGTGATCGTGGTGATCGCGATGCGCAGCGCGGCCCTTAGTGTCGCGCGCGGTGCCGACGGGCCCACCCAGAGTCGGCGATTCCCGCCGCGGACGAACTGGGCGGCCCGAGTCCTACACGTGTTACCCGTGACGGGGCTGATTATGTCCCTCAGCGGGGGCGCGTCGGTCGCGTTGTCGCGACCGTGGGTGGACGTAGGAATCGCCTGTTACGTCTTGGCGGCCGGTCACCTCGAAGCCCGCACTCTCCCCCTCGAACGCGAGGTGGCCGCGTCCATCGCGACGCAAGGGTTGGCCCCCAGCGCGCAAGGTCGCCGCCTCGTCGCGTCATTAGACGCGCTGGCGGCGTTGGTGGCGATAGCCCTGGTCGCCATGTTGGTTCAGTTTTAGATAGCGCTGGTCGCGTCGCTTTCTTCCACGCCGTCTTGGTTGCGGGCCGCGTCGCGCAGCCCCCGCAACGACAGTGCCATGACCGCCGAAATCCCTAGGGCGACGGCGAAGGTCGCCATCGCCGCGGCGGAAGAGACGTGCTCGACGACGAGGCCCGCGACCAGGGGAGCCAGCGCGGCGAGCCCCGTTGCGAGTTGCAAAAGTGCGTTCATCACCCGACCGCGCATGGCTTCGGGCGTACGGCGAAACATCGCCGCTAACAGCGCCGCGTTGGCGGTGGGCGAGAAGAACAGCGGTACGGCCAAGGGTAGAGCGACCAGGGGTGAGGGCAAGATCCACGCGGCGAGGGCGAAGAAGACGGTACCGCCCACGGTGAGTATCACGACCAGTTGGTGCACCGAGAGGCGCCCCTGAAACTTGGGCGCGACGACGGCCCCCAGTAGTCCGCCGACCATCAGCGCCGCCTGGGTCACCCCGATCACGCCCGACGGCGTCCCGTGTCTCTGTAGAGCGAGGGTGACGGTGAAGAGCGCACCGGTGAACGCGAAGTTGATGAGGGGCGCTTGGACGATGGTGGCGCGCAGCAGCGCGTCACCCCAAATGTGGCGCACCCCGTCGAAGGCCTCGCGCCACAGGCCCCGACGATCACCCTCGCCCCTCGAGGGGTGAAAGTTGCCCCGCAGCAAACTCGACGTGACCACCGACACGCCGTAGGAGAGGGCGTCGCCCAGAAACGGGAGGAAGCGCGCGAGGCCGAAGAGCAGTCCACCGAGGGCCGGCCCCGCCAGTCCCGCCCCGTACTGACGCGCTTCGGTCGTCGTCCACGCCACCTCGAGCTGGGCGTCGGCCACGACGAGGGGGAGGGCCGCGTTCGACGCGGGGGTAAAGACCGTGTCGCCGACGCGGTCTACGACCGCGACCGCGAGCACTACCGGCCACGTGATCACGTGCGTCACGACGGCCGCGGCCGCTCCGGCGAGGACCGTGGCGCGCACCGCGTCGATGACGACCATCGTTCGCCGTCGGTCGTAACGATCGGCCAGCGCGCCGGCGGGGAGACGTACCAAAAAGGCGGCGGCGCTGGACGCGGTGGCGACCACGCCCGCGATAACGGGCGAGTGAGTGAGGGCCAATATCAGCAGCGGGTACGCGAGGGCGCCAAACTGCGTACCGAGATCGGACAGGACTTGACCGACCCAGAGCAGTTGAAAGTTTCGATTTCGTCGCAGGGGCTGGATCGGTTCACTGGCGGGCGCCCCGATCGGTTCAGTCATCGAACTGTGACGTTAACCGATGGTGACCACCCGTGTTTTTCGGGTGGCCACTACAGGAAAGTGGCGTGGCCGAGCATGCCGGCGGCGACGGTGGCGTTGGTGACCTCGTCCACCAAAACGAAACTGCCCGTAACGCGGTCCTCTCGGTAGTCGTCCACCACCAGGGCGTCGGCCGTCGACACGGTCGCGAGGCCGATGTCGTTGGTCGTCAGCGCGTCGCCGGCGGCGACGGTGAGCGTTTCGATGTCAATGAGTCCCGTTATGGCGGTGACGCGAGCGGCCGTGGACTTCGTGGTGTGCTTGAGACGCAGCCTCTGACCGCCTACGCGCAGCGGCTGTTCGCCGAACCAGCAGATCGTGGCCTCGAACTCTCGGGTCACCCGCGGCAGTGGGGCGGCGGCGATCATGTCACCGCGCCCGACGTCGGTCTCGTCGGCGAGCAGTACGTCGGCGGCGAGTCCCACGGAGGCACTTTCACACTCTCGGCCCCCGAAGTGGATAGCGCGAATGGTCGTCTCGACGTTGGCGGGCAGCACGGTGACCCGGTCTCCCACGTGGAGGGCTTCGCCGCTCACCATTCCGGCGTACGATCTTCCGCCCCCGGGTTGACGCAGGACCCACTGGACGGGGAGACGAGCACCCGGGGCACTCTCCCACGTCAGCGCCTCACTGGTTTCGAGGGCGCCCAGTACGGTCGGTCCGTCGTACCAATCCGTGTGACTCGAACGCTCCACGACGTTGTCGCCCAGAAGCGCCGACACCGGCACGCTCACGCGCGAAACGAATCCCAACTCCCGCGAAGCGGCGTCGACCTGGTCGACGACGCGCTCGAACGCGACCGCCGACCATGCGACCGTATCCATTTTGTTGACGGCCACCACGATATTTCGTACTCCGAGTAACGCGGCGATACACAGGTGACGTCGCGTCTGTTCCTTAAGACCCGACGCAACGTCGACTACGACCAGGGCGAGGTCGGCCGTCGAGGCGCCGGTCGCCATGTTTCGGGTGTACTGGACGTGCCCGGGGCAGTCGGCGATGATGAACTTTCGAGTTGGGGTCGACGCGTAGCGGTACGCGACGTCGATGGTGATGCCCTGCTCTCGCTCGGCCCTTAGTCCGTCGGTCACGAAGCTCAAGTCGAGGTCGCCCACACCGCGCCGCTCGGAAGCGGCGATTACGGCGTCGTACTGATCGTCGAAAAGTTGGCGCGTGTCCACCAGCAGTCTGCCAATGAGGGTCGACTTTCCGTCGTCGACCGAGCCCACGGTCGCGAGCCGGAGCAGATCCTTGGTGGCGGCGACCACTTAAAAGTAGCCTTCGCGCTTCCGGTCCTCCATCGCCGTTTCCGAGAAGCGATCGTCGGCTCGAGTGGCGCCGCGCTCCGACACGTGGGCGACGGCGACCTCTTCGACGATCGCGGCGAACGTGTCGGCGTGAGATAGTACGGCGCCGGTGCAGTTGGCGTCGCCCACCGTGCGAAAGCGCACCGAGTGGCGCTCGACGACTTCGTGCTCGAGCGGTGTGACGAAGTCGCCCACCGCGAGCCACATCCCGTCGCGCAAGACGACGTCGCGCCGGTGAGCGAAGTAGATCGACGGCAGGTCCATCGCTTCTCGTTCGATGTACTGCCAAACGTCGAGCTCCGTCCAGTCCGAAAGGGGGAAGGCCCGCAGGTGCTCCCCGGGGTTAACGCGGCCCTGGTAGAGCTGCCACAGTTCGGGCCGTTGGCGACGGGGGTCCCACTGGCCGAATCCATCACGAAAACTTAAGATCCGTTCCTTCGCCCGCGCCTTGTCTTCGTCACGCCGAGCTCCACCGAAGGCGGCGTCGAAGCCGTGCTCGGTGAGGGCGTCGAGCAAGGTCACGCTCTGCAGACGGTTTCTCGACCCGTTCGGTCCGGGGTCGGCGACTCGGCCCTGATCGATCGAGCCCTGAACTGAAGCCACGAGGAGCCGCGCGGCGGCCGCGGTGACCGCGCGATCGCGAAACTCGAGCACTTCGGGGAAGTTGTGTCCCGTGTCGACGTGCAGGACGGGAAAGGGAATCCGCTGCGGAGCGAAGGCCTTGGCCGCTAGGTGCAGTAAGAGCGCCGAATCCTTGCCCCCCGAAAAGAGTAGGACCGGCCGCTCGCACTCGGCGACGACTTCGCGCAAAATGAAGATGGCGTGGGACTCGAGAACGTCTAAGTGGTCGGTCGCGCGGGAACTGGGCAGTGTCGTCGTCATAGCTGATTGCTAACAGTGTATCCTACTAATGCACTAGATTATGTTAGATAACCATGAGAACGACCCCTCCGCGACCCTCTGAAGCACTCTTCGCGGAGATTGCCGAGATGGACGAGATGTTCGAGCGAGCTTCGCCATTGGAGATTCTCACCTGGACCCTGCGGCGTTTCCCCGAAGACGTCGTGGTGGCCTGTTCCTTCGAAGACGTCGCACTTCTCCGCATGGTGTGGGAGCTTCGCCCCGCGATTGAAGTCATTTTCCTCGACACGGGCGGTCACTTCGAAGAGACCCTCGACTTCGTGGACTTTATGAGCGCGCAGTGGGACCTCAACCTAACTCGAACCCAGCCGGGTCCCGACGCGCTTTCGTGGCCCTGCGGTACGCATCGCTGCTGTGAACTAAGAAAAGTCGAACCCCTCACACGGGCGTTGTCCGGACGGGCCGCGTGGATAACGTCACTCAAGCGGGTGGACGCACCGAGTCGGACCCACACGAAAATCCTGGCCTGGGATGAGAAATTCTCACTGGTGAAAGTCAATCCTCTCGCGACGTGGGACGACGATGACGTGGCGTACTACATCCGGTCGCGGGCGCTGCCCGAGCACCCCCTGTGGTCGCAGGGCTACGCGTCGATCGGCTGTGCCGCGGTGACGAACAAGCCCTCCGTCGCGGGCGATCGCCGATCGGGGCGGTGGGCCGGCCTCGAGCGCGAGGAGTGTGGCCTTCACGAAGGGTAGCCATCCACCAAAAAAGCCCGTAACAAAAGTAAATTCGACTCGATGTCACATCGACGACGTAATGGGCCGGGTTGATGGTTTTACTCATCCTCGCTCTACTGTGGGTTGTTCTGCTGGCCCCGGTGGTGGTACGGCGTCTGCGCGACGGCAACTCGGAGCGGTCCATCGAGCACTTTCACGCCGAGCACGAGAAGTTGAGTCGACAGGACTATCGGGTCGCGCCCGCGCATCGCCTAGAAGTTTCAGAGACCCGTCCCGATCGTAGGAGTGAGCCCCCCGCATCCCCGCGGCCCCGTCTCACGGTTGTTCACGCTGACGACACACTTCGTTCGCTCGAATCTCGCACCACGTGGCGCGAGTGGCAAGAGGACTACGAGTACGACGAACCGCGCGAGGAGAGAGAACCGATAGTTAATCGCTACGCTCGCGCGTACACGTCGCGACCGCTCGACGTTCCCTCGGCTCCGGTGAGAGAGCCTCGACTGCGGCGCCGTTCGATGAGAGCACAGCGACGAGTCGTATTTCTGAGACTCGTAACCGCTGCGCTCGTCGCAACCCTGGCCGCGGTGCTCGTGGGCTACTCCCCCCTCGTTTACCTCGCGGTCGCCGCGTGGCTCGCCGTTGGTCTGTTCATTGGGTTGGCTTTCTACGCGGTGAGCCAGGGACACCTTGCGGAAGGTTCTCTGGCGCGTCGCGGGGAAGGGCGCGCCCGACTCGCCCCGGTGGAGC
This sequence comes from Actinomycetes bacterium, assembly GCA_021815645.1. GTDB lineage: Bacteria > Actinomycetota > Acidimicrobiia > Acidimicrobiales > RAAP-2 > RAAP-2. Next base: position 34,814 of record JAKBAB010000013.1, read on the forward strand.
CGATCTATCGAGACGACTACGACCACTTCGCCTCGCGCTACGAACCGTACGACCCCGATCAACAGTTCGACGACACGGACTTTGAGTGGCGACGCGAGGAACGCCGTTACCGCGCCTACGGCTAAGGTGTAGTTCCTTCGGGGGTGTAGCTCAATTGGTAGAGCGCTACGTTCGCAATGTAGAGGCAGTGGGTTCGAATCCCATCACCTCCACCGAGCGGGACGGTGCGCGAACC
>JAKBAB010000076.1 GCA_021815645.1 Actinomycetes bacterium
CGGCAACCGGGTACTGCGTCGTGAAGATCCCAAGTTCTTAACCGTCGGGGGCACCTACGTGGCCGACCTCGACCTGCCGGGGGCTCTCGTGATGACGTTCGTTCGCGCGAGCGTCGCGCACGCGAAGCTGCGCTCGGTGGACGTTTCGGCGGCGCGCGCCACCCCTGGGGTGGTCGCGGTTTACACCAACGAAGACCTCAACCTCGCTCGATTGCCCTCGATCCTCGGCATGACCAACGAACACATGACGCCATTTCTTTTGGCGTCGGACACCGTGCGCTACGTCGGTGAGCCAATTGTCGCCGTCGTGGCCGAGAGTCGAGAAGTCGCGGCCGACGCGGCCGAACGGGTAATCGTGGACTACGACCCACTCCCGGCGGTGGTCGACCCCGAAGAGGCGCGTCGCGATGAGAACCTCTTGTTTCCCGAAGCCGGCACCAACACGGCCTTCGCCCTGGACTTCGGTGGAGACGACGATCTCTTTAGCGACTGCGAGGTCGTGGTCGAACAGGCCATTGTCAATCAGCGCGTCGCGGCCTGTCCCCTCGAGGTCCGCTCGGCCGCCGGTCGCTTGGGCGAGGACGGCCGGCTGATTCTTCACTCTTCCACTCAGGCGCCCCACTCGGTGCGCGACGCGGTCGCGGGAGCGCTCGCCGTGGCGCCCGAGCGAATTCACGTCGTCACCCCCGACGTCGGTGGGGGCTTCGGGGCCAAGGGTTCGGTCTACGCCGAAGAGATTGTGCTGGCCTGGGCCGTCTTCGCCCTCGAACGGCCCGTGCGCTGGGTGGAGACTCGATCCGAGAGCATGGTCGGGCTCGGTCACGGTCGCGGGCAGTTTCAGCGCGTGCGCCTCGGCGGTACCCGAGACGGCACGGTTACCGCGTACCGTCTCGAGGTTCTCCAAGACTCCGGGGCCTACCCGCGTTTCGGGGCCGTCCTACCTTTCATGACGCGCATCATGACTACCGGCCCCTACGCGATCGCCCGCGGTGAGTTCGCCAACGTGTCGGTCGTAACTAACACCACACCCACCACGGCCTATCGCGGGGCCGGTCGCCCGGAAGCGACGTCGGCCCTGGAGCGGATGATTGACATATACGCGCGCGAGATCGGCCTCGACCCGGTCGAGGTCCGGCGGCGCAACCTCATCGCCAAAGAGGCCTTTCCCTACACCACGCCGGTCGACACCGTCTACGACGTGGGCGACTACCAGCGGGCCCTCGACCTCGCGCTCGAGGTCGCCGGCTACGACGAGCTGCGACGCGAACAGGCGCGTCGCCGCGAAGCGGGGGAAGTCGTGCAAATGGGGGTCGGCGTCTCGTGCTACGTCGAAATCACCAACGGCCTGCCCGACGGGGAGTTCGGGGCCGTTGAAGTTCGCCCCGACGGCAAGGTCATCGTGCGCACCGGTACCTCACCGCACGGTCAAGGTCACGTCACGACGTGGTCGATGCTGGTCGCCGAACAGATGGGCGTGTCGATTGACGACATCGAAGTCATTCACGGGGACACCGACGTCGTGCCTCGCGGCGCGGGCACCATGGGCTCGCGGTCCTTGCAGATCGGGGGCGCGGCGGTCAATCAGGCGGCCGTGGACGTCGTGGAACAGGCGAAGGAGTTAGCCGCCGACCTATTCGAAGCGTCTCGCGAAGACGTCGTACTCGACAAAGCGCGCGGGGTCTTTCACGTGGCCGGCACGCCCGCGTTAACGCGGAGCTGGGCCGAATTGGCCACGGCCGCCGCGTCGCGCGGCGCGAACCCCCTCATCGCCGAGGTCGACCTGGCTTCACCGGGACCGACCTTTCCCTTCGGCACCCACATCGCGGTCGTCGACGTGGACACCGAGACGGGCAAAGTAACCCTGGTGCGCCACGTGGCCGTTGACGACGCGGGACGGATAATCAATCCCCTGCTGGCTGAGGGCCAGGTTCACGGGGGCATCGCCCAAGGCGTGGCGCAGGCCCTGCTGGAGGAGTTCGTCTACGACGAAGACGGCAATCCCCTCACGTCGACCTTCGCGGACTACTCGTTCATCTCGGCCGCCGAACTGCCGAGTTTCGAAACGAGGTTTACCGAGACGCCGACGCCCATCAACGCCCTCGGCGCTAAGGGCATCGGGGAGTCGGGCACCATCGGGGCGACGCCGGCCGTGCACAACGCCGTGTGCGACGCGCTCTCTCACCTCGGAGTGACCCACCTCGACATGCCCACCACACCCGCGAGGGTCTGGCGGGCCATTACGGCCGCGAGTAACGAGACGAAGGGACACTAGTGCGCGTCACAATCAACGTGAATGGGACCGACGAATCGCACGACGTCGAAGCGAGAACCCTGCTCGTGCACTTTCTGCGTGACGCGTGCGCCCTGACGGGAACCAACGTCGGGTGCGATACGACGTCGTGCGGGGCGTGCACGGTACTGATCGACGGCCAGTCGGTTAAGTCTTGCACCGTGCTCGCCGCGCAGGCCGACGGCGCCTCGGTGACGACGATTGAGGGAATGGCCAGCCCGGACGGTCAGCTCCACCCGGTGCAGCGGGCCTTTCAGGAGTGCCACGGACTGCAGTGCGGTTTCTGCACTCCCGGTATGGTCATGGCCATTACTTCGCTGTTGCGCGAGAATCCCGAGCCCAGTGAAACCGATATCCGTCACGGACTCGAAGGCAACCTCTGTCGCTGTACCGGGTACCACAACATCGTGGAGGCCGCCCTCGCGGCGAGCCGTGAGATGGGGGGTGCGTCGTGATTCCCGACGTATTCGCTTACGAGCGACCGGAGACGCGCGAGGGTGCGCTGGCGCTGCTCGCCGAGCACGGCGACGAAGCCAAAGTGCTCGCGGGGGGCCACTCGCTCCTGCCGCTCATGAAACTGCGCCTAGCGCGACCGTCGCTGGTCGTCGACGTCGCTCGCCTCTACGAGCTGAGCTACGTCCGTGAAGAGGACGGGTTCGTGTGCGTCGGCGCGACGACTCGCCACCACGACCTCGCGACCAGTGACGTGGCTCGCGCCAGCGCCCCGCTACTCGCCCACGTCGCCGGTCAGGTCGGCGACCCTCAGGTCCGACACCGCGGCACCCTCGGTGGCTCACTGGTTCACGGCGACCCCGCCTCGGACCTACCGGCCGCGGTCCTGGCCCTGGGGGGAACCCTCGTCGTCGAGGGTCCGAGCGGTCGACGCACGATCGACGCCCGAGAGTTTTTCGTGAGTTTCTTCGAAGTGGCGATTGCCCCCGACGAGATGCTCGTAGAGATTCGCGTCCCGAGTAATCCGGGCGAGCAGTGGGCCTTTGAGAAGTTGACCAAGCGGGCTCAGGATTGGGCCATCGTGGGGGCGGCGGTGACGCGTCGTGCGTCCGGCGTTGGGGTGGCCCTCATTAACGTCGCCCCGGTGCCCCTGCGCGCGGCGGCCGTCGAAGAGGCCCTCGCCGCGGGCGCGGGCGCCGACGAAGCCGCGCAGCTCGCCGCCGAGGGGACGGACCCCTCGAGCGACTTCAACGCGTCGCCGGAGTATCGCCGCCACCTCGCGCGGGTGCTCGTTCGGCGCGCTCTGCAAAAGGCGGGGTTCTGAGCGGTCCCGCCCCCCGGGTGAGTTCGGTGCAAGAGATGTCCCAAGCCCTCGCCGGCGAGGGTTACCTCGCCGACGAGGCGCTCGCCACGTCGCTCTACCTAGCGCTATCCATGGGTCGCCCCCTCTTCCTCGAGGGCGAGGCCGGGGCCGGCAAGACGGAGGTGGCCCACGTGCTGGCCCGATGGAGTGGGGCTCAGCTCGTGCGCCTGCAGTGCTACGACGGCATCGACGTCTCTCAGGCCGTCTACGAGTGGGACTACGCCCGCCAGCTCTTGCACCTACGAGCGAGCGAAGTGGTCGCCAGCGGCCTCGACGCGGCGGGGCTCGAGCACTCCCTTTACTCCGAGCAGTACCTGGTGCGCCGACCGCTCCTGCGCGCGATCGCGCTCACCCACGAAGAGGGCCCGGTGCCGATTCTGCTGATCGACGAGATCGACCGGGCCGACGACGAGTTCGAGGCGTACCTGCTCGAGATCCTGTCGGACTTCGCGGTCACCGTGCCGGAACTGGGCACGTTTCGCGCGGCCCGGGCCCCCATCGTCATCGTCACCTCCAATCGCACGCGCGACGTCCACGACGCCCTCAAGCGCCGGTGCCTCTACCACTGGGTCGATCACCCCTCCTTCGAGCGCGAGGTGGCGATCGTGCGCCTGCGCGTGCCGGCGGCCAGTGAGTCCCTCGTGCGCGAGGTGGCCAGGGCGACGGCCGAGCTGCGCCGCCGCGGTCTCTACAAGCCGCCGGGCGTCGCCGAAACGATCGACTGGGCCCAGGCGCTGAGCGTGCTCGGGGTCACGCACTTGAGTGAGAACGTCGTCGAGCGAACGCTCGGCACGGTGATTAAGTACCGCGAAGACCTCGAACGAGTTCGCGCGGCGGGCGTCGGTGATCTGCTCGTTACTTCGCCGTGAGTCAACGCGGCAGCGACGTCGCCGAGGTCGCAACCGGCCTGTCTAACTCCCTAAGGCGAGCCGGGCTCGTAACGTCGGTTAGTGCGACGCTGGATTTCGCGCGCGCCCTGGCGCTCGTGGACGTGGCGCGGCCCGAGTCCGTCTTTTACGCCGGTCAGGCCTGCTTCTGTCGCAGCGCCGAGGACGGCGAAATCTACGCCGCGACCTTTTGGGCCTTCTTCTCGTCGCTGCGCCAGACCCTGCCCGGTGGGCGCCTCACCACGTTGCCCCCGACCCCCACCGGCTCACCGCCCCTTCGTCCGGCGGGCGCCGGCGACCCAGGCGCGGACCGTGACGGTGACGGCGACGACGAGTCCATCGTCACCCGCGTCGCTTATAGCGCGAGTGAGCGGTTGCGCGCGAAGGACTTTTCCCTCATGACCGACGACGAGCGGGCGGAGGCGAGTCGCCTGATTTACGCGCTGCGGCGCGTCTCGCCGACCCGACCCGGGCGACGCGCGACGCGCTCCGCGGGGGGCGCCGGAGCCCTCGACGTTCGCGCCACGGTGCGCGGCGCCCTCACTCACGGTGGTGACCCCGTCACTTTGTCGCGGCGCTCCCGCTCGAGGCGTCCGCGCCCGCTGGTGTTGGTACTCGACGTGTCGGGTTCGATGGACCAATACGCTCGCGCGATGTTGCGCTTCGCGCACGCGACGGTTCTCGCCCACCCCCGCGTCGAAGTCTTCACCCTGGGGACGCGCTGTACGCGAGTGACTCGGTCGCTGCACTGGCGCGACGGCGACGGGGCGCTCGCTCGCGTGGCCGCCGTCGCCCCCGACTTCGAAGGGGGGACGCGACTCGGGGCCTGCCTGGCCACCTTTAACCAGGAGTTTGGACTAGGGGGCGTCGCCCGGGGGGCCGTCGTGGTGGTGAGCTCCGACGGCTGGGATCGGGGAGAGCCCGACGAACTGGCCGAACAGATGGCCCGTCTCTCGCGGGTCGCCAACCGCGTGATCTGGGTGAATCCACTCAAGGTCTCTCCCGGCTACGAACCGCTCGCGCGGGGCATGGCCGCCGCGCTGCCCTACGTGGACGACTTCGTCTCGGGCCACTCCCTCGCCGCCCTCGAGGAGCTCGCGCGGGTCATGGCCCGCTAGCGCCAGCCCTTCGGTAGGCTCGCGCGGTGACGCGCGCCGCCCTGATTCTCGCCGCCGGTGGCTCGAGCCGATACTGCGCGGACGTCCCGGGAGCGGCGCCCGGCGCTAAGTTGCTCGCGACTTTGGCCGGACGGCCCTTAGTCGCTTGGGCCGTCGCGCCCCCGCGCGCGGCCGACTTCGACGAGGTGATTGTCGTCGAAGGAGCGGCCGACCTCGCCGATGCGCTGCCCGCCGACGTGACTCGTATTCGTAACGACGACTGGTCCACTGGTCAGGCGTCGTCGTTGCGAGCGGGCCTCGCGTGGTGCGCGCGCCGCGGGCACCAACAGTGCGTCGTTGGACTGGGCGACACGCCGGGTCTGACGGAGCAGGCGTGGCGAACCGTCGCCGAATACCGCGAGGGACCGATTGTCTTTGCGACCTACGAGGGCCGCCGAGGTCATCCGGTTCGCTTGGACGCTGAGGTGTGGGACCTGCTCGACGAGACGGGCGACGAAGGCGCGCGCGCCCTCGCCCGGCGCAGACCCGACCTGGTTCGAGAGGTCGCCTGCGTCGCTACAGTGGGCGACGTCAACCGGCTCGCGGATTTGACGCACTGGAGGGACCAATGGAACTGAACAACGAATTCACCGTCGCCGTGCCCGTCGAGCGAGCCTGGGCCCTGCTCACCGACTTAGAGCGCATCGCCCCGTGCCTGCCCGGGGCCCAACTACGCGAAGTCGAAGGTGAGGAGTACCGCGGCGCGGTCAAAGTAAAAGTCGGACCGATCACCGCCACCTACGACGGCGCGGTCCGCTTCGTCGAACGTGACGAGGTCGCTCGTCGCTTCGTCATGCGGGCCGAGGGTCGAGAGAGCCGGGGTCAGGGTAACGCCAGTGCCACGATCACGGTGGACTTCGCGCCCCGCGGTGAGAGCTCGCTCGTAACGGTCGTTACCGACCTAGCCGTGACGGGCAAAGTCGCCCAGTTCGGTCGGGGCGTCATGGCCGAGGTCTCGGCCAAGCTCCTCGACCAGTTCGTCTCCAACTTAGAAAAGACGGTCTTATCGGACGACGACGGGTCGCCGGACGGTTCGACCGGTGAACCGGTGGCGCCCGCCCCCGCCGAGGGAGCCACCGTAGACGGAGAGGTCGCCTCGACCGAGGGCGACGGCGCACCCGGTGTTCGTTACATCAACTCTGGACCGGTGGAGCCCGTTGACTTATTAGAGGTGACCGGCGGCACGTTCGCGCGCCGACTCCTAAAGCCGATAGTCGTCGCGGGCGCCGCGCTCGGCCTGGTGGCCATCGTGCGCCGGCGCCGGCGCTAGAGCAACTTTTCGAACCACCGTCCGCTGTGGGGGTTGTTGTTGTAGGGCGCGATGTCGTGGTACTCACTCGAGCTATAGAGCGCGATCGCCTCGCGGAGCTGCTCGTTAGTGTCGAGGCGGATCGCTCCGTAGCCGAGGTTGCGGGCCGCTTCTTCAAGCGCGAATAGGAGTTGGCGCGCCACGCCGCGCGATCGTTCGCGGGGATTGACCCACATCCTTTTGATCTCCCCGACGCTTTGACTCAGCGGGCGCAGCGCGCCGCAGCCAATCGGCCGGTCGCCGTCGTAGGCGATGAGGAAGGTCCCCCGCGGGGGCGCGTACTCGTCGGTCGACAGGTCGGACGGCTCTGGTTGGAAACCGCTGAGAAAGCGTGCGTCGAGTTCGGCGAAGTAGTGACCGAGCAGTTCCGCCACGACTTCTTCCTGAGCGCCGACGGCCGCGACGCGAACGCCCGGCGTGGCGCTCGTCGCTCCGGCCGGGGCGTCGCGATTGGTCGAGGCACTACGTGCGACGTCCTTCACGATCGTTCGTGGGGGGAGTGCGAACGTTGAAGCAGTGGCAGCTCGCTACAGCAACAGCGCGGGCGCTGACAGGTCGCGACCCGTAGCCCCCGTTCAACTCGGCAGCCGCAGTCGGCGCAGTCAATCTCCATGGGACCCGAGGCTAGTGGGGACCCGCGCACCGCCACCACGGAGCGAATCTGACCATTCGCCATACTTCGACGGTAAGGTGGCTCGCGATGGAGGGCGGACTTTATCGCGACGACGATCCCCGCCGCGACGCGCTGGGTGACGGGGACGTTAACGAGGCCACCGAGAGGCTTCGTCACTGGGAGTCCATTTACCGCGAGCGAGACGTCGCGACGCTGAG
>JAKBAB010000014.1 GCA_021815645.1 Actinomycetes bacterium
CCAGATGGACGAGGGGACCCTCGAGCGCGTCATGGTGGATTTTTGGGAGCGACGTTACGACGTGCTGGTCTGTACGACGATCGTCGAGTCTGGTATCGACCTTCCGACGGTGAACACGCTGATCGTCGATCGAGCCGAGCGACTCGGTCTCGGCCAGTTGCACCAACTTCGCGGGCGAGTGGGTCGGGGGAGCCAGCGGGCGTACGCTTACCTATTCCACCCCGCCGACCGCGTGCTATCGGAGACCGCTTACGAGCGCCTTCGCACGGTGGGCGACAACACCGCCTTGGGCAGTGGATTCAAAATCGCCATGCGCGACCTCGAAATTCGCGGGGCGGGTAATCTCCTCGGCCACGACCAGAGCGGGCCCGTCGCGGCCGTGGGTTACGACTTGTACGTTCAATTGGTGGCCGAAGCGGTCGCCGAAGCCAAGGGGGTGGTCGTGCCCGAGGTGGTCACCGTCACGCTCGACGTCCCCGGTGAGGCGCACCTGCCCAAGGAGTACGTCGAAGCCGACGACGCGCGACTCGAAGCGTACCGTCGCCTCGCGGGCGTGAGCGACGGAGACGAGCTGGCCGAACTGGCCGACGAGTGGCGCGACCGCTACGGGCCACTGCCCGAACCGGCGCGGGGCCTGGTCGAACTGGCGCGACTGCGTCTGTTGTGTCTGGCCCACCGGGTACGCTCCGTCGCGGTGCTTCCGGCGCGCGTGGGCGTAAGGTCCCGGCCCATCGTGCGTATTTCGCCCGTGGACCTCTCGCTCTCCCAGCAGATACGGCTACGGCGACTGTACGGCTCGCGGGCCTACCACGACGAGACGAGAGAAGTGCGAGTCGAAATGTCCGATCGCGTAACGCCGCGGATAGTCCTAGAACTGCTCGAGTCGCTCGTGGGGACGTCGGAGCCGGTGCGCGGCTCGGTAGAATGACCAAGTGCGCCGCGTCGTGACCTTCTTCGTCGTGGCGCTAGTCGGGGCGATGATCTACGGGCTGAGCGGAGCGTCCGGGGGCGTGGCGGTAAACGGATCTTCGGTCGGGACGACGACGCTCTTAAGTGAGCTGAGCGCCATTTCTCACAACGGCAATCTGCAGTGTTACGTCACCGCCCTCGACCCCACGAACTACGCGCCGGGGGCCGGTGGTTATTCGATGAAGGCGAGCGGTGCGGCCGCGTGGGCGAATCTGCGAGTCGAGGGCATGGCTATTAATCAGTACGTGACGACGACGTTGCACTACCACCCCGACGAAGCGGCCCTCGCCAGTGCCCGTTCGTCCCTCGAGGGTGAAATGACCCAACAGGCCGCCCTACGCTCGCTGCACTGTCCCTCGACGTCGGCCCAGGCGCTCGACGCCATGCCGGCCGAAATGCGGTCGAGTGAAATTGAGTACCAGGCGACGTCGCTCTACCTAGTGGCTCGGGTCAAGACGACTATTCCCCTCACCACGGCCGCGATGAAGATCTACTACTCCGACCACCGCAGCCAGTACGACCGTCTCTGCGTGTCGATCGCGCTCGTGGTGCCCGGTCAGACGGGGGCCTTCGCGAAGAGCGTGGCGAGTGGGGAGAGCGTCGCGACGCTCGCCCGCCAGTACTCGAAGGATCCGTCGGCCGCCGCCGGGGGAGCCTACGGCTGTTTCGCCCCGACGAACTCCTCCTACGCCGCCGTGCGGGCCGACGTTAACGGCCTCGCCCTCGACACCTTCGACGCGAAGCCCCAGTACGTCAACGCCAACGGCACCGTCTTCGCGCTATACGTAGCCGTGACGAAACGTACGGTGACGCCCTTCGCTCAAGCGGCCCCCGCGGTCTTGAGCGACTTACGAAATCTAAACGCCGCCTCGGCTTCGGTGATTAAGAACACGCTGCTCGCGCGCGCGGCGATTAACGTCGACCCGGCCTTCGGTCGTTGGGGACTGGGTTCGGCCGGTCCCCAGGTTTTTGCTCCGGCGTTGCCCCCTTCGGGCGACGTCCTCGGTCAGGCCGTTCTCTCCACCGTCGGCTCGCCCCCGTATAAGTGAGCGTCACCGTACGGGTCGTCGGACTCGGTCCGAGCGACGCGAATCACGTCACGCGTCGTAGCGACGAACTTATTCGCAGCGCTTCCCGGGTACGCCTACGCACGAGGAGACACCCCGCCGCCAGTGAGTACGCCGACGTGGCGTCTTACGACGAGCTCTACGAGCGGGCCGAGTCCTTCGACGAGCTCTACGACGCGATCGTGGAGGACCTCGTAGCCCTCGCGCACGAAGCGGCGCCCAATGAGGTGCTCTACGTTGTTCCCGGCTCGCCGCTGGTCGCGGAGCGCACCGTCGAACTCCTGCGGTCCCGTCCTGAGGTAACGACCATCGTGGAACCGGCCGTTTCGGTGATTGACGTGGCGTGCGCGGTGCTCGCCGTCGATCCCATGGCCGCGGGCCTTCGCGTGGTCGACGCACTGGGGACCGGGGCGCTTCGCGGTCCGGGTCCGCTGCTCATTCTCCAAAGTTATTCACCCGCGGTGCTCGCCCTCGTCGGTGACCGACTGCCCGCGGGGACCCCCGTAACTGTTCTGCACCACCTGGGCCTCGACGACCAGGCGGTGACCACCTTGAGCGCCGAACGGCTCTCGACCTTTGGGGCCGTTGACCACTTGACGTCGCTGTGGGTTCCGTCGGTCACCGACGCCGGTGACGCCTTCGCCCGACTCGTCGAGGTCTGCCACCGACTGCGTCGGGAGTGTCCCTGGGACGCGGAGCAGACCCACCAGTCGCTGGCCCCCCACCTCATCGAAGAGGCCTACGAGGCGCTCGACGCGCTGGCGAAGGTGGGCGAGATAGACGGGAGCGACGACGGCTACGCCCACGTCGCCGAAGAGCTCGGGGATCTCCTAGCCCACGTCGTGTACCACGGCGAGCTCGGCGGCGAGAGCGGCGTGTTCACTACGACCACCATCGTCGAGGGCGTGCGTGAAAAGCTGGTCCGTCGCCACCCGCACGTCTTCGGGGACGTCGTAGTGAGCGACGCTAACGACGTGGCCCGCCGGTGGGAGGAAAATAAACGCGAGGAGAAGGGCCGTAAGAGCGTGACCGACGGTATCGTCGAACAACTGCCCGCGCTGACGCTCTACCAAAAGGTCCTACAGCGCGCCGAATTGGTCGGACTCGTCGCACTCGCGGGTGAGGGTTCGAAGTTCGTAGTGGAGCGATCAGGTCACTCGACGGATCTGAGTGACGAGCGGGCCCAGGGGCCGCGGGAGTCGCCGTCGGTCGCCGATCAGTACGCCGAGGCTCTGTGCGCCCTCGTGGCGAGGGCTAGTTCCGTTGGCGTAGACCTCGAAGGGCTACTGCGCGAACGAGCTCTCGCGTTGGTGGCGACAGTTCGACGTCACGAAATCGACGAACAAAACCGCGACGGCTAACGTTGTTTGCGAGCGCGAGGAGAGTCGATGAGCGAGATTGATCTGGTGCGTGGCCGGTGGATTCTCGACTCGCGCGGGCACCCGACGGTCGAGGCGGAAGTCTCTCTCGACTCGGGCGCGGTCGGCCGAGCGGCTTCGCCCTCCGGTGCGTCCACGGGCTCGCGCGAAGCGGTGGAGTTGCGCGACGGCCAGACCGAATGGTCCGGTAAGGGGGTGGAGCGCGCCGTCGGATTCGTCAATGGGGAGATCAACGACGCGCTGGAGGGGTTCGACGGCGAAGATCAACGCGCCGTGGACGACGCGATGATAGACCTCGACGGCACGGAAAACAAAGGTCGGCTCGGGGCCAACGCGATTTTGGCGGTCTCGCTGGCCGTCGCCAAGGCGGTGGCGGCCGAGCGCGGACTCGCGCTGTACCGTTACGTCGGCGGAGTTAACGCCCACGTGCTACCCACGCCGATGATGAACGTGCTCAACGGCGGGGCGCACGCGAAGAATTCGATCGATTTTCAAGAGTTCATGGTGATGCCGGTGGGGGCCGCGTCTTATCGCGAAGCGCTCCGGTGGGGAGCCGAGACCTATCACGCGCTCAAGGCGCTCCTCGAGGCTCGCGGTCTTTCGAGTGCGGTGGGCGACGAGGGTGGTTTCGCGCCCGACCTGGTTGACAACGAGAGTGCGGTGCGAGTTCTGGTCGAAGCGATTGAGCGAACGGGACGAGAACCCGGTCGCGACGTGGCGATAGCTCTCGACCCCGCCACCAGTGAGTTCTACTCCGACGGCGCGTACCACTTGCGCGGCGAGGGTCGGAGCCTGTCGAGTGAAGAGATGGTGGCCTACTGGGTTGATCTTCGCGGTCGTTACCCCATTGTGTCACTCGAAGACGCCATGGCCGAAGACGACTGGGACGGCTGGCGTGCCCTGACCGACGCCCTCGGTGGGACTACTCAACTGGTGGGTGACGATATCTTCGTCACCAACACCACGCTCCTCGCGCGCGGCGTTGAGCGCGGAGTCGCCAACTCGCTGCTCGTAAAACTCAACCAGATAGGCACGCTCACCGAGACCCTCGACGCGGTAGCCCTCGCGTCGCGACACGGCTACAGCACCGTAATTTCCCACCGATCCGGCGAGACGGAGGACGTCACGATTGCGGACGTGGCGGTGGCGACGAACGCCGGTCAGATAAAAACCGGGGCGCCGGCCCGTTCGGACCGCGTGGCGAAGTACAATCAGTTACTGAGAATCGAAGAGCAGCTCGGTGATCAAGCGCGATTTATGGGTGGATCGTCACTGTCGGGGGCGTAAAGTGTCACACAATTCTGCGAAGGAGGAATCGCCGCCGGCTTCTCGGCTCATGGTTCCTTTGGCGGTGGTTACGGCGGCCGCGATTCTCGTGGGGTGGTTGCCCCTGTCGGCCCTATGGCACCAGCAGAGTCAGATCGACGCCGCCCGTACGCAGATTCACGCTCTCCAGAGTGAGGAGAGTTCGCTGACCACTCAGGCGAAGTCGCTCGATTCGGTCGCCGCGGCCACGCAGTTGGCCCGCGAGCAGTACCAACTCGTCTCACCCGGTCAGAGTCTGATTCAAGTTCTACCGGGCAACGCCGCGGGCGCGGTGACGGCCCAATCAGTCGACCCCGGATACCAGCCGCTGGTTCCACCTTCGGGTACCTTGCCCGTAGCGACGGCGACGGCGAACCACCCGTTCGCGGGCGGCTTTCTCTCGCGGCTGGTTGGGACTCTCGAGTTTTGGCGCTGAGTTTTCGCGAGGCGACGACCCGAGACGTGGCCGCCGTCGCGGCGCAGATGGGTCGTCCGCTCGCGGGCCGCTTCTCCGTCGTCGTGCGCCACTTAGACGGCACGCCCGTGGTCATTGAGAATGAACCCCACTTACGCGACGGCACGCCGATGCCGACGCTCTACTGGCTGGTCGACGTCGCGTTGAACCAGCGGGTAAGTCGCCTGGAGGGCGAAGGTGGTGTGCATCGATTTGAGGCGCTGGTCGACCCCGAGCAGTTGCGGCGCGCGCACGACGAGTACGCCCGTCGGCGCCGGGCGGTCACGCGCCGATACGACCTCGTCGCTCCCGTGGGCGGTGTCGGGGGGACGCGCCGGGGCGTCAAGTGTCTCCACGCCCACCTGGCCAACTACCTCGTCGGCGCGAACGATCCCGTGGGCGCGCTGGTCGCGGCGGCCGTGGTCCCCGGGGAGCTTTGCGCGGTGGGCCGAGGTGGCTGGGATGGCTGAGGTCGTCGCCGCTATCGACTGCGGCAGCAACTCCACGAGACTGCTCGTCGTACGAGGCGCCGAGGTCGTTGCGCGCGAAGTGGCGATCACGCGCTTAAGCGAAGGGGTCGACGCGTCGGGGACGCTACGCGAGCGCGCCATCGTGCGCACTCTCGCGGTCCTCGAGCGCTACCGGGCGATCTGTGACGGGGCCGGCGTGAAACGGGGACTCTTGGTCGCGACCTCGGCGGTGCGCGACGCCGTGAACGGAGCGCAGTTTCTCGAGCGGGCCCGCGCGGTTAGCGACCTAGACGCGCGAACTCTTTCGGGACACGAAGAGGCGGCGCTCTCCTACGCGGGAGCGACCGCGGACCTAGCGAGTCGAGCCGGTCCCACCGCCATCGTCGACGTCGGGGGCGGATCGACCGAACTGGCCCTCGAGTGGCGCGGGGCGCTGATCAGTTACTCCATGCAACTGGGTTGCGTGCGGGTGAGTGAAAGAGCGCTCGGACGAGAGCGCGTCGACGCGGCCCGGGTTACGGCGGCGCGCCGGATGATCGACGAAGAGTTGGACGCCGCCTTCGAAGCGGCACCGGCTTTCGCGAGGGCGACTGGCGATCTGCGACTCGTGGGACTGGCCGGCACCGTGGCCACCCTGGCGCAACTCGACGCGGGAGTTAAGGAGTACTCGCGCGCGGCGCTGCACCACCGGGAGCTGTCTCGCGCTTGCGTGCAGCGGTGGCGCGATCGGTTGGGCGATGAGACCCCGCAACAACGCCTCGCTCACCCCGGGATGGTTCCCGGTCGTGAAGACGTCCTCGTCGCGGGACTGTTCGTTCTCGACGCCGTGATGGACCGTTTCGGGGTCGACGAGCTGCTGTTTTCGGAGAGTGACATCTTAGATGGGATCGTTTCGTCGCTGACTGCGTCGTAATTGCGGCCCCGGTGGTGACCTGTAACGATGGTGAAGTGACAAGGGATTCGCGGTGAGCTCGCGCGCGACCGCCTACGCGCCAATCACCCTTCGGGGCCGACGGGTGGTGCTGCGCACCATGAGCGAAGTGGACTACGAGGCGTGGAGCGACGTTCGCACGCGGTGTCGAAACTGGCTCGTGCGTTGGGAGCCGCGCTCGGCTCACGCCAGTCATCTCGCCGAAGATCGCCGAAGTTTCGTCGGCCGTTGCGCCGTTCGCGAACGCGAGCGCCAACTGGGAACCGGTTACGCCTTCGGCATCTTCCTCGACGGTCGTTTCGTAGGGGAGATTACCCTCTCGTCCATTCAGCGTGGTCCGCTCCAGTCGGCCTACATCGGATATTGGATTGACGAAGCGGTGGCCGGTCAAGGGCTGATGCCCGAAAGTGTCGTGACGACGTTGCAGTACGCCTTCGACTCTTTGCAACTGCACCGCATCGAAATAAATATCATCCCGCGTAACGCGCCGTCGCGTCGGGTGGTGGAGAAGCTCCATCTACGTTTCGAGGGAATCGCCGAACGGTACCTAGAGATTGACGGCGCGTGGGAGGATCACGCCCGCTACGCCATAACGAGGGAGGAGTGGGGAGATCGGGCGCCCGAGCTCGTCACTTCCTGGCTGCTACCACTGCACGATCAGACGGCCTCGTAGCGCCGGCGCGCCAGTTCGTCGAGGCCGGCCGTGCGCAGCGTACCGCCGAGGGCGTCAGCGACGGAGGCCGCCGCGAGGGCGTCGTCACGACCGACGACGAACAGCGTATTGCTGGACGAGTGCGCCAGTACGGCCCCGACGCAGCGCGCCGCGCGAGCGGCAATATTCGCGTCGTCGCGCGTCGGTGCGCTAGCTAGTTCAACTACGGGGTTGCGGTACTGGTGACGCGTGAGGTTTCGGACGTCTCGTAGCATTCGCCAGGCTTCGCGGGCCGGGTGCACCGACGAGCCGGCCACGTCGCGCCACGTTACCTCGAGTGGCGCGACTTCCAGCCCGAGCCGGTCGGCCAAGTAAAACAGCTCGACGTCGAAGGCGAAACCGTCGAGGGTAGAAAGTAGGCCCAGCAGACGGCCCGGCCCCCGCTGGAACCCCTTGCAACCACACTGGGTGTCGCGCGCGGTGATGGCGGTGTAGTAACGCACGAGACGATTGAAAGCGGCTCCGGCGAGTGTGCGGTGGCGCTCGTCGTATCGGATACGTCCGTTTCGAGCACGCGAACCCGGTACGAAGGCGTGCGACGCGAGGGCCTCAACGAACTGCCCCAGGTACGAGGGGTCGATCGCGACGTCGGCGTCCATGGTCACCACGGCCTCGCCGTTGGCGAGGGCGAGGCCGAGCCGTAACGCGGCCCCCTTGCCAAAGTTGGTGGGCTGTTGAACGAAGCGCGCGTGCTCGAGGTGGCCGTAGACCTCGCGCGCGCGCGTCAAGGTGCCGTCACTCGAGCCGTCGTCGACGACGATGAGTTCTACTCGTGCCCCGTCGAGTGCGTCGAGCGCGCTGGCCAGCCGGTCGTAGCCGTCACCGAGCCGCTCGGCCTCGTTGTACGCGGGGATTACGAGGGAGAGATCGAGGTTCACGTCACGCTACGGGCGCGCGGCGCCAATGAGCCCGGCGGTGAAGAGGGGGGCCAGCGATACGTCGGTGCCGGTGTGGGCGGCGGCGATCGTCGTGTCGACGCCCCAGGGCCCGCTCCCGACGTACATGACGACGTGGTCGACGAGGTGGTCACCGTCGAGGTTGTAGTAGTAGAGCAGGTCGCCGGGTTGCAGGGCGGTGAGGGGGACGTGGAGCATCGCGGGCCACTGGGTTTCGGTCGTACGGGGAATTGCGATACCGGACTTCGCCCACGCCCACTGCACCAAGCCGGAGCAGTCGAAGCCGACCCCCGCCGTCTCACCGCCCCAGACGTAGGGCACGCCGATCTGGGACTTGGCGAACGCCACCGCCTTCAGGCCCTGGGCCGTGCCGGCTACTTCGGCGATCGTCTGGGTGACCGTGGCGCGTTGAATCGCCTCGATGACCAAGTTGGCGGCGTTCTGGCCCCCCACCGCCGAGGCGGCGGCGATCGCCTGCTCCTCCCCGGGGATGTTCTTGGCGCGCGCGGCGTTAGCGCCGGCGGCGATTTCGTAGTTGATGATCTCACCCTTGAGCTGGGCGGTCACCGAGTCCAACGTGGCCTGAGTCACGTTCTGTAAGTGGACGTTCTCGGCGAGGAGAACCCGTAACTCGTAGGTCGCGTGCTGCGCGCTCGCTCGGGCGTTCGCCACGTGGGCGACGGTGCTCTCGAGGGACGCGCGCTCCTCGTTGTACCGGTTCTTCAGGTGATTCAAGTTTCCGATCACCTGGTTCTGAAAGACCGTCCGGGCGTCGGATGAAGTTACGTTCTGGTTGAAGAGCGAGAGGATCTGGGCGTCGGCGGCTCCGAAAACGTAGGCCTTCACGACGGCCGCCACGAGGGACGTGGCCGTTCGAGCCACGGCGACGCGTTTCGTGGCCTCCTGCGCCTGCAGGGAGATAATGGAGGCGTTGAGCGTGGACAGCGAGGCCCGTTCCGCGTCGTAGCGATTCGCCGTAATTTCGCTCGTCTTTTCCTGCTGCGACAGGGAGATCGAGAGTCTCGCTATTTCGGCCCGAGTGGCCGCGATGGTGGTCGCGCCGGCCGAAGGTCCCCCCGGGGGCGCCCACAGCGATGACGCCACCACGAGGGTGAAGATCACCGCGAGGGGAGTTAGAGTCGTGCCCCGACGACGCACGCGCGACATGAGTCCAGCCTAGTGAGCGAACTCAAAAGAGAGAGGTCGTTTCGCGTACGCGAGTCCATGCGTTAGCGTTACGACGCGACCTCGCCGCGTGGGGGCGTAGCCCAATTGGCAGAGGCAGGGCGCTTAAACCGCCTCCAGTGAGGGTTCGAGTCCCTTCGCCCCTACGCAGCGGGTGGTGTACCCATTTTTTAGTAGCGTTGTAGGGTGGCGAAAAGCACAACGGGAAAATGGGTGAGTCGGGTCGGCGCGGCCGGTGGGGGTAAGTCCTACCGAAAGAGCCGTCCCAGTAACTACTACGGCGCGCTCGCGGTCATCGTCGTACTGGGACTCGCGCTCGTGGTCTATTCACGCTACGAGTACCAAAACCCGGTGAAGGTTCACAACCACGTCGTGCAGCCGGCGGTGGGCACGACGTCTTACGCGGGCGTCTCGGTACAGGTTTGTGGCAAGAGTCTGCCCTACCTCGCCCCTGATCCGGCCAATCGTGCGAGCTACCTAATTGAGAACGCGGACGTCATCAAAGTGTCGCCAATTGCTACCTCCGACGCCGGTCACCACGCGACCTTCGCGGGCTTTATCGGGGAGACACCGGGCTACGTCGCGACCGCGACGAAGTTGGCGATTCCCACGGCCGCGGGTAAAGCTAATCCCGCCACCACGTTCACCAACGGCCAGAGCTGTCCGGCGAAGTCGAAGTACCCCGGTCAAAAGGGCAAGGTCGTCTACGCCTACTGGAGTTCTTTCGCCCAAAAGTCACCCACTCTCACGACGAATCCCTCCTCGATTCATTTCGTGAAGGAACTTCGCGTGACGATGGCCTTCGAACCGGCGGGCGTGACGCCCCGGGCGCCGTCGGCGGCGACGACTGACCAGATGGTGCTCGCGACCACCACGCCCACGACGACTACGACGATCGCCATTACGCCCCCCACGACGACGCCGACTAGCCCGACGACCACGTCGGTACCGTCCGGTGGCGCGACGACGACCTCCCCTTCGACCACGACCCCCTCGACAACGAAGCCCACGACGACGACGACCACGAAGGGCTGACCTTGCGCTCGATCATCCTGGTTGGGGGGAAGGGCACGCGGCTCCGGCCGCTGACGTACGAAACGCCCAAGCAGATGCTGCCCCTGGTGGGGGTGGCGATGATTGAGTGCGTGCTGAGCGACCTAGCCCGGCACGGGGTGACCGACGCGGTGTTGGCGCTCGGCTACTTGCCCAATCGATTTATCGAGGCCTACCCGTCTAACACGATCGCCGGCGTGGGGGTGACCTACGCGGTCGAGCCCGAGCCACTCGACACCGCGGGGGCCATTCGTTTCGCAGCCCAGTTCGGTGGTTTCGACGAGACCTTTTTGGTCGTTAACGGTGACGTGGTGAGCGACCTCGACGTCAGTGCGCTCGTCGCGCGACACCGCGACCGCGCGGCGGAAGCGACCATCGCCCTGCACACCGTTGCGGACCCGTCGGGCTTCGGCGTCGTGTCGACCGACGAAGGTGGGCGCGTGCTCGCGTTCGTCGAGAAGCCCGCGCCGGGGGAGGCGCCGTCGAATCAAATAAACGCCGGTTACTACGTAATGGAGCCGAGTGTGCTTAACGCCATTCCTGCGGGCGTTCGGGTCAACGTGGAGCGCGAAGTCTTCCCACGATTGGCGGAGACCAAGACCCTCTTCGCGCGCGCCGACGAGGCCTACTGGCTCGATACCGGCACGCCCCACGCCTACCTCCAGGCGAACGTGGATATTTTAAAGGGGCGTCGCTCGGAACGCCACGGTGCGGTCGTCGTTGATGG
This sequence comes from Actinomycetes bacterium, assembly GCA_021815645.1. Taxonomy (GTDB): domain Bacteria; phylum Actinomycetota; class Acidimicrobiia; order Acidimicrobiales; family RAAP-2; genus RAAP-2. The sequence goes on from JAKBAB010000014.1 coordinate 11,149, forward strand.
ATCGTGGCGACACCCGAACGCCACGATCGATCCCAGCGCCCTCATAATTAACAGCGCCGTGGACGCGGACTGCGTAGTCGGCAGCGGCGTCGTGCTCGAAAACGCGGTGTTGCTGCCGAGGGCCGTCATTCAAAGTGACTGCGAAGTTCGCTCATCGATTATCGGGCCCAGCGCGATTATCGGCCCGGGTTCACGGCTCGGGCCGACCTGCGTCGTGGGCGCGAAGGAGCACGTCGCCGCGGCCTCGCACCTTTCGGGGGACGTTCGCCTCGGCGGCGTGTAGGGCCCGGCCAGCCCTTCGTTTATCGAAAGAGGTCGTCGGTCGGGGAGCGCACGATACTGTCTTTCACCGACCCTGCACCGAAGAATGAGGGGTCCAGTCCGCGCACCAGAGCGAAGGGCGTTCCCGCCGCCTTTTTGAGTACCAGGTTGGCGGCGCCGGCGATCTCGTCGACGATGGCCACCTCCGTGGCTTCGAGGGGTCGCCCGTTGCCGTCTAGGGTCCCGCGCAGATCGAGCAGGGGTGAGACGCCGGCGCAGCCGAGGGCCACGTCGGTGACGCCGTGACGCCAGACGCGCCCAAAGGTGTCGGTGACCACGACCGCTACGTCTACGTCGAGTCGGTAGCGCAGCGCGTCGCGAAAGGCGCGCGCCGACCGATCGGGGTCGAGCGGGAGAAGGACCGCTGTGCCCGCGTCGGTATTCGAGAGGTCGACCCCGGCGTTGGCGTTCACGAAGCCGTGGCGGGTTTCGGTAATGCGCAGGGTACCCCGTCGCCGTAGCACGCGCACGGCCTCGCCTTCGACGATGGCGGCCTTATGCTCATCGGTTCCGTCGAAGTTGACCACCCGCCCTTCGGCCTTGGCGACGACTTTGCTCGTAACGACGACTACGTCACGGTCTTCTAGCGTGCAGCTCGAGCCGTTAAGAGCCGAGAGAAAAATCTCGACGAGATCGTCACCGGCTCGAACTTGGTGAGTGCACGATAGGGCCACGAGGCGCAGTTCGTTCACGCCAGCACCGCCTCGGCGAGGCGACGGGCGTGATGGGGTTCGGCCATGACCGTGGTCGTCACCGTCACCGCGAACCCTCGCGCGCGAAGGTCGGCGCCGTAGGCGGCGTCGACCTCGTCGATTATCCACCGGTCAACGACGTCGCCGTAGAAATCCGCGACGCCTACGGGTGAAACGTCGTGACCGAACTGGTGCAGCAATCGGTCGGCGGGTCCCTTGAGGGCGGCGCCGCCCACAATGGGCGACACGGCTACTACTTCGCCTCGACGGTGCGCGATGGCGTCGCGCACTCCGGGCACTCTTAGAAGTGGGTCGATGGAGATTAGGGGGTTCGACGGGGCAATGACGATTCGATCACTTTCGCGCAGGGCGGAGATGACCTGACTGGTCGCTCGGGCCTGCGACAGTCCGACCACGTTGATTGCCCGAACGGCTAAGTCGTGGCGGTGGCGTACGAAGTACTCCTGGAACGTTAGGCGGCCGAGATTCGTGTCGAACTCGGTCGAAACTACGTCGTCGGTGACGGGTAAGACGGTAACCGGGATCCGGCGGCGCACCGCGAGCTCTCGCGTCACGTCGGTTTTGGTTAATCCTTGGGCTAGTCGCTGGCTGCGGTAGAGGTGGGTAGCGAGATCTCGGTCGCCGAGACGAAACCAACTTTCGCCACCGAGCGCGTCGAGTTCTTCCATAACGCGCCAACTCTCGTCACCAAGTCCCCAGCCCCGCGCGTCGTCGCTTAGGCCGGCGAGTGTGTAAATGATCGTGTCGATGTCGGGACAGACGGTGAGACCGTGGATGACGACGTCGTCGCCGACGTTAACGACGGCGACTAAAGAGGTGGGCTCTACGACGTCGATCATGGCGCGTAAGAGGCGAGCGGCGCCGACGCCGCCGCTCAGTACGCAGATCACTACGCCAACCTTACGCGTCGGAGGTTCGGCGAAGTTCACGAGGTGACGAGCACGTCGGTAGCATCGATGTCCGTGGACGACTCCCTCATCGGCCGGTGGCCCGGTTCTGCGGCCTTCGCGGTTCTTCGCCTAAACGGCAGTCGGGTCGAGCGACTCGTTGAAGGTGGTGACCTCGACGAGGTGCGCCCCTGGGCCTCGGTGTCGAAGATGGTTGTCGCCCTCGCCGTCGGCGTAGAAGTGGATTGGGGACTGGTTCGCTACGAGGATACCAGCGGTCTCGCGGGAGCGACTATGGCGGAACTGATGTCGCACTGCAGCGGACTAGGACTCGAGGCCGGCGACCGGACCGTGGAGCGAGCGACGCGTCGGGTCTATTCGAACGTGGCGATTGACCTGGCGGTAGGTGGGATTGTGGGAGACGGTGACCCCGCGCGGTGGTTGGACGACCGCGTCTTCACGCCGATCGGACTATCGAACAGTCGACTCGACGGCCGGGCGGCGGCGGGGGTCGTGGGTTCGACCAATGATCTCGCTCAACTGGCGATCGCGTGGCTCAGATCGGACGGTTTAACCGAGACGACGAGGGATCGAATCATCACGCCGTACTTAGGCGCGTTATCCGGCGTCGTCCCGGGATTCGGGCGATTCGATCCATGCCCGTGGGGGTTGGGTCCGGAGATTCGAGGTGCCAAGCGACACTGGATGGGGCAGTGGCCGCCCGACAGTTTCGGACACTTCTCCCAAAGTGGCGCGTTAATTCTCGCTAACGTCGCGGCGGGCGTCGCCGTCGTGGCGACGAGCACGGTGCCGTTCGGCCCCTGGGCGGTGGAACTCTGGCCCCAGTTCACGAGCGAGGCGTGGAAACACGCGAGTAGAAAGTGAGGGGTCGCTCGTTGAAACGGGGGCGAAGCCCGGCCAACGCGCCGAGCGCCCTCACCGTGGGAGGCTCGCAGCGGTGAACCCTCGCGTAGCGATCACGCTCGATCAGCTCTATCGCCCCCAGCCGGGGGGTATCGCTACGTACGTTCGCGGACTCGTCACGGGCCTCGCCGCGTTAGACGAGCGAGCCCCCGAACTCGTCGGAGTCGCCCCGCGGGGCCGCGGTGATGACGTCGCGTCACTGCCGCTCGATTCCGTGGTCGTTCCGATGGCGGTGGAGTTGCTTACGCGCCTTTGGTCCCGGTGGCCCGTTGGCGTTCCCGGGGACTGCGACGTAGTCCACGCTTCGTCACTCGCTGGCCCCCTGCGCGGTGGACGGCCCGAGGCACTGCACAGCGTCGCGTTGCACGACTTGCTGTGGCGCGACGAGCCGGGCGCGAGTACGGCGCGCGGTGTTCGATTTCACGAGGTCCGACTGAACGCACTGCGACGGCGCGACGAAGTTCGGGTCGTGACGACCGCGCCCGGGTTGGCCGAGCGACTGGTCGCCGACGGTTTCGCGCCCGGGCGCATTCGTCCCGTCCACCTCGGAATCGATGACGCCGTCGAACCGGCGAGCGCCGACGACGTGGCGACTCTTCTCTCGCGTTACGGAGTCGGCGCGCACTACACCCTTTACGTAGGGACGAGGCAGCCCCGTAAAAACATCGACCGGCTGGTGCGCGGTCACGCGTTGGCGCGGTCGCGCTGCGACGAGTTAGGACCTCTGGTGTTGGTGGGACCGTCGGGCTGGGGTGGGGACGACGTCGGCGACGCGCTCGTGCTAGGTGCGCAGTCGCGCGCGCTCGTCAAGGGGCTCTACCGCGACGCGACCGTAGTGGCCTACGTGCCCCTCGCTGAGGGTTACGGACTCCCACCGGTGGAGGCACTCGGTGTCGGTGCGCGCGTGGTCGCCAGTGCGACGACGCCCAGTGTCGCGCACAACCGCGAAGTAATCACCGTCGATCCCATGGAGGTGGAGTCCATCCGAGACGGACTCATCGCGGCAATCGCCCTGGGGGACGGTGACGACTTTCGTCGGCGTCGGGCCGAGAGCGTGTCGGCGTTGACGTGGCGCCAGTGCGCGCTCGATCACTTGGCGGCTTGGACGTGAGAGTTACGCTCGACGTTTCGGCCGTGCCCCCTCGAATTACGGGCGCCGGGCGCTACGTCGCCGAGATCGCACGTCGTCTCCCCGATAGTGGTGTCTCGACGACTCTCGTCACCCGGCGCGACGACGGCGCGCGTTGGCGTGAGCTGTCACCGAGTTCCGCGGTAGCTTCACCCGTCGCCCAATCACGACTCGGCCGACTGGCTTACGAACGATGGATGCTCGGACGTTCGAGGTGGGCGCGCGACGCGGAGGTTTGGCACGGACCGCACTACACGGTGCCCCACAACGCGTCCGTGCCGCGAGTCGTCACCATCCACGATCTGACTTTCTTCACTAACCCCGAGTGGCACGAACGGGCCAAAGTTATCTACTTTCGCCGAGCGATTGCGTACTCAATACGCCACGCGAAGGTCGCCGTTTGCGTTAGTGAGTACAGTGCGCGACAACTGACCGAGGTGACGGGCGCCGCCCTGCCGATCGTCGTGGCGCCGTTGGGCGTCGACCTATCGCGCTTCAGTCGCGACGAGGACGGCGACGAAGAACGGTTCGCGACGGCCAATCTGTCCAGGACGACGCCGTACGTGCTCTTCGTGGGCACCGCCGAGCCCCGCAAGGGCCTCGACGTTTTGCTGCGCGCCTTCACGGAGGTGGCCCACGCGGACCCCCTCGTTGAACTGTGGATTGGCGGACTGGTGGGGTGGGGCGTGAGTGACCTCGAGACGCAGCTGCGTGCCCACCCCTTCGCCTCCCGGGTCCGTCGACTGGGTTTCGTAGACGACGCCGCGCTGCCGGCGCTTTATCGTCGCGCGTCGGTCGTCGCCTATCCCTCGCGCGCGGAGGGATTCGGACTGCCCGTACTCGAGGCCCTGGCCTGCGGTGCCGCGGTCGTCACCAGCGCGTCCACCGTAATGGCGGAAGTAGCCGGCGACGCGGCCTCGCTGGTGGCCGCGGGGGACAGTGACGGCCTCGCGAATGCCGTGCTTTCGGCCCTCGTGGCGCCCACGGCCGCGCGGGAGCGTAATGCGCGAAGGGCGCGTGAGCGCGCCGAGGTGTTCACGTGGGACGCCTGCGTCGCCGCGCACGTGAGGGCCTACGACCTCGCGCGGGGTGCCTAGGGTGCGCGCCCTCGTTACGGGAGCTCACGGTTTCGTGGGTCGACACCTCTGCCAATACCTCGCCGACGCCGGCGACGAAGTAGTCGAAGTGGACCGCGACGACGACGTTACTGACGGCGCGCGCATGCGCGAACTATTTGAACGAGTCCGGCCCAACGTCACCTACCACCTCGCGGCGTTGGCGAACGTCGCCGAGTCGTGGCGCCAACCCGACGAGTACACCCGGGTGAATGTGGTGGGCACGCGCCGGGTCCTCGAGGCGAGCGCGAGCGCGGGCCCCGAGTCGACGACGCTCTTCGTGAGCTCGGCGGAAGTGTACGGCGTCACCGAAGCGCGCGATCAACCCCTAGACGAGACGCAGCCCATCGCTCCCGCTAATCCCTACGCGACTAGCAAGGCCGAGGCCGAGGCCGTGGTGCGCGAGGTAGTACGTTCTCGCGGCCAACGCGTAATTACGGTACGGCCCTTCAACCACCTCGGACCGGGTCAGTCTCCGCACTACGTTGTGCCGGCCCTCGTGCAACGACTTTTACTGGCGCGCGAAGAGGGGCGTGACGAGATCTCCGTGGGCGACCTCTCAACCCAGAGGGACTTCACCGACGTGCGCGACGTGGTACGGGCCTATCGTCTGGTCGCGACGCGCGGCGTCACCGGCGAGACGTACCACGTGGCGTCCGGTCGCGCGACGGCGCTGGCGGAGATCGCCCGGGAGTTGGTGGCAACGGTGGCCCCGGGTACTCGACTCGTACTCGATCGCGAGCTGGTGCGCCCGATAGACGTGCCAATCTCGAGTGGACGAATAGACAAGATCAACCGCGACACGCAGTGGCGACCAGTCATCCCCCTAACGACGTCACTGCGCGACGTCGTCGATTACGAGGTCGCCCGCCTTCATCAGGGGTGACGGCGGTAAATCTCGGTCGCACCGCCCACTCGTTGGCTCTCGAGCCTGAGCGAGTGACGGTAGCCTTGATGGACTGATGGACTCTCGAGCTCCGGCCGTTGTGGCCGTCATCGTCACCACTGGTTCGGGCCCCGGCCTCGAGGCCGCCGTGGCTTCCCTGGTCGCCCAGGACTACCCCGAACTGAGTGTGCTCGTGGTCGCCAATGGCGACGGCGAAGGAGTGTCCGAGCGGGTCGGTGCCGTCGCTCCGGGCGTCTACGTGCGACTGCTCGAGGAGAACCGCGGGTTCGGGGCCGCGTGTAACGAGGCGGCGTTCATGGTCGAGGGTTCGGCCTTTCTGCTCTTTTGTCACGACGACGTTCTGCTCGAGCCCGACGCGGTTCAGTCCATGGTCGAGTCCGCCTTTCGCACGAACGCCGGCGTCGTGACGCCGAAGTACGTCGCGTACAACGACCCGCTGGTCCTTTTGCACGTCGGTCAAACCAGTGATCGGTTCGGCGTCGTACGGGAACGAATTGACGCCGGCGAGATCGACCACGGACAACAAGACCTCGAACGAGATGTTTTTGTCGCCCCCGGGGGTGTCACCCTCGTGCGTACCGACCTCTTCACGACGTTGCGCGGTTTTGATCCGACCATCACGCTCCTGGGCGAGGATCTGGACCTGTGTTGGCGAGCCCAGGTGGCCGGAGCGCGCATCGTCGTCGCTCCGCGAGCGAAGGTCGCTCACCGAGAGACGATCGCCACCGGCGAACGACCGGCCACCGCGTTAGGGACCCGACAGGCCTCCCACGAAGACTTACGGCGCCGGCACCGACTGCTGGTCGTGGCCACCGGCTGGGAGGGTCGCACCACCGTGGTGACGCTCGCGCTACTGGCCGTCCTCGACCTGGCCGAAGTCGCCGTCGCGCTCGTGGGTCGAGACTTCGATCGCGCCGGCGCCATTGGGAACTCCTGGCGCTGGCTCTTCGTACAGCGTCGGCGGGTCCGCCAGCGCCGTCGCCATTTGCGCACCTTGCGCGTGCTGTCCGACGAAGAGCTCAAACGTCTCCAGTTGGGTGGCGCGATTCGTCTCAAGCACTTTTTCGTTACCGTGGCGCGCGAGGGGCTAGACCGGGCGCGCGGGGTCTTGCCCCCAGCGCCGGTCGTCAGCGCCTTCGACGATCCGGCCGAGGCCGGGGTCGGTTTCGCCGCCGCGTTCTCCGAAAACGAGGAGTTCGATGATCTCGCGGCCAGCGAACTTTTGGAGTTGCGCGCCCGACCGACTCGCTTCTTGACCTCTTTTCGATCTCAGGCCGTCGTCGTGGCGCTCGCCGCCGCGCTTTGGCTCATCGGCTCGCGCAATCTCGTAACGACTCACTTGCCCCTGGTGGGTCGCCTCGCGCCGCTCGACTCGTGGTGGTCAATGTGGCGACATTTCTTCGCCTCGTGGTCGTCCAACGGTGTGGGCACCGGCACCCCCGCCATGCCCGGGTACGGGGTGCTGGCTTTCGCCGGGACCTTCGTATTGGGGCGCATGGGAGTTCTGCCCCGCCTAGCGCTGATCGCCGCCGTGCCACTCGGAGCGGTGGGGGTCGGACGGTTCCTCAAGAACCGAGTCTCTTCGCGGGCCCGACTCGTGGGCGCACTCGCGTACGCGGCGGCGCCCGTGGGCGCCAACATGATCAGCCAGGGCCGCGTTGACGTGCTCGTCGTCGTAGCGGCGCTACCTTTCGTCACGCGACGCATCTTTGAGATCATGGACGTGCCGGGGTTTCGCCTTCGTCCTTACGACGAACCGCGACCCTTCGGGCACCGGGGGTGGCGTTGGACTGAGGCCGGTCAGCGAATGGAGCTCATAATGCTCATCGCCGTCGTCAGCGCTCTCGCCCCGGCGATGATCGTCGCCGTCGCGCTCATCGTGGTGGGCGTCGCCGTCGCGCGTCGGATCGAGCCCGACGCCGACGGGGAGTTTCACGGATCAATGCGATTTCTCGGGTCGCTGATCTTCAACGTCGCCATCTTTCTACTGCCCACCACCGTCGACCTCATATTCGCCGGTCGGGGGGCGCTAGGCATCTTCGGTCTAGCGCGCGGTCCCTGGTCCGTCCCGGGATTTTCGTTGTTGTTGCGCGGCGTCGACGGCACCTTCGGAATGTCGTGGTGGGGCTGGCTGCTCCCGGCGGCGGCGGCACTGGGGCTCGTGCTCTGTAAAGGGGAGCGTCGAGCCTTGGCGAGTAAATTGGTCACGATCGCCGTGTTGACGTTGGTCGTGAGCGACCTCGCCGGTCGACACTGGATGGGGTCCTTCGCGCCCAACCTAGACGTCCTGCTCGCCCTATACGCGCTGACTTTGGCCGGATTGGTCGGTCTCGGGGTGGCCGCGCTCGAACACGACGTGCGCGACGCCGGCTTCGGGTGGCGTCAAGTGGCCGCCGTGGTGGTAGTCGCGACTCTCTCGTTGGCTTCGTTACCATTTCTCCTGAGTCTGGCCGGGGGACGGTTTGATCTGCCCACCACTTCGGTGGCCGAATCTCTCAGCGCTCTCGCCCCCTCGAGCGCCGGGGGATTTCGGGTGCTTTGGTTGGGTGACCCGAGCGTGGTCCCGGTGTCGGGCTGGTCGGTAGCGCCCGGCCTGGAGGCGGCGACGTCGACGAACGGTCTGCCCGGGGGGGCCACGCTTTTTTCTCCGCCGAACTCGGGTACGTTCGAAGTCGTGATTGCGGCCATTCAGGCCGCTCTCGACGGCCGTACGGTTCGGCTCGGTCAACTCCTAGCGCCGGCGGGAATCTCCACCATCGTCGTGATGAACGCGGCCGCCCCCGAACTCGCGGGTGTGCAGCACGTGCCCTTTCGACCCGTGCCCGATGTGCTCTTAAGTGCCCTCAAGAATCAGAGCGACTTGGCGCTCGCCCTCGATACGCCCTCGGTGGAGGTGTACTCGAACTCACTCTTCCACGGAATTTTCGCTCAGTCGACGCCCGGATCTAATTCGTTAAGTCCCGTCTTCAGCTCGAGCTCCGCGTCGGGTCGGGTGAATGGGGGATCGACGGTCGTCGCTGGACTAGCTCCGGCCGACGCATTCGCGCTCAACGTCGCAGGGCACCCCGCGCCGCGCAACGTCTTCGGGGGTTGGACCCCTTACTACAGCGTCGCGAGTACCACGGCGTCGCCACGGGCCGAAATTGTCCTGCACCAGTTTCCCTTCAACGGTCTCGTCGCTCTCTTTACGTTAGGCATGTGGTCCATTGTCTGGCTCGGTTTCGGTTGGATTCAACGACTCGAATGGCTATTCACCGGGCGGCCCCGGCGCGCCGCGCCGGTTCGCGGCGCCGTGTCGAAGGGACCTCGTCACGAGGCCGAACACGTGGCGACGCGCCAAACCTCGTCCCATCACTCACCGCGTCACGCGGCGGGACGGGGCGAAGGTGCGCAGGGCCCAAGACCGATCGCCCCCCAAAAGATAGAAGAGGACGATGGCTCGCCGTAAGAAGCGTTCGGCGCTGCTGGCCCTCGCGGCCCTGGTCCTCGCCCTCACGGGCGTCGTGACGACTCTCGAACGCCCCGTTAACCCTTCTGACTTACCCAGTGGGTTGGCGGTGCTCATGAACGCGGAGTCGACGGCGCTCTACTGCACGGGACTCACCAGCGGTAGTGGTTCGCCCGGTCGAGTCGTCTTCTACAACACCGCCGGGTCCAGTCGCTCGCTTAGCGTGAACGTCGTTTCGGCCAGTGGACAGGTCTACGCGAAGACCGTAGAGCTGGCCGCGCGCACTTCGCAGTTCCTCGTACCGAGCCAGGACGTTAAGGGATCGAACTTCGCGGTCGCGGTTCAAATTAGCGGTGGCGGCGTGGTCGCCGAAGAGGTATCGGGCACCGGGCGGGCCGACGTGCCGTGCTCGTCGCAGGGTGTCACGTCTTGGTACGGCGGGGGCTTCGACACGTTGGTGGGCTCGAGTGCGTGGTTGAGCGTCTATAACCCCACCGCGACTGCCGCCGTTTTTAACACGTCACTATTCTCCGCGGCGGGACTCACCCAGCCCCAGTCGCTCCAGGGGTACTCCGTGCCGGCCCACTCAGTCACCGAAATCAGTCTGGCTCGCTCGGTCGTCAACACGTCGAACGTGGGTGTCGCCGTTACGGTGTCGCGCGGTTCTCTCGTGATAGTGGGCGTTCAGGACTCTCGTGGCACTATTTCGTTCGACCAGGGCGCGCGGGCCGCGGCCACCGAGAGTTGGTTCTCCGACGTGACTACCGCCGCTTCGGCGCTCGCTCAGATTCGCGTCACTAACCCCAACGACGTTCCCACGTCCGTGACCGTTTCACTGACGCTCGGCCATTACGCGATCCCCGCCCAAACGATCAACGTGAACGCGTACTCGACGGGACTCGTTAGCGTGACGCCTAACCCGGCCATACCGGCCGCCGGTTACGCAGCCGTGACGGTCGCCTCGCGCGAGCCGGTCGTGTCCACTTTGGCGACGGGCGTCGCACCGACGATTGAACTGATCTCCTACGAAGCGCCGGCGACCGCGTTCCTCATCCGCAATTTTACGGGCCGGGGTTTCGACGCGGCGAGCGTGACGAACACTACCTCGGGCACGATAACGGTTTCGGTGACGTCGCTCACCGACGGCGCGCCTCACTCCTCCACGGTCGTCGGTGACGTGAAGGTGGCGGCGAGGGGCACTCTCGATTTGGCTAGCGTGGTCCCGTCTCTGCGTCGTGCGACGAACGAAACCTACATCGTCGCGTCGTCGCGCGAGGACATGGTCGTGTCGCTCACGCTACCGAGTCACCCCGCCGGAGTCGACGTGATGGCGCCCCTAGACGGCCGGTAGTGAGGGTGGCTGCCAGGTCGTGGCCGCCGGAACCGGTTCGAGCGGCGCGCTCGGCGGCGCGGCGGGATTCACTGGCGCCGCCGGTGCGGTGCGACCCGCGCGGTCGTATCCGCTGAGGGCGCTGACGGTTTTGGTTCCCTCGGGGTGCAGAGGTTCGCCGTTGGCTTCGTCGATGAGTCGGGCCGCAGCGGCGCCGTCGAGAGTTTCGCTCTCTAAGAGCGCTCGGGTGAGCGACTCCAGGCCACGGCGGTGAAGAGTGAGGACTTCAATGGCGCGAGACTCCTGTTCGCGCAGAATTCTTTCTACCTCATCGTCGATGACCTTGGAAGTGTGGTCGGAGTAGTCGCGGGTGTGCATCAGGTCCTCGCCCAGGAAGACCTGATTATTCGAACCCCACGCCATGGGCCCGATCTCTTTGGACATGCCCCACTCGCGCACCATTCTTCGAGCCAGTTCCGTGTTGCGCTGGAGGTCGTCGGCGGCGCCGGTGGAGAGGTCGCCGTAGACCAGTAATTCGGCCACGCGTCCACCCATCCTCATGCACAGGGAGTCTTCGAGGTGTTGGCGCGACATGATGTGGCGATCCTCCTCGGGCAGCGTCATCGTCACCCCGAGGGCCATACCGCGTGGAATGATCGTGATCTTGTGCAAGGGATCGGTCTTATCGAGGACGTACGCGAGCAGAGCGTGTCCGCTTTCGTGAAAGGCGATGCGCTCGCGCTCGTCGTCTTGGAGAACCATGGTGTCTCGCTCTTGACCCATGAGTACGCGGTCGCGCGACGATTCGAAGTCTTGCATGTCGATGGTGGTGGAGTTTCGCCGCACCGCGTGTAGGGCCGCCTCGTTGACCAAGTTGGCGAGGTCGGCGCCGCTCATGCCGGGGGTGCCGCGGGCCACGATCGCTAGATCGACCGAAGCGTCGAGGGGTTTTCCCTTGGAGTGCACTTCGAGGATGGGGAGTCGCTCCTCGAGGTCGGGTAGGGGAACGACAATTTCGCGGTCGAAGCGGCCCGGGCGAAGCAGTGCGGGGTCTAATACGTCCGGTCGGTTGGTCGCGGCGATTACCACGATTCCTTCGGTCGGTTCGAAGCCGTCCATTTCGCTCAACATCTGATTCAGTGTCTGTTCGCGTTCGTCGTGACCGCCACCGAGTCCGGCGCCTCGCTTGCGACCGATGGAGTCGATTTCGTCGACGAAGACGATCGCCGGCGCCTGTTTGCGTGCGGTGGCGAAGAGGTCGCGCACTCGACTGGCGCCCACGCCGACGAACATCTCCATGAAGTCAGAGCCGGACACCGAAAAGAAGGGAACACCGGCCTCGCCGGCAACGGCGCGAGCCAGCATCGTCTTTCCGGTACCGGGGGGACCCACTAGCAAAATGCCCTTGGGAATCGTTGCGCCAATGTTTTTGTAGCGAAGGGGGCTCTTGAGAAATTCGACCACCTCGGAGATCTCTTGCTTTACTCCGAGGTAACCCGCGACGTCGGCGAACGTCGTGCGCGGGCGGTCCTCGTTGAACTGTTTGGCGCGCGACCTGCCGACGGACATCATTCCGTTCATCTGTCCGCGCGCCTGGCGGCTCGCGTAGATCATGAAGGCCGCGAAGATCAAAATCCATATGAGGTAGGGCAGTAGCAGCGAGGCGAGACTGGAGGGATTGGCGAACGTGACGGTGGCGTTGTGGGCGCGCAGATTGTCTATCTCGTTGTTGAGCGCCGGGCTCGGGCCGTTGGTGGTGTAGTTCTCGCCGTTACTCAACTGGCCAGTGATGATGCCGTTGGAGTTGTTGATAGCGGCCGAAACTACTTGACCGCCGCGCGCGTCTCGCATCAGCGCGGAGTACGTAACGGTCTTGACGTTTTTAGAGGAGAAGAGCGAGGGAATGATCAATATGCCCAAGACGAACGCGACTATGGCGATGGTCACGATACGACGTCGCGCTTGGGGCGCGAGCGGTCGCTCACCGCCCGGGAGAAACTTCTTGATGCCGTTGGGTTGGTTAGGGGTGTCGGCCACCTCTCTAATCTAGAGGTGAACCGTCACCGGTCAGTTCGTCCTGTGCATAACGTCGAGAGGAGAGCGTAAGCCCTTGAGTTCCCCCGACGTCTCGCCGTTAACGAATCGTCCGCGCGCCGTCGCTATCGTGATCGCGGGATTTATCGGATTCTTAGCCGGACAGGTGCTCGCGCTCTTGCTCATCGCCCTCGGCGCCGCGTTAGCGCACTACCCCGGCGGACTCGGCGCGATTGGTCGCTCCCTCGCGCCACCGTGGTGGGCGAACGCCATGGGTCTAGTGGGGGTGTGGTGTGGATTCGCGGCCGCTATTTTCTACGCGTACCGTGAGGGCCGCCTGTCGCCGTGGCCGCACCAGTGGCGACCCCGGCGCAGTGACGTCGGCTACGTGGTACTCGGGGTCGCCGCGCAGTTCGTCATAGACGCCGCTTACGCGCCTTTTCACTTCAAGAGTCTCTCGCGGCCCGTCAATCACCTCTTCCAGTCAGCGCACGGATTGGGCTTTGCCCTAGTCGCCCTACTGACGACGTTCGTCGCACCGTTCTTCGAGGAGTGGCTCTTTCGCGGCGTCATTTTTCGCGCCGTGGCCGAAGGCACGCCGGGATCGCGCCGTCGCGCCGTCGCGCTGGCGGTCGTGGCGAGCGCCGCGTTATTCGCCCTGGCGCACGGAGAGCCGCTGCAGTTCTTCGGCCTGTTCGCACTGGGCGCACTCTTGGCTCTCGTAGCGTGGCGGACTCGACGGCTGGTGCCGAGCTACCTCGCCCACGCGTCGTTTAACGCCGTGGCCCTCGTGGCCGTTGTGGCTCAGCGAGCGAGCCACTCGTGAGGGGCCGCCGGTGGGTGACACCGCTCGGCGTCGTGGACTTTTTCGTGGTGCTCGCCGTCATCTACGTCACGGTGTCGTCACTGCACCCTTCGCTGCTCGTGTCGGGCACGACCCTCACCGGGGGTGACACGGGATCGCACCTCGCGTTGCCGGCGTACCTTCGAACGACGGGCAACCTCCTTAACTTGACGCCGTGGTACCCGGGGTGGTTGGCCGGCATACCGGCCTACACCTACTACTTCGTGCTACCGGACTTTCTGGCGACTTTGGCCAGTTACGTTGTGAGTTTTGCGGTCGCCTTCAAACTCGCGACGATCCTCGGTTCGGTGCTGATGCCGGTGTGCGCTTACGCGATGGGCCGCCTCTTTCGCGCACCGCGGCCCATTCCGGCGGCGCTGGCGTTGGCGACCTTGCCGTTTCTTTTTGACGCTTCCTTCACGATTGTCGGGGGAAACCTCTTCTCCTCCATGGCTGGCGAGTACTCATTCGCGCTCTCCCTCGCGCTCGCGATGGTGACACTCGGGCTCTTCGACCGCGGCCTACGTAGCGGGCGCGGCTACTGGCTCGCGGCGCTCGCCCTGAGCGCCACCCTCGCGGCCCACGTACTGCCGTGGCTGTTCACCTTGGGGGCGGTGGCGATTCTCGTCGTCTTTGAGCTGCTGAGGCGACGTGGTCACGGCGACCCCCGAGACCGAGTCTCGGTCCGCGGCGACTACGCGCGACCCGTGCGCTTCGCCGTGGGCGCCGGGCTGATCTCCTTCGGACTATCGGCCTGGTGGCTACTGCCTTTCGTAACGACGCAGTCGCTCACGGACTCCCTCGGCTACACCAACGACAACGTGTCCAGTCCTCACGTGGTGCTCACGACGCTCGGCTGGTTCAACGCGACCGGTGGCGCCGGGGGCGATCGATGGGTCATGGTGCTCGCCGCCTGGGCCGTCGTCGTCGCCCTAGTGGTGCGCGACCGGCTCGGCATGATCCTCTCAGCGCTCGTGGGGGCGTCGCTGCTCGCTTACCTGCTCGACCCCCAGAGCGTAATTTGGAACGAGCGGCTCGTCCCATTCTGGTTTCTCACCTCTCACCTCCTCGCGGGGTGGCTCGTCGGCTACGGCGCGTGGCGCTGGGTGGGACGTAGAGCGCGTCGCGGCCGCGACGACGATCTAGCTTGGGAGGACGGCTCCGACGATGGAGACGACGCGGCGCTTTCGCGAGGTGACGCGAGTCGAGCGCGCGCCAGTGTGGGTGGGGCCCCGGCGCTGTCGTCGTCGGGGCTAGTCACGGGGGCGGCGCAGTCGCGTGACGGGCACCTGGAATCTCGCAGCGACGACCACGCGGCCACCGAGCGCGACCACGGTGACGTTGATGGCGCCGCGGGCCAACGCCGTGAAGGACGCACGTTGCGCGCGACACTCGTAGTGGCCCTTTTGGGATTCGCCTCTACGGTCCCGGGTCTCATTACGCCTTGGGCGAACGCGCTGCACCTGTCGACGACCGGTAACCAGGTGACCAGCTGGGCGCAGTGGAACTACTCGGGCTACCAGGCCAAGGCGGCCTGGCCGGAGTACCACGGCCTCATGGAGACCATGTCTCGACTCGGGCGACGCTACGGGTGTGGGCGAGCGATGTGGGAGTACAGCGCCACCGAGAACCGATTCGGCACCCCCGAAGCCCTGATGCTGTTGCCCTACTGGACGAACAACTGCATCGACTCCATGGAGGGGTTGCTCATGGAGTCTTCGCCCACGACGCCGTATCACTACCTCGACCAGAGCGAGTTAAGCGTCGCGCCCAGCAACCCCCAAGTCGGACTGCGCTACGGTCCGCTCGACGTCGCGCTCGGGGTGCGCCACCTCCAGATGCTCGGGGTCAAGTACTTCATGGCGTTTTCGCCGGCGGTCGTAACCCAAGCAAACGCCGACCCCGAGCTGCAACTCGTCGCGTCCACTAGGGCGTGGCCGTCCCCCGGGGTACGGTGGCGTATCTACCTCATTCACCACAGCCCAATGGTTCAGGCCCTCGCTCACGAACCTAACGTGGTGGCCAACGTGTCCAGCGGGTCGACTTGGCTCGCGGCTAATCAGACGTGGTGGCTCGACCCCGCGCTCCAACGCGTCTACGTCGCCGAGACCGGACCGCCGTCTTGGCCCCGGGCGACCTCCGTCTCCGCAATGCACGCGGGGGTGAAACTGCCCCCCGTTAAGGTCACCGCCGTTTCCATCGGACTGCAGTCTCTCTCCTTTCACGTGTCGCGCCTCGCGGTCCCGATGCTGGTGAAGATCTCCTACTACCCCCGCTGGAGGGTGTCGGGCGCCGCGGGGCCCTACCGAGTTAGCCCCAACTTGATGGTCGTCGTACCGACCTCACACGAGGTCTCCCTCACCTACGCGACGACGCGAGCGACCTCGCTCGGTAGCGCGACCACCGACGTAACGGTGCTCATGGGCTTCGCGGTGCTCTACGTCTTACTTCGCCGGCGGCGAAACCGCCCTCGTTAGGATGAGACCCCGTGGATACGCGCACCGTCTTTAAGGCCTACGACGTTCGCGGGATCTACCCCGATCAACTCGACGAACGACTCGCGCGCGCGGTCGGCTCGGCCTTTGGGACATTCTGCGCCACCGGTGAGATCGTGGTCGCGCGCGACATGCGGACCTCGAGCGAACCGCTCGCGACGGCCTTCGCCGACGGCGCGAGAGCGGTGGGCGTCGAGGTCATCGATCTCGGGCTCGCGTCGACGGATCTTTTGTACTTCGCCTCGGGGTACCTCGAACGGCCCGGGGTCATGTTCACCGCGTCGCACAATCCCGCCCAGTACAACGGCGTCAAATTCTGTCTCGCCGGGGCCGCGCCGGTGGGTGCCGATTCGGGCCTGGTCGACGTCGAAGCTCTGACCAACCGGTTCTACGAAGCGCCGGCGACTGGCGCGGGACCGCCCCTAAGGTCGCTCGACCTCACGTCGCAGTGGGTAGCTCACGTACACTCCTTCACCGACGTCTCTCGCCTTCGCAGGCTGCGGGTGGTGGCCGACGCGGCCAACGGCATGGGGGCCTACGTCGCGCCGCTCGTGTTCGCCGGACTGCCCCTCGACGTGGAGATTCTCTACGGCGAGCTCGACGGAACGTTTCCCCATCACCCCGCCGACCCACTCAACCCCGATAATCTGCGCGACCTCCAGCGACGGGTGCTCGAAAGTGGCGCCGACCTGGGACTGGCCTTCGACGGAGACGCCGATCGGGTCTTTCTCATCGACGAGCGGGCCGAACCGGTCAGCGGCTCTCTAACGACCGCCCTGGTGGCCGCGGCTATGTTGCGCCGCCACCGCGGAGCGAGTGTGCTCTACAACGTGATCTGCTCAAAAGTGGTGCCCGAGACTATTACCGAATGCGGTGGGGTCCCCATCCGTACGCGCGTGGGTCACAGTTTTATCAAACAGGCTATGGCCGAGACCGGGGCCGTCTTCGGTGGTGAACACAGCGGTCACTACTACTTCCGTGACAACTACCGGGCCGACTCGGGGATTATTACCGCCTTTATCGTCTTGGGTCTCCTCAGCGACGGTGACCACACCCTCTCTGAGTTGGTGGCGCCCTTTCGCCGTTACGGCAATTCGGGCGAGTTGAACTACACCGTGGTCGACCCCGCCGCGACCGTCGAACGGGTGGCCGCGCGCCTCGATCCGTCGATCGCGGTCGATCGCCTCGACGGCCTCACGGCCGATTACGGTGAGTGGTGGTTTAATCTACGACCGTCGAACACCGAACCACTTTTGCGACTCAACGTTGAGGCGCACGACGAACTTTCTTGCGCCGCGCGCGTGGCCGAAGTGGGCGCACTAATTAAGGAGGAAGACGAGTGACTCTGGACCCGTTCCTGCTGGACCTGTTAGAAGACCCCATTGACCACCAGCCGTTGCTCTACGTGCCTACGCGCGATCTGCTCTATAACCCCCGGCGCCGCGTCGCCTACGAGGTGCGCGATTCAATACCCGTAATGCTCCCCGACGAAAGTCGTGCGGTGGACGAGGACGAGGCGCGTCAATTCGGCGAAGACCCGGGCGCTCGCCTCACCGGTCCCGCGGCCTAGACGTCGAACGAGACGGATCGCTCGACGTCCTAGGCGAGAAACCCACGTACCTTCGCCGGTTACTAACTAAGGCGCTCGACAATCATCGCCATACCTTGGCCGCCACCCACGCACATCGTTTCGAGCCCGTAGCGCTTGTCGGCGTCCTCGAGGGAGTTAAGGAGAGTGGTCATAATACGCGCCCCGGTCATGCCGAAGGGGTGACCGAGGGCGATGGCCCCGCCGCGCACGTTGAGTTTCTCCCAGGGTATCTCTAGGTGTTTGGCGCTGGGCAGAACCTGTGCGGCGAAGGCCTCGTTGATTTCGACGAGGTCAATGTCGGCCATCGTCATGTCGGCGCGCGCCAGAGCCTGGCGGCAGGCCTCGACGGGCCCCAGTCCCATGATTTCGGGGTTGAGACCACTGACCGCACTCGCGACGATGCGCGCGAGCGGGGTGAGACCGAGTTCGCGAGCGCGCGAGTCACTCATCACGACGACCGCGGCGGCCCCGTCGTTAAGTGGGCAGGCGTTGCCGGCCGTGACGGTACCGCCGGGACGGAAAACGGGCGTCAGGCTGGCCAGCCGCTCGAGGGTGGTGTCGGCGCGCGGGCCGTCGTCACGCGATACGACGACGCCGTCGGGCCGTGTGACCGGGGTGATTTCGCGCTCGAAGAAGCCGTTCATCTGGTGAGCGACGGCGAGTTCCTGGGAGCGCAACGCGAATTCGTCCATCTCTTGACGAGAGACGCCCTCGTACTCGGCGACGTTCTCGGCCGTCTGGCCCATCGCGATGTAGACGTCGGCCAAGTCCGTCGACGGGCTCCACGGCTGGTCGACCTTCTCCGCGCGTCGCGCGCTGCGCGCCATGGCGTCGTTGAAGAGCGGGTTCATCGCCTTGGGCGAGTCGCTCGCACCTTGGGGGAAGCGCGACACCGTCTCTACGCCCGCCGCCACGAAGACGTCACCCTCGCCGGCGCGAATGGCGTGGGCGGCCATGCGGATCGTTTGGAGCGAGGACGAGCAGTAGCGATTGACGGTGACCCCCGGTACTTCGTTTAGGCCGGCCAACAGGGCGGCGACCCGTGCGATATTGAATCCCGACTCCCCGGCCGGTTGACCGCAGCCCACCAGGAGGTCTTCGACGAGGTGGGGGTCGAGTTCGGGCACTTTGTCGAGGGCCGCGCGCACGATCGTGGCGGTGAGGTCGTCGGGGCGAAAGTCAACCAGCGAACCTTTAAAGGCTCGCCCGATGGGGCTCCGTGCGGTCGCGACAATAACGGCGTCTCTCATGAGTCCTCCTCGAGCGGCTCCCGCTCCCGATGGCGAGCATAGTAACGGGCGCCGGGAGTGTCGGGCGATTTAGGTGCCGGGTAGCGGCCCGGCGTCGGCGAACCCTTGACGAATCCCCTGACCGGCCCGTCGGGCGAGCTCGTCGGGCGCGAAGATCATCCAATAGGCGTTGCGAGCGTGGGCGCGCGAACGGTTCTCCATGACGGCGGCGAGCTCCGCGGGGTCGTCGGCCTCGTCCTCGTGTACGAAGACCTCGAGAATCGCCGTCGAAGTCATGAGTTGGGCCTGCATTATGCCCAGGGAGGCTTCGTGCGCGCACTGCTTGTCGATGGCGGCCCGCCCCGGCATCCCGAGGGCCACCACGATGGCCGCGCCGCGTCGCTCGATGAGGTTCTTCGCCGCGACGGCGAGGTCCTTAAAGCCCGGCACCGTCAGGGACGTGACGACGAAGGAGTCGTTGAACCCGGGACACTCACTGAGCTCGGCCCGCGCGGCGGCGCCCATGTTGTAACGGGCGAACATCGTGTCGACGACTCCTATGACAATCGGGCTCGACGTTGTAGTAGGGGTTGTCACGTCACTCGGCACCCCTTCAGTGTAGGGGAGTCAAATCGCGGCCCTCGGGCCGTGTCTAAAGTGGCGATGAGCGGAGGTGACTATGGCGTGGGACTTTTCGACGGACCCGGCCTTCGAGGCACAACTCGAGTGGATGCGTGGTTTCGTGCGCGAGGAGGTGGAGCCCCTCGAAACGCTCGACCTAACTCGAGACCAGTTGTTGCGAGTCATCGCTCCGCTCCAGCTCGCCGTTAGAGACCGCGGCCTGTGGGCGGCGCACCTCGCGCCCGAGCTCGGTGGCATGGGCTTCGGGCAGGTCGCCCTGGGGTTGATGCACGAGATTCTCGGGCGCAGTCCCTACGCCCCGGTCGTCTTTGGAAATAACGCGCCCGACAGCGGTAACGCCGAACTGCTCGCCGCGGCGTTGGAGATGACCGGGCGCGGTGACATTCGAGAGCGCTGGCTCGACCCCCTGCTGCGCGGTGAACTTCGCTCGGGCTTTTCCATGACCGAACCCGACACCGCCGGCTCGGACCCGCGCCTGCTCAAGACGCGCGCGGTGCGCGACGGCGACGAGTGGGTGATTAGCGGGCGCAAGTGGTACACCACCAACGGTTCGGTGGCCGACCTACTCATCGTGATGGCCGTCACTAACCCCGACGTCCACCCCTATCAGGGTTCGTCGATGTTCGTGGTACCGGTGGCCACGGCTGGGGTGAATATTGTGCGAGACGTCGGTTCGATGGACGACCCGCGCGTCACCTACGGCCGCTTCGGCAACCACGCCGAGATTCTCTACGAAGAGGTCCGCGTGCCGGCCGACCACTTGGTGGGACCGGAAGGATCGGGCTTCCTGTTAGCCCAGACTCGACTCGGCCCGGGTCGAATCCACCACTGCATGCGCTGGCTGGGCCAGTCGCAGCGGGCCTTCGACATGATGTGCGAGCGAGCCCTTAGTCGCTACACCCACGGCTCACTCCTGTCCGAGAAGCAGACGATCCTCAACTGGATCGCTGACTCGCGCGCCGAGATGCACGCCGCGCGTCTCATGACTCTGCACGCCGCTTGGAAGATGGACCAGGTCGGGGCGTCGGCGTCGCGCGACGAGATCGCCATGATCAAATTCTTCGGGGCCAACGTCTTGCACGACGTTATCGACCGCGCCCTGCAGACCTACGGCTCCCTCGGTTACTCGAGCGACATGCCGCTCGAGGCGATGTACCGAGCCGCGCGCGCCGCACGAATCTACGACGGTCCCGACGAAGTCCATCGACAAACCGTCGCGCGCCACGCGCTACGCGAATATCGCGCGAGCGACGTGCCGAGCGAACACATACCGACGCGCACGCGCGCCGCGCGCGAGAAGTACGCGGCGGTGCTCGACTTTCTCGAGTCCGAAGCCGTCTAGCGCGGGGCCAGACCGCGTACGGCCTCGTCGAGATCGACCCCGACCGGTACGACGGCCAAGGTGACGACGTCCACCCCGGCCGCGACGTAGCGTTGCACGTGCTCGCGGCACGCTTCGTACGGTCCGTGTATAACGAGGGCGTCGACCACCTCGTCGGGGATAACCTCGTTGGCGCGCTGGCGTTCACCGAGCGCCCAGGCCTCCCACATCGGCGCTAGTAGCTCACCGCGTCCCAACCAGCGATGGAATTCGGCGTAGGCGGTCACGGTGAGGTAGGACGAGATCATGCGCCGCGCGACGAATCGGGCTCGCTGCTCGTCGGCGAGGGGCACGACGAAGAGCCGAGCGCAAATCGTTTTGTTCGGTCCTACTTCGCCGCGACAGGTGGCGACGTCCTCGACGCTTAGCCAGTTGAGGATCGCTCCGTCGGCTTCGCTCCCCGCCAGGCGCAACATTTTGGGACGTAGGGCCCCGAGCAGTATGGGGGGTCGGTCCGTCACGGGCCGAGACAGTTTGAAGCCGTGAATCTCGAACGTATCAAAGACGTCATCAATTTTCTCGCCCGCGAGGGCCCGTTTTAGAAAGCGTAGAACGTCTCGCGTGCGGGCGTAGGGCCGTTCGTAGGCGAC
Source organism: Actinomycetes bacterium (assembly GCA_021815645.1). GTDB lineage: Bacteria > Actinomycetota > Acidimicrobiia > Acidimicrobiales > RAAP-2 > RAAP-2. The sequence continues at coordinate 32,729 of JAKBAB010000014.1, forward strand.
TCCGTTCCACCGTTCGACCACCGGTTGACTCGAGGCACCCAGGCCCATAGTAAAACGACCGGGGGCGACGTCGGCCAGCGCGGCGACGGTCATGGCGAGAAGTCCCGCGCCGCGGGTGAAGACCGGAGCGACCGCGACGCCGAGATTGAGGCGCGACTCGACGGCCGCGGCGAGGACCAGGGGGGTGAACCCGTCGGTGCCGTCGACTTCGGCGGTCCACACGTCGCTGTAGCCGAGGTCGGCCAGACGCTTGAACCACTCGCGGTGTTCGCTGAGCGTGACGCCGTCGAAGGGAACCGTAATGCCGTAGCCAGTGTTCATAACATCAGTGTTTCAGACGGAGCGCGACGAGCGCGAACGAGTCGCCACGAAGAGTCGCGCGGTGGAGTAGCCGCCGGCGCTGAGGGCCCCAACGAAGAACCCGACTGGCCAGTTCGTTAGGAACGAACTGGCCACCGCGGTCCACACCGTCGCGAGCGCCACCGCGACCGACGCCACCAGAGCCGCCGCGGGCCGCGTACACAGTGTTCGCGCCGTGGCCGGGGGACCGATCATCAACGTGAAGATCAGTAACGTTCCCACGACCGGCACCGTCATCGTCGTGGCGGCGGCTACTACGAGCAGGAAAGCCAGCTCGACGCGCGCGTTCGAGACCCCCCGGGCCGCGGCAATCTCGGGCACGACCGAGGTGAGCCAGAGTTTGCGGTAAAAGAGTGCCACGACCAGTACGCACCCGATCGCCAGTAGGGCTACTGGGAGAATCTCCCCGGAGTTGACACCGAGAATCTCGCCGAACAGTAGGGAGAATATGGCCGCCTCGTACTGAGTACTTTGCGACAGAAAGGCCGCGCCGAGGGCGAGGGCGAGTACGAGTACCAGCGCCGTGGCCACGTCGCGACGAGCGCGACGCCCCAGCGCGGCGATGGCGATTGCGGCCAGTAGGGAGAAGGCGCCGAGCCCCGCGATCGTGCTGAACCCGAGGAGATTGGCCCCCGCGGCCCCCGCGAAGGCGCCGTTGGGAATCGCGTGGGCGGCGAAGGCCGAACCGCGCAGAACCACGAAGAAGCCGACGACGCCGGCCACGACCGCGACGATCGAAGCCGTCTCCCAGGCGTTGATCATGAAACCGGAGAACATTACGTCGAGCGGCCCACCCGCCGAGGGGCCGAACTGCTCCGCGACCCGACCCCGGCCACCACGTACGTTAGAAAGATCAGCACCACGACGAAAAAACTGACCGGTAGCCCCGGAGAGACCGCGCCCCAGTAGAAGCTGTCGTAGGCGAGCAGCACACCGAGCCAAGTCACCGCGACCGCGATTAGACCCGCCAGCACTAGAGCCCCGCGCGGGCTACGCGTTAGTCGAAGCGCGCTCGCCGGCGGTCCGA
>JAKBAB010000077.1 GCA_021815645.1 Actinomycetes bacterium
GGCTCTCGACGAGATCGTTCGCCGCCTGCGCGACCTGGGGGTCGACCGGCTGCTCACGCGAGCGGGCGTGCGCGACGGTGACCTGGTGCGCGTTGGCGACCTCGCCTTCGAGTGGTGGCGAGATGACTCGGGTATTGGACTCGATCGCGAAGGGGCGCACCGGGCCACTCGCCGAGAGCGGCTAGCCCGCCACGGCCGACTGGATCCCTCGGAAGATGAGTAGCGCCAGCGTCGTGGTGAAGGTCGGTACCTCGTCGGTGACCGACGAACGCGGCGAGGTGGCGTACGCCGTTTTGGTCGACGTGGCGGCGGACGTCGTAGCCCTGCGCGGTGAGGGGTGGCGCGTGGTGGTTGTGACTTCGGGGGCCATTACCGCGGGCTGGGCGGAGGTGGGCCAAAGGCGCCCTCGTCCCCGCGACGCGGTCACCCTCCAGGCCGTGTCGGCGGTCGGCCAGCCCCTGTTGATGCACGCGTGGCGTAACGCCTTCGGTGAAGTTGGTGCCCCCGTTGGACAAGTTCTCCTCGCTCCGCTCGACTTTTCTCACCGCGGCCAGTACCTCCACGCGCGCGGAACACTCGAAGCACTATTGGGACTGGGCGTGGTGCCCATCGTGAACGAAAACGACGCCGTCGCCGACGAGGAAATACGTTTCGGCGACAACGACCGGTTGGCCGCGCTGGTCGCGAACCTCATCGGGGCGTCTCACCTCGTCCTGCTCACCGATACGGACGGACTGCTCACCGCTGACCCGCGACTGGACGAGTCGGCCACGCTCATCGACGAAGTCACGGCCTTCGACGCGCAGCTCGTGGCGGCGGCCGGGGCTAGTCGATCCGGCGTCGGCAGCGGCGGCATGGCCTCTAAGTTGGCGGCGGCGCACATGGCGACTTGGTCGGGTGTAACGACGGTGATCGCTCCCGCCCACGCGCCGCGCGCGCTCCGGCGCGCCGTCGCCGGGCGGGCCGACTTCGGCACGACGTTTCACCCCCGGGCGGAAAGACTCTCGGCGAGAAAGTCCTGGATCGCCTTCGCCGTCGCCAGCCAGGGATGGATTCGCGTCAACGACGGCGCGAGGCGCGCGCTCCTCGAGGGCACGCACAGTCTCTTGCGCGTAGGGATCGTTGAGCACGCCGGGACGTTCGTCGAGGGGGACGCGGTGGACGTGCGCGGATCAGACGGAGGCGTAATCGCGAAGGGACTCGTGCGCGCGTCGTCTTCTTCAATCGACCAAGGGGACGACGTCGTCGTGCACCGAGACGACTTAGTTCTCCTTCACCCGTCGACGGGCCCATTACGCTAAGGGAGTGACGAACGACGACCTAGCCCGTCAGGGCGCCGCGGTGAGGCGCGCCGCCAGGGCTTTGTCGAGCGCCCCCGACGTCCAGCGCCGAGCCGTCGTGAGGGCCGTCGCCGAAGCGCTCGCCGGGTCACGCGAGGAGCTGTTGGCGGTTAACGCGCGCGACGTTGCGGACTTCGCGGACCCGGGGCCCGGTCTCGACCGGTTGACTTTGACGGCGGAGCGCGTGGACGCGATGTGCGACGCCCTGTACGACATTGCCGACTCCCCCGACCCACTGTTCGAATCGGTCGACGGCGCCACGCTCAAAAATGGCCTGCGGGTCGAGCGGGTTCGAGTGCCCCTCGGAGTGGTGGGAGTGATTTACGAAAATCGACCCAACGTAACTTGTGACGTCGCCGCACTGTGCGTGCGAAGCGGCAACGCGGCCTACCTGAGAGGTTCGTCGTCCGCCGCGCGGACCAACGCTTTTATCGTCGAGCGATGGCGTGACGCCCTCGCCCACGAGGGACTCGACCCCAACGCCGTTTCGTTGGTGGCCGACTCGTCGCACGAGACGGTGGCTTCATTCATGCAGCTCACCGACGTTTTGGACTGCCTCATTCCCCGCGGCGGCCCCCGTCTCATCGCGGCCATGCGCGAACACGCGCGCGTGCCCTACGTTCTCGACGGTGACGGCAACTGCCACGTCTTCGTGGACGAGTCGGCCAACTTGGACATGGCGATCGCGATAGTCGCTAACGCGAAGCTGTCACGTCCCGGAGTCTGTAACGCGGTCGAGACGCTGCTCGTTCACGAGGCCGTCGCGCACTCCTTTCTCCCTACGCTCGAAACCGAGCTGAGCGCGGTCGAACTTCGCGCCGACGAGCGGGCTCGGCGCTATCTATCTCGGGCGGTGCCCGCGAGTGAGGACGACTACGCGAGGGAGTTTCTCGATTTGATTTTGGCGGTGCGAGTGGTTGACTCTCTGGAGGAGGCCATCGAGCACGTGGCGAACTACGGCACGGGCCACAGTGAGGCAATCATCACCGAGGATTCCGATCACGCCGACCAGTGGGTCCGACGGGTCGACGCCGCGGCCGTCCTGGTTAACGCGTCAACGCGATTCGTCGACGGTGGCGAACTCGGCCTCGGGGCCGAAGTCGGGATCTCGACCCAGAAACTGCACGCCCGAGGTCCGATGGGCGTAAGGGAGCTGACCTGTCTGAAGTGGGTCATCCGTGGCGAAGGACAGGTTCGGTGAGTATCACTGACCCCCGCGTGGAGTTGGCCCAGCGGCTCGGTATCAGCGAGCTACCCCCAGTTCGTTTCGACAGCCCTAAGCACGTGCTCACCCTGCTCGCGGAGAACGAGTACCTCGGGGACGACGCAATCGCTTCGGTTATCTACTTGGCTGACCGACTGGCCAAGCCGATTCTCGTCGAAGGACCGGCCGGTACGGGAAAGACCGCGTTGGCGCGGGCCGTCGCCGACGCGGTGGCGGCACGACTAATCCGACTGCAGTGTTACGAAGGGCTAGACGAGTCCAAGGCGCTCTACGAATGGAACTACCGTAAGCAGCTCCTGCGGATTCAGGCCGGACGTAGCGAAGGCGCCGACTCCGAACAGTGGGGCGCCCTCGAGGAGGACATCTTCGCTGAGGAGTTCATGCTGAGTCGTCCACTCCTAGAGGCGATTACCGCTCGCGACCCGGTGGTGTTGCTGATCGACGAAGTCGACCGCGTCGAACTCGAAACCGAGGCTCTGATGCTCGAGATTCTCTCCGAGTACCAGGTTTCCATTCCGGAGTTGGGCACGGTGCGCGCACGACAGATTCCAATGGTCTTTTTGACGTCGAATAATACCCGCGAGCTCTCCGAGGCCCTCAAGCGCCGTTGCCTGTACCTATACGTGGGTTACCCCAGCGTCGAACGGGAGCGTGACATCATTTTGGCGCGAGTCCCGGGGATAACACAGACATTGGCGGAACAGATCGCTCGCGTCGTTCGAACCCTGCGGTCGCTCGACCTCAAAAAGGCGCCGTCGGTGTCGGAAACGTTGGACTGGGCGCGCACTCTCGTGATCCTGGGGCGCGAAGAAATCGGTGACGAAACGGCGGCGGCGACCTTGCACATTTTATTGAAGTACCAAACGGACATCGAACGAGCGACCAAAGAGTTGCTCGGCCCCACGAAGCCCATTGCTTAACCTGCTCGGCGAGTTCATCGGTGAGTTACGCGCCATCGGAATCCCCGTTTCCCTGAGCGAGCACGTCGACGCGGCGCGCGCGGTTGACGTAATAGACCTCGCCGATCGCGAGACGCTGCGCGCCACGCTGGCCGCCACTTTGGTGAAAGACGGTGACCACCTCGGGGCGTACTCGATCGCGTTTGACGTCTTCTTCGCCCAGCGCGATTCAGCGTCTTTTTCGGTACCGCTCGGTGAAGACGGCTCCGGCGAAAATCCCTTAGCCCCCGGGGTGGGTGACGCGCAGGGACCGCGCGGCGGTGGCGGGGCGTCGGGCCAACTCAGCGCCCAGGAGTTGGCCGAGCTGCTCTACCGGGCCCTGCGCGACGGTGACCTCGAAGCATTACGCCGTGGGGCGCGAGACGCCGTGACGCGATACTCGGGCATGGAGCCCGGCCGTCCCGTCGGCGGTACGTACTACCTCTACCGAACGCTGCGCAGCCTGGAACTCGACGCCGTCGAAAAGCGACTGCTCGCCGACGGCGCCGGGACTGCACCCGGGGTACTCTCGCAGCGTCTAGAGCGCGACGACGTCGCTCAGCGAATCGATCGGCTGAAGGCGGAGATCGAGCGTGAGATACGAGAGCGCTTGGTCGAGGACCGAGGCGCCGACGTCCTCGCCAAGTCTCTTCGACGACCGTTGCCCGAAGACCTCGACGTGATGCACGCCAACCGTGAGGAGATGGCTCAATTGGAGCGGGCCCTGCGCCCGCTGAGTCGAAAGCTGGCCGTTCGCCTGGCGCGCCGACGTCGACGACGAAAGCGTGGTCCGGTTGACTTACGACACACGGTAAGACGAAGTCTCTCGACGGGGGGAGTGCCGTTGGACCTACGGTTCAAGCCGCCGCGACCGGCCAAGCCAGAGATCTTCGTCATCGCCGACGTCTCGGGATCGGTGGCGTCCTTCGCGCGCTTTACTCTGCACCTCGTACACGCCATCAGCTCTCAGTTTTCCAAGGTCCGCTCCTTCGTCTTCGTCGATGGTCTAGACGAGGTGACCCGTCTCTTCGAGGGCAGCGACGACCCGGCCGACGCCGTGGCGCGCATCAACGCCGAAGCGGACGTCATCGCCTTCGACGGACACTCCGACTACGGTCGGGCTCTCGCCGTTTTTCACGACCGATACGCCCAGGAGTTAACGAAGCGCTCAACCGTTTTGATTCTCGGGGACGCCAGAAACAACTACCACGGTGCTCGGGCCGAGATTCTCGCCGACATTCGATACCGCGCCAAGGCGCTCTACTGGCTCAATCCGGAACCACAGAGTTACTGGAATAGCGGTGACTCGATTATTGACCAGTACGGGCCGTACTGTGACCGAGTCATCGAATGTCGCACCCTGCGCCAACTCGAGGGGTTCGTTGGCGAACTCTCCTGAGGCCCCGCGGCTAGTCGTGAGCGAGCCGAGAGCTGCGCGAGAGACGCTGAAGGTATTCGGCTACGTGAAAGGCCATGTCGAGGCTCTGGGTGGCGTTGAGGCGAGGGTCGCAGATCGTGGTGTAGTTCTGTTCGAGGTCGGACTCGTCGAGCCGTGAACCGCCGCCCAGGCACTCCGTGACGTCGTCGCCAGTTAGTTCGACGTGGAGCCCTCCGGGCCAGGTGCCAATCTCTTGGTGGACGCGGAAGAATTGGGCAGTTTCGGAGAGCACGTCGTCGAAACGTCGCGTTTTGTGGCCCTTTTGCGTCACGAAAGTGTTGCCGTGCATGGGGTCGCAAGCCCATACCTCAAGGCGACCCTCACTATTAAGAGCGCTAACGAGCGGCGTCAGGAGATCGGTGGCTCGTTCGTGACCCATTCGAGTGATCAAAGTGAGGCGACCGGGCGTGTTGGCGGGGTTCAAAGTCTCTACGAGCCGGCGAAGTTCGTCCACCGTGGTACTTGGCCCCACTTTCAGGCCCAGGGGATTAGACACACCGGAGAGAAACGTGACGTGGGCGCCGTCGATCTGCCGGGTTCGGTCGCCGACCCACAGAAAGTGCGCCGAACAGTCGTACCAGTCCCCAGTCAGTGAGTCGCGGCGCGTCAGCGCCTGCTCGTAGGGCAAGATAAGGGCTTCGTGGCTGGTGTAAAAGTCGACGCCCTGGAGGGCGGAGTCGTCGTGTAAGTCAATCCCGCACGCTCTCATGAAGCGCAGCGCCCGTTCGATCTCGTCGGCGATTACTTCGTAGCGCTTGCCCTCGAGGGAGGTGGCGACGAACTCTTGATTCCAAGCGTGAACGCGCGACAGGGCGGCGAAGCCGCCGGTGGTGAATGCCCGCAGGAGGTTGAGCGTGGCCACACTCTGGTGGTAGGCGGCCAAGAGCCGATCGGGGTTGGGACGCCGTGCCGCTTCGTCGAAGGCGTCGTCGTTGACGATATGACCGCGAAAGGCCTCCAGGCGCACGCCGTCGCGCTCCTCGAAGGCGTCCGTGCGCGGTTTAGCGAACTGACCCGCGATTCGCCCAATTTTGATTACCGGAACCCCCGAGGCGTAAGTGAGGGCGACGGCCATCTGCAAAATAACCTTGAGTTTGTCGCGAATCGCGTCGGCCGACGCGTCGTGAAAAGACTCCGCGCAGTCGCCCGCTTGCAGGAGGAACGCCTCGCCGCGCGCGACCTGTCCCAGGTGTTCTTGGAGTCGTCGGGCCTCACCGGCGAAAACGAGCGGTGGCTTCGTGGCGAGTTCTCGCTCGACGCGCTCCAGGTGATGCGGGTCCGGCCAGGTGGGACTTTGGGCCAGCGGTCGCGCGCGCCAACTCGTCGGTGTCCAAGGCTGGCTCGACGAACTCATCTACTAAGCGTAGGGGGCTAGGGCGCGCGTGAGCAATCCCGTTAGGCTTACGAGGTGACGCCAGCGCGACTCGGCCTCTTCGGGGGAACCTTTGATCCTCCGCACCTTGGTCACGTTGCGGCCCTGCGGGCGGCCGCGGCGCTCGGTCGATTCGAACTAATTGAGGTCACCGTCGCCGGCGACCCCTACCTCAAAGGTGGGGGGGTCCGCCCGGCGCTCGAGCGTCTCGAGATGGCCCACGCCGCGTTTGATGGGTTAGAGCTCGTTCGGGTCTCCGACCGAGAAATTCGCCGCTCGGGACCCTCTTACACGATCGACTCCGTCCGAGAACTACTAGACACGACGGCTCAAGTGGACCTCATCGTCGGGGCCGATTTGACCGATCAATTAGACGGTTGGCGTGAGGCAGCGGCCCTACGTGAACTGGTCGAGGTGGGGGTGGTGCCCAGGCCGGGTGGGGGCGCGGTTCACCTACGGGGGTGGCGGTACTTCGAGATTCCGATGACCCCGGTGGACTTATCGAGCACGTTTATCCGAGAGATCGCCCCGGACCTGGAGAACCTGCGCCGCTACTTGCCCGAGGACGTCATTCCGTTCTTCGTGGGCACTCGAGGCTAGAGTCGTGTCAGTGGCGGTTCGAAGTTTCGATCTGACCGAGTCGCAGTCGAACAGACTGACGGAAGTTGCGGCGCCCTCGCGGCGCCACCAAGCGCGCCGCGCCACGCGGCGCTACGTGATTCTCGCGGTGGCCGCGGTCGGCGTTCCCTTTGCGGCCGCACTCGTCGCGCTGGGGGTAACGCACTGACCGAGGAAGAGCGCCGCGAAGTCGTCTACGGCGCGCACTCTGAGTACGCGGCGACCGTGATTAACGCCGCCGTGGTCGCGGCCGAAGAAAAACTCGGAGACGACACCGTCGTGCTCGACGTGCGCGGCCTCATCGACGTTTTCGACGCTCTGGTGGTTACCTCGGGACGAAGTGATCGACACGTGCGGGCGTTGGCCGACGAAGTCGAGCGGCTCGTATCTCTCGCGCTCGACGAAGTGCCGTTACGGGTGGAGGGCGTCGCCGAGGCCGAGTGGATTGCGCTCGACTACGGGGACGTTATCGTTCACGTCTTTGGCGAATCGGCCCGCGAGTACTACGACTTGGAACACCTCTGGTCCGCGGCACCGGCCCACCGCCGCCGCTCGGCTCTAGCCGTTGAGTAACACGAGGAAGTTCTTCACCGATACGA
>JAKBAB010000078.1 GCA_021815645.1 Actinomycetes bacterium
GCACGGCCGTTACCGCACGAGTGAGGTCGCGTCGTGGCAGGGCTCCGCGCCGTACGAGAGTCGCTAATGTCGCGGGGCGGGCCGGCTTGATGAGATCGAGACCGGCCGCGAAGGCGGCGGCGGGGCTTGGCGCGGCACGTAAGTCCGAGCGAACGAATCCCCGAAAGCCCCACGACTTGAGGGTCCCGTAGATGTACGGACTAGCGCAGTCACGAACACCGTTGAGCGACCCGACCGAACACATGATGGCCGCGACGTGGGCCAGCGCTACCGCCGCCACGAAGGGGGCGTTGTAGAGTTCGGCCAACGCTCGTGGGTCTACGATTTGGTTCAGTCGAGCGCGGTTCGTCTCTTGGGTATACGCGCTGAAGTGCTTCGCGAGGGCCATCACGCCCCGCGACTGAATCCCTTCAATCTCGGCCACGCCGAGCGCGCTGGTTAGAAAGGGATCTTCCCCCAGCGTCTCGAAGATTCGCCCGCTCTGGGGAACGCGCGCGAGATTGAGCTCCGGAGCCTGGACAACGTCGACCCCCTTGGTACGGGCCTCACTGCCCAGTACGACGCCGACGGACCGGGCGAGCGCTACGTTAAAAGTCGCGGCGAGAGCAATCGGATCCGGGAGTTGGGTGACGCCCGCGAGATTTCCGGCCAGCCCACTGGGACCGTCGGACAACGTGAGGGCCGGCACGCAGAGCCGAGGTACCGCGACGTTGTAGTTCTCTACGCCGTTCGCGTTACGCAGTGAGACGAAGCCGATCTCTTCGGCCAAGGTCATGTGGTGCACTACGTCGAGAGCGAGCGCGTGCGGTGACGAGAGGTGGAGCTGGGACTCCACGACCCACGGACAGCGGCCACCCACGATGCGCGGGTGGTGTCTTACGACCGTGCTCGCCCCCGTGGGAGGGGTCGTCCCCGAGATGCTGAGCGCCACCACGAGCGTGGCGATCAGCGAGGCGACAACGCGCCGTTGGCGCCTCGGCGACGGGAGTCCCGTCAAAGAGTCGCAGGGCAACATCGCCGCTCCCGCACCGGCCCGCGCCACCACCGCGTCGGTCAGTTCTCTGTGCACGTTGACTCCTGCGGGTTGGCTCTTCGAGCGGACGTGGGTCCCCAGGCACTCCGAAGGGTGATGAGTACCTATCCTTCGACGGGCGCCGGGGCTGGGCGGACCCTCAAGGAACCTTCCGACCTTACGTTACCGACCGAGGCGGTAGGGGCCAGTTCGATAAGAACACGGTAAGCCCCCGGAGTGCCACGGAGGCGAGTCGTGATGGCCGGTCACGCCCGAAGTCGCGACCCTCGGCTGTGAGGTCAGGCCAACTATCGCCGCGACGTGAGGTCGCGGCGATAGTTGGCCCTGGTACATCTAGGCTTTGATACTCACAGCGTTGATGACGACCTTGGACGCACCAACGAAACTCCCCGTTACGGTAACCGCACGGCCCTTGGTCAGCAACGCGGCGGAGCCGGCCGTGAACTTCGCCTTCGAGTACTCCACGCGGTAGGTCGCGGCGCCGATCTTTACCCAGAACACGTGTTTCGAGCCCTGCGCCTTGACGACGGTGCCGGTCCACGTAGACGGGCTCTTCGCCTTCGTCGTAACGGTGGGCTTGGTCGTCTTCGTGGCGGCACCGGCCGAGGTCAGGACGGTGAGCCCTGCCCCCAGTGAACTGGCGACCAACATAGCGGGCACGATCACTCTGGCAACTGACTTATTCATTTCATATCTCCTATACGGTCGATGGACAACGTCGAGGTTGGCGACTGTTTACACGTAGTCACGCACTCTCGTCGTTAGACGCTAACGGGACCGGTATCGAGTTCTGGGGCAACTTCTCTAAAGATACGGCCAAGAATCGAACTGTTCGCCGTGAAGTGCGACGTCACTTAGTCGCGTCACATCAGTTGTTTATCGATGATTTATCTTTCGCTCCCTCGTGGTACCTAGAGACGGCGACGGACTGGCATCACTAGCGTGGCGTCCACGCCCCGCACTGGTGAATTGCGTAGTTCGATCCGTCCGTTCGAAAGCCGCGCCAACTGATCGGCGATGGCGAGTCCGAGGCCAGAGCCAGGGTTCGCGTTGTGCGGTCCGCGCCAAAACCGTCGCAGGGCCAACTCACGTTCGTCGTCACCGAGTCCCACGCCGCTATCGGTCACGTGAATCTCCACGCTTACGTCACTCGCCCTCACCGACACCTCAATGTGCCCCTCAAGCGCGGTTGCGTCAAAGGCGTTGGACAAAAAAATGTCCAGAATCTGTTCGACCGCGCCATCGATTGCGAGTAGTTCTATCGAGTCTGGAACGTCGAGCGTCACCGCGACGTTACGTTCTTCGGCGAAGGGCCGCCAAAACTGAACGCGGTCGACGACCGCTGCGGTGACGTCAACGGGGACTAGAACGGGGGGCTGTGCTTCGTTGCGGGCCATGGCGAGCAGGGAGTCTACGAGTCGGTTAAGGCGGTCTACCTCAACGAATACCGAAGCGAGGTCATCGGAGCTCGAATTTTCTCCCACCATCTCAAGGTTCTCGAGGTGGAGTTGAAGCGCGGTCAGCGGAGTACGAAGTTGGTGGGACGCGTCTTCCACAAAATTGCGTTGCGCTTCGAGCAAGGCGATTAGGCGCGCCGCGGTAAAGTTGACCGTTTCGGCTAGCCGAGCCATCTCTCGGGGTGACTTAACCGGTGGGGCTCGAGCGTCGAGTTGACCCGCGCCCATGGCGTCGACGGCGGCCACGATTCGTCTCAGTGGACGCACCATGGAGTTCGATAGCACCAACCCAAAGAGGCAGGCTGCGGCGATCATTAGTGCGGCGTAAGTGGCCAGCCGTTGCCAGTCACCTCGAATCGCCTTGGTCACGACCGTAACTGGAAAGGTCACAATCAGCACCGCGTCTCTCATGGAGGCGGCGCGATCACCCAAGTCGCGTAGTGGGGTCGCTACGTAGTACTGGGGACCTTCGAACGCGGTGCGCGCAGTGACCCCCGATACGGCCGTCGCTCGGACCTGGGCCGAGACGTCGAGCAGCCGACGATCGTGCACTTGCCTTCGCTCCGTGGCGAGAACGACGCCCGCGGCGTCGACCACAATGACGTGTCGACCAGTCGAACGTGAGTAGGTGGTGGCTAGCTTCTTCGCCACGGCGACACTTTGGTCGCTCAAGTCGTTGGCGAGCAGGGTGGAGAGCGAAGCGGTGTCTCGCCGAAGGGCCGCGAGAATGTTGTTGTGCGCGTGCGTCTCTAGGGTGAAGCCGACGGGGATGACCAGGAGCGCCGAAGCGAGTATGGCGAAGAGAATGAAGCCGCTCAACAAGCGATTCCTCACTCGTCGACCGCCAAGCGAAAGCCCACTCCGCGAACGGTCTCGATGAGTTCGGGGGCGTTAAGTTTACGGCGCAGGGAGGCGACGTGAACATCAATCATCTTCGTGGAACCGAACCAGTGTGGCCCCCATACGCCGTCCAGCACCGCTTGGCGCGTCATCACCGCCCCGGGGTCTCGCGAGAGAAACTCTAAAATAGCGTACTCCTTGGGTGTGCACGTAATCTCGGTGCCGCCGAGTCGAACTTCGTGCGCCCGTCGATCGAGAGTAACGTCGCGCACGGTGAATATGGAAGGGAGCTCGGTATTCCTGGGGCGGGTGCGCCGGGTGACGGCGTTGATTCGAGCCGTCAGTTCGCGCAAACTAAAGGGCTTAACTACGTAGTCGTCGGCCCCGAGGTCAAGCCCCGTAACCCGTTCTTGTTCGGAACTTCGCGCCGTCACCATGATCACTGGCGCTTCGGTCACCGTGCGCAAACTCTTGAAGAGGTCCACTCCGTCGCCGTCGGGCAGCCCGAGGTCTAAGAGAATGACGTCGGCCGGTAGCGAGCCGAGCGCCCGCGCGGCGGTTCGCGCGCACACTACGGTGAACCCTTCGCGGGTCAGACCCTTAAAGAGAGCGGACGAAATGGCCTCGTCGTCTTCAACTACCAATACGTGCACGTTCCATTATGGGCGCAAAAGTCAATGCTACGAGTGCGCGGACCGAGCCCGGGTGCGACTGGGTAGCACCCGGGTGGGGGTCATCGCGCTTCGGTGAGCGACGCACGACGTCGTCGCCGGGAGTTCGTAGGGGCTTCGGCGAGTTCTTATGAAGTAATAAAAATGCACACGTCGAACGTTCGTTGCGTTGGTCCGACCCAACCCGTGGTTGAGCCCTTCGGTGACCCGGGGGAGTTGGGTGAGCGGCACTACACTTAGGGGACCAGTGCTGGCGCCCAATCGGCAATACGTGGTGTGCGACGGGTGCACCAACGTAATTCGTAAGCTCGTGACCACACTCGAGAGGCTAGGCATGCGAGACGTTGGAAGTCGAGTTGTCGTAACAGTGCGGTCGAGTTGGTCGAGGTGCTCGGCGGTGGGTCGGTCGTGATAGACCACTTCGCTTTCGACGTCGAACCGTGGTGTCTGCGCGAGCGGGAACTCGACTTTGACGTTCTCGCCCAGACCGAGTCAGTTTTCGCCCTCGCCAACGGCCACATCGGATGGCGGGGGAATCTGGACGAAGGAGATCCCCACGGTCTCTCCGGTTCCTACCTCAGCGGAGTTTTCGAGCGACGTCCGCTGCCGTACGCCGAAGTGGGATACGGCTACCCGGAGAGTGACGAAGTTGTGGTGAACGTCACCGACGGCAAGGTCGTACGACTCCTGGTCGACGATCAGCCGCTCGACGTTCGCTACGGTCGGCTGACGCGTCACGAAAGGCGGCTCGATTTTCGAACGGGACTACTGCACCGCGAACTCGAGTGGACCTCACCCTCCGGGCGCACCGTGCGCGTAACGACGACTCGATTGGTCTCTTTGACTCAACGGGCGATTGCCGCGATTCACTACGAAGTGGAAGCGATTGACGGACCGGTGAATATAGTCATCCAGTCCGAACTCGTAGCCAACGAACCGCCGCCGCCGGCCAGTGGTGATCCCCGCGTCGCGGCGGCCCTCGACGCGCCGTGGAACGGGCTCTTGAGCGAACACGGTGAGACGTCGGCGGTCCTCGTACACCGAACTCAGAGGAGTCTCCTCTCGGTGGCTGCGGCGATGGATCACGTCGTCTCGGGCGGCCATACTCCCTACGTCACGGCCGAGAGTTCCGTCGACCTCGGTCGCGTTACGGTAGCGACGGCGCTCGAGCCCGGCGAGCGAATCACCCTCGTCAAGTACGTGGCCTACGGCTGGTCGAGTGCCCGGACGCCCGAAGCGCTGCGGGACCAGGTGGACGCCGCGCTCGTTTCGGCGCGCGTGGTCGGTTGGGAGGGCCTCGTCGAGGAGCAGCGTGAGTACTTAGACGACTATTGGGATCGCGCGGACGTTGAAATCGAAGGCGACGACGAAATACAACAGGCCGTGCGTTTTGCGCTCTTTCACGTCCTCCAGGCGGGGGCTCGTAACGAGGGTCGAGCCATCGCGGCCAAGGGCCTCACGGGCAACGGGTACGACGGACACGCCTTTTGGGACTCCGAGACTTTTGTCTTGCCCGTGTACTGCTACACGAATCCCGACGCCGCGGCGGACGCCTTGACCTGGCGACACTCAACTCTCGACTTGGCCCGTCTGCGTGCGGGAATCTTGAGTTTGGGCGGCGCGGCGTTCGCGTGGCGTACGATCAGTGGTCCGGAGTGTTCTAGCTACTGGCCCGCCGGCACCGCCGCCTTTCACGTGAGCGCCGACGTAGCCGACGCCGTCGTGCGCTACGTACACGCCACGGGCGACGAAGAGTTCGAGCGGGGCGTGGGTCTCGAGTTGTTGGTGGAGACCGCGCGAATGTGGCGCACGCTCGGCCACGAGGACGCTCGGGGAGATTTTCGAATTGACGGGGTTACCGGACCCGACGAATACAGCGCCCTCGCGGATAACAACGTGTACACGAACCTTATGGCCCAACGCAATCTTCGCGCCGCGATCGCGGCCGCCGAGCGCTACCCGGTGCGCGCGAGCGAAATCGGCGTGTCTAGTTCGGAGCGAGAACAGTGGCGCCGCGCCGCCGCGGCGATGTTTATCCCCTTCGACGAAGACCGGGGGATCCACCCCCAGTCCGAGGGCTACACCGACCACGAAGTGTGGGACTTCGGGGCCACCACGCCCGAACAGTACCCACTGCTATTGAACTTCCACTACGTTGATCTCTACCGCAAACAGGTCGTAAAGCAGGCGGACCTCGTGCTGGCCCTCTACCTTCGCGGCGACGCTTTTACGGCGGAGCAGAAACGGGATAACTTCAAGTACTACGAGGCCCTCACGGTGCGCGACTCTTCCCTGTCGGCGTGTACCCAGGCCGTCGTGGCCGCCGAAGTGGGCTACCTCGACCTCGCCTACGACTACGTGTGGGAAGCCGCACTGATGGACCTCGATGATTTGGAGCACAACACCCGAGACGGGCTCCACGTGGCGTCCCTCGCCGGCACGTGGATTTCCCTGGTGGCCGGCTTGGGGGGGCTGCGCGAGAGCGGCGAGACCATCAGCGTCGCCCCGCGACTGCCGCACGGCGTGAAACGACTCACCTTTCGTCTGCTCTTTCGGGGGCGGCGTCTCTTAGTCGAGGCGACGCCACGCGCCACGCGCCTGACGCTGCGTTCTGGGGAGGCGATCGAGGTCGTGTGCTACGGCACGAGTTACGCCCTCGAACCCGGCGCTACGGTGGCGGTGAGAACGCCACGCCGTGACCATCGGGTGGGGGTCGAACCGAGTCAGCCGAGCGGTCGTCGTCCTCGCCGGCGCGCGGGGGAGTGAAAGGAGCGCCGTGGAACGTAAGGTTGCCCCCACCAGTCCCGGATCGCTCGTCCCCCAAATGGAGAAGTACGAGGCGTGGCTCTTCGACATGGACGGTGTATTGACCAATACCGCTTCGGTGCACGCCGAGGCTTGGCGTCAGGCCTTCGACGAATTCCTAACGCAAGAGACGAAGCGAAGCGGTGTTCCGTACGCCCCCTTCGACCCGGAGGCCGACTACGAGCAATACGTCGACGGCGAACCCCGCGACGACGGAGTTCGCAAGTTTCTCGCCGCGCGTGGCGTGGTGTTGGCCGAGGGTGCCGAGGGCGACACGCTGGCCTCGAGGACGGTAAAGGGCGTCGGGGATTACAAAAACGATTTGGTTCTGCGCGTGATGGCCTCCCAGGGTGTAGCGCCCTACGACGGGGCACTCGAACTAGTAACGGCCCTTCGTGCCCGGGGGGTCAAAGTCGCGGTGGTGTCGGCGAGTGAGAACACGAAGGCCGCTCTCAAGGCGGCCGGTCTCGTCTCGCTGTTCGACGCGATCGTGGACGGCAACGTGTTAAAGAGCCGCGGTCTCGCCGGTAAGCCCGCGCCCGATAGCTACCTAGAAGGTGCCCGACTGTTGAACACCTCTCC
>JAKBAB010000015.1 GCA_021815645.1 Actinomycetes bacterium
CAAGACCCGAGGCACTCGTCGAGATCCGCCAGAAGGGCACAACTGCGAGTCGTGAGAGAACTTTCTTTACGTATTCAAGACGGGAAAAATCTGGAGTCACGGAGTGCAACGAGAACATTCAGGAGATCTGGGGCGTGGCAGCCAGGGGGACCGTCCAACTGCCGTCCGCCTCTTTCTGACCGCTGGCGAGCCGGTTGCCTGGGGCAAGAAGACATTCGATAGTTGGCCGCGATCAAGTCGACCGCGATAATTAGCGCGTTAGCGACGATGAGGATGGACAGCAGGACCGAAACGACGAATCGTCCGAAGTGACCAGAGCGCTTCGCCGCCAGCTTCCCCAGTCCCGAGTCGGTGGCCAACGCCGTTCGGTCACAAATCTCTTGAACCGCGGCCGTGAGGGTGACCTACTCACGTCTCTCGTCGATCTATCAGCGTCCCTATTGCTAACTACTAATTACCCTGGGAACTCTCTGGGAGTCCCGTGCGAAATTGAATTCAAAAGTGACTCGCACTCGTTCTCTTTTCTTGATATTCAGCGCGTTATGCACACTCTCTTAGAAAGCGCTGAGTCGATCTTGGAACTTTCTGTGAGGAGGATTACGGCCCGTAAAATTGAATTGACGCGATTGAGATTATCGGTCGTGTCGTATTGATCCATATTGCAACGAGAAACCTTAAAGGAGGGGCCATGGGTCTACCGGGAATGGTTTTAAGCGGACTATCCGCCGTAGTTGGTGCCATCATGTACTGGGCCGTCACCGCGCAAAGCTCCAATGTGGTTCAAAATCACGGATTCAGACTGTCGACCGTCGGCGTGATTTTGATGATCGCCGGAGCAGTGGGCTTCGTCGTGTCGTTGACCGTATTTCTGTCGTCGAGGCGCGCGCCGTCTCTGCCGACGCGAACGACCGATCGCGAGGTCGTCGACGACACGGGTCACCGGACGCTCTTCCACGAGGAGAAGCGGTAGGGCCGAACTCAAAGATGAGGCCAGTGGCTCACCGCATGGCCCGAATGAGTCGGCACGGCTCCCCGCCGATGCGGGGGGGGCTTCAGACAGTTGTTGAACTAAAAAGGAGCAAAGATGATTGCGTTTGGACTGATTCTGCTGTTGATTGGCTTTCTGTTGCATATTGGCCTGTTGTGGACAATCGGCGTGGTGTTACTCGTCGTGGGCGCGGTGCTCTGGCTCCTCGGGGCGGCGGGACACGCCGTCGGGGGCCGGCGCCACTACTACTAACTTTGGCCACTGACGGCGATTCGCCGTCGACTCGCCGATGGCGAAGGTGAGTGAACGTCACGAGACGAGGCCGGGCGGAATTTCGCCCGGCCTCGTCTCTCACAGAGAAACGCCACCCGAAGCGAACAAGACGACTGACGCGACTCCCATGACGGCGACCGTCAGCCACCCCAAAAAATTTGCGACCCGACCGTTTACGTACTCACCCATGAGAGAGCGACTGGTGGCGACCCGCATCACCACCGTTAGTAGGGGCGCCGCGATTACGCCATTTATCACCGCCACAAAAACGAGCAATTTGATGGGGTTGATGTTTAGGAGACTCAGAGCCGTTCCCCCCACGGTGCCCGTTGAGACCAACAGGTAAAAGAGTGGGGCGTCTCGGGGAGATTTAGAAAAACCCCACTCCTTACCCACAATGCCCGACAGGCCCACCGAACCCGACGCCGCGAGCACCGGAATCGCCAAGAGGCCGCTACCAATGAACCCGAGCGCGAAAATTACACTCGCGAAACGGCCCGCGAACGGCTTGAGGGACTGAGCCGCTTGGGCCGCGCTCTGAATGTTGACGATGTGATGGGCGTGCAAGGTGGCGGCAGTCGCCGCGATGATGGCGAACATCACAATGTTCGAGAGAGCCATCCCGCTGAAGACATCAGCCCTAGCCTTACTCTGCTTACGCTTCGCCCCGCGTGGCCGTCGACGCGCGAGTGGTAGTGGGCTGGTTCCGCCCTCGTCCTCAACGCGCATCTCTTCGAGACGATTCGCGCTTTGCCAGAAAAAGAGGTACGGGGAGATCGTCGTACCGAGTAGAGCGACGAAGAGCGCCAGGTACCCTTTCGAAATCTCAAAGGAGGGAACAAACGTGTGCCGGAGGACGAGTCCAAGGTGGTGCGTGACCATTACCGCAACGATGACGTAGGCCAGTAGCGCCATCGCGAGCACCTTGAAGACTTGACTAATTCGCGCGAAGGAGCCGACGACAATCGCCGCCGCGATAAGGACACCCGACAGAAGAGCCCACAGCCAGGTCGGTCCGGCGTGGAGCAACGTCATCCCTGAGCCAATCGCAATCAAATCTGCCGCGATGTTTAGAGCGTTAGCGACGATGAGGATGGAAAGCAGGACCGAAACGACGAGTCGTCCGAAGTGACCAAAGCGCTTCGCCGAAAGCTCCCCCAGTCCCGAGCCGGTGGCCAACGCCGTTCGGTCACAAATCTCTTGAACCGCGGCCATGAGGGGGAAACTGACCAGGGCCAGCCAGAGAAGCGACAGTCCGTACTTCGCTCCCGCCTGAGCGTAGGTGGCGATACCCGACGGATCGTCGTCCGAAGCCCCAGTAATAAGTCCCGGCCCGACCGCTCGCAAGTACTCGAGCCAGACGCGACGTTTCCCCCGGGAACTACCGTCGACGGGTCGAGACGACGTAGCGGCCATGGCGGCGAGCCTACGCGCGACTCCTACTAAGTTCCCGGGAGGATCGTCGGCGCTCGCGGCGCTCAACCAGACGCCAAGTAAGGTCGTGCGGTGACTTCCATCGCGGTCATCGCCCACCGCAAGAAACTTTTAGGTGGCGGGCTCGACGAACTGCGCGAGATTCTCGCGAACCACGGTTATCCCAATCCCCTGTGGTACGAAGCGTCCAAGAGCCGAGAGACGGGAAAGCTCGCGAAAAAAGCTGTCGCGGACGGCGCCCAACTCATCTTCCTGTGGGGCGGAGACGGTACCGTGCAACGGTGCGTCAACGCAGTGGTGAACTGCGAGGTCGAACTGGCCATATTACCGGCCGGAACCGCGAACCTGCTCGCGACGAACTTGGGCATTCCAATACACCTCGCCCGTTCGGTGGAAGTAGGACTAAATGGAGTCGGTCGAAGACTCGACGTCGGTGTACTAAATGACAAGTGCTTCGCGGTCATGGCCGGCATCGGTATCGACGCCGTCGTCATGGAGAAAGTCGACTCGGCGTTAAAAGACCGGCTCGGTCGATTTGCGTACTTCTGGACGGGCATCCGCGCGCTACGATTCGATCCCCTGCACGCGGTCGTTCGGGTCGACGGCGAAGAGTGGTTCACGGGGCGCGCGACGTGCATTCTCATTGGACAGATGAACTCCATCGGGGGCTCCGTCTCAGTTTTCCCGGAAGGACAACCGGACGATGGCGTCGTTGAGGTGGGGGTCGTCACCGCCCAGAACGTCCGCGAATGGTTTCGCGTCTTGGCCCGGCTGGCGACGAACAGCGCTCACCTATCACCCCTGACCAAAATGACCCAGGGCCACGACATAGACGTGGTCCTGGATCGGGCGACGCCCTACGAACTGGACGGTGGTGCGCGTAAGGCCCAGCGACACTTCACGGCCAGCGTAAAGCCGGGCGCAATTACCGTGCGCGTCCCACGACTCGAACTGTAGTTAGAACCGGTGAACCGGTGGAGTCCCTCACTACGTCACTCCACCAGAGCGACACGGGAGATCTCAGCTAAGTGAAATCCTCCTCGCGGTACTCGTTGTCGCTAGGTTCCTCGCGCATACTTTCGGCTCGTCGAAGTTCGACTCGCCGGATTTTCCCGCTAATGGTCTTGGGTAGATCGGCGAACTCTAGACGGCGAACTCGTTTGAAGCCGGCCAGGCGCTCACGACAGTGGCGCAAAATGTCACCCGCCAGCTCGCGAGACGGTACTTGGCCCGCCACCAGCGAGACGTAAGCCTTGGGCACCGAGAGACGCGCCTCGTCCGGGGCCGGTACGACGGCCGCCTCGGCGACGGCGGGGTGTTCAATCAAAACGCTCTCGAGCTCAAAGGGGCTGATGCGATAGTCACTGGACTTAAAAACATCGTCGTTACGACCTACGTAAGTTATGTACCCGTTCGCGTCGCGCCGGGCGAGGTCCCCCGTGTGGTAACGACCGGAGTAGAAAGCCTCCTCGTTACGTTCGTCCTCTCCGCCGTCACTCGAGCGGTATCCGGCCATAACCCCTACGGGCCTCTCGGGTTCACAGCGCACGCAGATCTCTCCTTCGTCGGCGATACGGCCAGTCGTCGGATCGACAATGTCGATCTGATATCCCGGCAAGGGCCGACCCATCGAACCCGGTAAGACGATCTGGCCCGGTGGGTTGCCGACTTGAACGGTCGTCTCCGTCTGACCGAAGCCGTCTCGAATCGTGAGCCCCCACGCACTTCGGACCCGCTCAATTACTTCGGCGTTGAGCGGTTCACCGGCCCCGACCACCTCACGTAACTCGGTCTGCCACATCGCGAGGTCCAACTGAATGAGCGTGCGCCAAACGGTGGGGGGTGCACAAAAAGTCGTTACGCGCGCGTCACGAAGTACGTCGAGCAGACGGGCGGCGTTGAAGCGCTCGTAGTCAAACACGCACGTCGTGGCCCCGGCGATCCACGGTGCGAAGACGCACGACCAGGCGTGCTTGGCCCATCCGGGACTCGACACATTCAGGTGCACGTCTCCGGGAGTGAGGCCTATCCAGTACATCGTGCTCAAATGACCGACCGGGTAACTGACGTGCGTGTGTTCGACCAGTTTGGGCAGAGCCGTCGTGCCAGAGGTGAAGTAGATAAGAAGTGGGTCGTTCGCTCCGGTTTCGTGGGTCGCCACGAAGCTCGGCGAAGCGGCGGCGCTCTCGGAGTAGTCACGCCACCCCGGTCTCGGTCCCCCAACCGTTACCCGAAAAAAATCTCCGGGAACGTCGTCGAATCGTTCCGCGATCTCGCTCCGGGTAACGACCGCACCGACGTGGGCCCGCCGGACGCGGTCGGCCAGGTCAGCCGCGGTGAGCAGGGTGCTCGCGGGAACGAGAACCGCCCCCACCTTCATCGCCGCGAGCGTAACTTCCCACAGCTCCACCTGGTTGCCGAGCACTACGAGCATCCGCGTGCCGCGTACCACGCCGTGTTCGAGCATCCAGTTGGCTACTTGATTCGCCCGCCGTGAGAGTTGCGCGAACGTGTACGAGTCATCGCGGCCGTCGTCGGTAATTATTCGAAGTGCGACTTGATCTCCGCGTTCAACGACCAGTGCGCCATCGAACCAGTCGTGCGCGAAGTTGAACTGGTGGAACCTCGGCCACGTGAATCGCTCGCGCGCCGCGTCGTAGTCGCTGCGTAGTTCTAGCAACTGGTCCCGCGCCCGACGGAACGTCTCGGTGGCCGTTGGCTTCGCCTCACTCATGGCGTCGCCCGCCCTACTCCCGGATTAGTACATCGCGCAAGCCTCACGTCGTGTGCCGTCACCTCACGTCCTCCCCCTTCAGTTTGACCTAGATCACCGCCGTTCGTAGCACCACTGGCGATACCTCGAACTGGCGAACTCACGAGTTTGCCGGTTCGCTACGGCGGAGGTGCGCCGCCCCTTGGTTAAAGGACCGCGAGAGCGCCGCGATGCGCGCGTACGCCAACGGGACAGCGCTCGGGTCGGGGGTGAAGCGAACTCCGTTGTCGTTCGCCTTGTCTCTACCGATCGGGCGCCCTTCGAGGGCCGCGAAAGCGAGCCGGGCGACGCCGCGAAGTTGAGCCAGGAGCGGCTCGGGAACCTGGATGACCTCACGATTCAACGCGTCGGCGAAAATCTGACACCAAAGTGTTGACTGCGCACCGCCCCCCAATAGGCGAATCGGCGATAGCGGTCGGCCCACAAATTTCTCCACGTGACCGAGCAGCCAGGCACTGTTGGCGCCAACCCCTTCCATGACGGCACGAATAACGTCGGCGCGATTCGTCGTAACCGACAGGTTGGAAAAACCGGCCCTCACGGACTTGTTTTCGCGCGGTGATCGTTCGCCGGCCAGCCAAGGTGTGAAGGAAACACCGTTCGCGCCGGGCGGCGAAGTGCCAGCCAGCGAAGTCATCTCAGTGAAACGCATTGGCGAACCGTCTATTGAGAGCACCCCCCGTAGCCACTCGAGTGCCCCGGCCCCCGTCTCTTGGTTGTTGGCCACCACGTAGGAGTCGTTGGTTAGTCCGGGCACGGCGGCGATTGAGTGAAGGACGTCGGTCTTTTTTTTCGCTACGGGACAACTGATCCACGACGTCGTTGACAACGCGAGGTGGGTCTCGAAGAGCGCCGTCGCACCCGAACCGAGCGCCGCCGCGTGCAAGTCCGGAATACCCGTGACGACGATCGTACCGGGGGCTAAACCGGTCTCGGCGACCGCGGCGGCGCACAGCTCGCCGACGACGGATCCGAAAGGCACTAGCGGCGCCAATCGGGTGACGTCGACGCCGACCCGCCGGGCGAGGCGGGTGTCGTACTCGTAGAGAGTGAGGCGGCGATTATCGGTTAGCCAGGAGGCGAGGCGCGAAGCGTGCGTAGCTGACGCCACACCGCTAAAGCGCATGGTTAAGTAGTCGACCGGCTCCATGAACCAGCGCGTCGCGGCCAAGACGTCACGTTGTTCGTGGTAGAGGTAGAGCATCTGGCCGATCGGGTCGGCGCCCGAGATTGACGGGGCGCCGCCACTGATTCGAAGAAAAGCCAACGCCGTGCGAACGTTGTAGCCCATGAACCGCCCACCGACGGTGGCGCGAGCGTAGGCTCCCCCGCGGGTGTCGCGCCACGTGAGACAGGGCCCGGTCGGTCGACCGGTCGCGTCGACGGGCACCGTCGACGCGTACTGACCAGTCACGGCCACCGCCCGAACTCGCGAAGTAGGTCCATCGACGTCGGACAACAGGCGGCGCGTCGCGGCGCAGATGAGCGTCCACCACTGCGCGGCGTCTTGCGTGGCGGCGCCACTGTCGTCGAAGTGAGTCGCCACGCGCTGAACGTCGTGGGCGACAATCTCGCCACTGGGTGACACCAGAGCCACCTTCGGACCCCCAGTACCCAAATCCACGCTCAAGCACAGTTCCGAGGGGGGCGATGAACTCACGGAGCGGGCAGGGCGCTCTGACTATCCATCATGCCGGCCATGAAGAACTCCGTCACTGACCGGGACTCATCGCTCGGCCCTCCGGGTACGCCACCGTAGATCGACCCCGATTGGGCGACGTCGGTGCGGTGCGCCACTGCGTAAGCGACCGCGTCGGCTAAATCGACGCGCCACCGTTCGGCGACGCCCGGGCGGGTCTGGGGGCGCGTCACGGCCATGTGCAACGCGTTGGGGTACTGCTGTCCGTTGAGCCGCCATCCCCGGGATCGAAGAAAATCGTTCACCAAATAGACATCGAAGTCGTCGGAGGTAAAGGAGAAGAGAAACGTCGGCGAGCCCATAACGCGCAAAGTGGCGTGCTCCTCGACGGCGGCGCGCATCTGGTCGGCGGTCGCGAGAATATCCGCGGCGTACCTTCGATAACCCGAACGGCCCAGCGACACCATCGCCGCCCACGTCGCGGCGAGGAGACCGGCCGATCGCGAGCCGTCCATTCCCGGGGAGCAGTACTTCCCGCCCGACCAGTCGGTGTCGAAGAAGTACTGACCGTTGCGCAGAGCCCGGTCGGCGAAGCATAAAACGCTGGTCCCCTTTAGCGCGTATCCGTATTTGTGAGTGTCGGCCGATATCGACGTCACCCCGGGAACCGAAAAGTCAAAGGCCGGCACACCGTAGCCCAACTCACGAGCGAAGGGCAGAATAAATCCACCGAGACACCCGTCTACGTGAAGTCCCACGCCGCGCTCGAGGGCGAGAGACCCCAACTCCTCAATAGGGTCGACGGTGCCGTAGCCGTAGTTGCACGCCGAACCCACGAGCGCGACCGTGTCGGCGTCGATGTGTTCACTCACCCAGTCGAGGTCGACGCGCGTGGACGCGTCCACGGGGGCGACTCTCAATTCGACCCCGAAGAGGTGGGCCGCTTTGGCGAACGCCGGGTGAGCCGTTTCCGGTTTGATTATGTTGGCTCGACGGTGTCCTGAGTAGCTCTCGCGGTACGCGAGGACCGCGTGAGCGATAGAACTCGATCCACCCGAAGTAATGAGCCCCACGGGCGTCGACTGTGACCGGTAACCCGACGACAACAGATCGAGCGTCATCGCGACGACCTCCGCTTCGAACTTCGTCGCGCTCGGGCACAAGTCGCGTTGGAGGGAGTTGACGTACGAAAAGTGCCCAAACGCCCGATTCAAAAAGTCGTAGTGATCGTGGTCACCGCAGTACATAGTTCCGGAACACTGTCCACTTTCCCACCTAGGATTCTCGCGCGCCGACATCGCGGCCAACGTCGCTAGTACGTCCTCACGATCGACGCCCTCCTCGGGCAGCGCCCGGTGGATAAAGAATTCATCCGCGTAGGGGTAGTTGCTCACACGCTCCTTCCGAGAGATTCGTTCACGAGCCTAAACGAGCGATTCGGCGCCCAGAATGAGCGCGGCGCCGAAGGTTCGTGTCCGGTGAACCCGCTTGGCCCGCCTCGGGGCCGAACCACTGCGTCCCGGCCCAATCTGGAGAGCGGGCGAGCTCAACCGACGTGGGACCTCCTCCACAGTTCAGTGGTGGCGAAACGGCCGCCGTACCGATACTGTGATAGACGGAAAAGCGAGGAGTCCCCACGAAAAAGCTCTGGCTCACGGGTGCCGTTGCGTCGTCACTGGCGTTGGCGGCGTGCGGCGTGAGCGCCACCATTAATCAGGCCGTATCGTCCATCGGCGGATCGCCAAACCTACAGGTGGTTCTCACCGCCAGTGCCGCGGGCGTCGGCTCCGCACGGGCCGAGAACGTTCTCGGCGGACTCTCGTTCAACCTTGACTACGCCAGTACCGTGAACTCCCCCCTCGCCCAATCCGCGGGCCACGTAAACAGCGAGATGACGGTGAGCGACGCGGGCCATACGTTGATCGATCTGCGCCAAATTTCCGCCAATCTCTACGTCCAGTTGGACGTCGCCTCGTTCACGAGCATCCCCGGGGTTACCCTTTCGTCAGCGGAGTTAGCGGGGTTGGAGCTGTTGTTTCAAGGTCGGTGGTTTGAGATCTCCGCCACGCAGTTGCGATCGTTACTTCCCGCGAACGCAACGACCGCCACCATTTCCTCTAGGGAGCAAATGGAATCTCGGGCGATCATCGGAGCGATCAGCACGCTAATTGAAAAGACTCCTTACACGACTCTCGCGAACGGCGGCTACAGCCAGACCGGCAAGCTATCGTCCGTCGTTAACGCGGTTTTGCCCGTAATAACCAAATACTCCGGCGTTTCGACTTCGCCGAGCAGAGTCGTGGGTAGCTACACCATCGCCTTCACGATGTCGGGATCAATGGCGACGGGCGCATCGGTATCTATTACGGCGTCGAGCGGGTCCAGCGGTACAGGGACGTTGGCTCTTCGAGCTTCACTCACGCACAACGCGGTGCCCATCACTGCGCCCAGTGGCGCAACGGTCATTACGCCCGCGCTCATCTCCCAACTTCTCGGACAGGTTCGCGGGGGCGCGACGGCCCTCGGGTAAGTAGTTTCGCGCCGCCGTCGCGGCGGCGACGCGACTGAGGTATTCGCCAGCGGCTCAGTTCGGCGCTTCGATCCGCGAAGGCGCTTTCGGGGGCCAGCGTAGGCGCCGCGCTAGCGGGGCCAGCGAATCCACGCTCCGAGGCGCGCGACCACCGCCTCAACGTTACGATCGCCGTTAACCACGAGCCCGCACTCGTCGGGCTCGAGCGGCTCGAGCGTTTCGAACTGAGTCGCGAGTAGGGCCGGCGAAATGTTCCCACCACGACGTAACGCCAGACGGGCCGCGACGGTTGACGCGGACGCGTCAAGGTGAGCGAAGCAGGCGTCCGCGGTGAAGAGACGAAGCGCGTCACGGTACGACCGTCGGAGGGCGGAACAGGCCACCACAGCGCGACGATTACTGTGGCGAAGGTCCGCCAACCGCTGTCCCACGGCGGCTAGCCACGGTGCTCGGTCGGCGTCACTAAGGGCGTGGCCGCCGCGCATTTTGGCGAGATTCTGGGGCGTGTGGAAGTCGTCGGCTTCAACAAACTCCCAAGCGAGATCGAGCGCGAGCGCCGACGCGACCGTAGTCTTTCCCACGCCCGACACACCCATGACAACGAAGGTCCACAACAGATCGTCCGTCGTCGCGCGCCTAACGCTAGGGCTTCGTGGCGGGGTTCTCAACTACGCGCGCGACTCGTAAGGTTCGCCATCGCTGGACGACTCCGTCGAAATCTTCGCTGCTCAAAGATCGAGTTGCGTTTCTCACGAGAATCAAGGTTGCTCTCGAATAAAGACATCCATGCGCCACCGCCCCGTCGTCTCGAAGTCGCTCAGCGCGTTCGTCATCTCGCACATGACGTCTAGAACCTGATGAATGGGAGCTTCGGGGGGAACGTCGAACAGAACTCCGCGAAAGCGATGGTCTTGTCGAAGAGTGAAGGGAGCGCCGTTTACTAGTTCACGAATACGCTGCACCCCGAGCCGTCCGCGCGAGTGCGCCACTCCAAGGGACGCCGGAACGGCGGCGACACCGCGCGCCGGAAAAGTGACGTACGACGCCGTGGGGACGCCCGAACTAACCCACAGGCCGGTCAGGGATATCTTGAGGTCCGGTATGTCCCCGTCAACGTACGGGGCGACGTTGCACCACCCCCGTCCCTGGGCGAGTGACTCCATGGCCGCCTGAGCGCTAGTGCGGTCGTCGGAGAAGAAAAGTTGACGGCGTACGGTCACGGTTCCCGGGCTAAGCCGTTCAGCGCCTCAGTCACTTACGCCCAACCGAGTTCGCTTAGTCGTTCGTCACTAACGCCAAAGTGGTGAGCCACCTCGTGAAGAACTGTCTTACGAATCTGTGTCGCTACTTCCGCTTCGCTCCCACACGCGCCGCAAATCGTGGTTTGGTAGAGCGTGATGCGGTCGGGCATAACCGCGCTATAAGAAGTCGGACCGCGTTTCGTCAGAGGGACCCCTTCGTAAAGACCGTAGAGGGGCCGTCCGGGCGCGACGTCTTCCACGACGATCACGAGGTTCTCAATCTGCGACGAGAGATCCTCGGGGAGGGTTGAGAGTGCCTCCGAGGCCAACTGTTCGAAGCGCTCGTGAGAGATCTCGTACACCAATGAAGCGTACCGTTAGTCCCATAGCGCCCGTCCGTACCCAAAGGGAACTGACGCGCCAAACTCGTACCGGGGGCGGTCTATAGTCCCTTCGACATGTCTTTGACTAACGCGCTTCCAACGCCCGTATCCCGATTGGCTGAGTGCGAGTGACCGCGCGCAGTACCTCACTGAAGGCGGCGATTCTTCGCGGAGGGAGTCGTAACGCCGTAACAACGCGCGGGGACACCCTCTCCTACGAACAACTGCGCGACCAGGCGATGCACCTCAGCGAGCGACTCGTCGCCGACGCCCCGATCGGACTCTGGGCAACGGCCGAAGTGGCGACCGTCGTTGGCCTGTGCGCCGCCCTGATTGCGGGAGCCCCGGTCGTGCCGCTCAACCCGAAGTCCGGTCCGAGCGAACTCGGCCACGTCGTGACCGACGCGGGCCTCCAAACGATTCTCGCCCACCCGTCGGCCACGCTCCCCGACGAACTCGCAACTCTTCGTCTCGTACCGGTAAACCTCGACGGTGACTACGCCCCGATTTGCGGCGACGTTACCGGCCCTATTCCCGATGGCCAAAAGGATTCGCGCACCGCGCTAATCATGTACACCTCGGGTACCACCGGACCCCCCAAGGGCGTGATGTTAACCACGGCCGCAATCGAAGCCAATCTCCAGGCACTCGCTGACCGGTGGGAATGGAGCGACCGAGACGAGCTCGTGCACGCCCTCCCCCTGTTTCACGTACACGGGCTCGTGCTCGGAGTGCTCGGGCCGATTTACGTCGGCGGCAGCGTCTCTCTCGTGAGCCCCTTCACCGTCGAGGCCGTCGCGCACGGCCTGGCCAACGGCGCCACCATGCTTTTCGCGGTGCCCACGATGTATCACCGCATAGCCGTAGCCCTCGAAACCGATGCGCGCCTCGCGGACGCGCTGGCGGGCGCCCGACTACTCGTCTCGGGCTCGGGGCCACTTACGACGGATGACTACCGGCGCGTGGAGGCCGCCAGTGGTCAACGGATTGTGGAACGGTACGGCATGACCGAAACCCTCATCATCACCTCGGGCGACTTACGCGCGCCCGCCACACCGGGCACGGTCGGACGACCGCTGGCGGGGGTAGCCCTACGAGTCGTCGACGAAAACGGCGACGACGTCGCCGCGGACAACGAAAGCGTAGGAGAAGTGCTCGTCAAGTCCGACAGCCTCTTCGAGGGGTACCTGCGCGGAGGGCGCTCGCCCGACGGACCTCTCGATTGGTTCCGGACCGGTGACCTCGGAACACTCTCGCGCGACGGCACCCTCCGCTTGGTCGGGCGAGCGTCCACCGACCTCGTGAAGAGCGGCGGTTTTCGCATCGGAACGGGCGAGATCGAAGGGGTGCTGCGGGACCATCCCTCGGTCGAAGACGTAGCCGTTCGGGGCGTTGCCGACGACGACCTCGGAGAGCGGGTCGTCGCCTGGGTCGTTCGAAAAGCTGGTACGACTGCGGACTCCCCCGAACTCATCGAGTACGTGTCGCAATCGCTATCGGCCCACAAGCGGCCCCGCGAGATTTTCTTCGTCACGGAGATCCCCAGAAACGCCATGGGTAAGGTACAAAAGCAACTCCTGTCCTACGACGGCCAGCTGAAGTCCACCGAGCGGTAGCCCGCCTTAGAGAGGAGTTACTCGTTCGAACTGCGCTGCAAGTTCCCCTCGATCGTGTCGAGGTGACACTGCATTGCCTCGCGCGCGGCGCGACCGTCACGATTGCGCAACGCTTCGGCGATTGCCCGGTGCTGGCGCCGGTAAGTATCGCGCCGTTCGGGCGAATCATTTCGCCGTTTTAGATTGCCCCACGTGGCGCCCTGGCGCGACTCTTCGACGAGGGAATACATGGTCGTCATCAGGGGGTTGTGCGCCGCGCGAATAATCGCTCGGTGTAGCGCTAAGTCCCACATTTCGAACTCTTCGTACTCGACGGCCCCCTCACTTCCGCGAAGACACCGCTCCATTTCGTCGAAGTCGTTTATCGTGGCGTTCTCCACCACCGAGGCCAGCGCGGCCGGTTCAATGAGCTTGCGGGCCGCCATAACGTCGGTAGGGCTGACGTCGATTTCCACCGACGCACGACGCGAAGAGTAGATGCTAGATATCACTCCATTACCGGGATCACTTCGCAAAAACGTGCCGCGCCCGACCTCGCGCGACACCATACCCTCGTCTTCGAGCAACGCCATCGCATTTCGAATCGTGGTTCGCGAGAGTTGCAACTCCGCCGCCAAGTCTCGCTCCGTGGGCAAGCGATCACCCTTGCGTAAAGAACCGCGGGCCGCGGTCGCCAGAATGTCTTCGGCCACTTTCAGTGGTTGATCGTCCAGTAGTGATCGCATCGTCGACCTCCTCTCGTAGGACCCACCAACCGCGCCAACTCTACCAATGCCCCACCACCGTGACGCGTTTTTTAGAAAAACCGTCCCATGCATTGACAGCGACACTTTCGCCACCTACACTCCCGTTGGTCTTAATACTTCAACCAATAAGACCAAATTGGTTGACTCACTAGGGGGAGCACTGTGCGGTTCGCAACAATTCGAACGTCCCGAGGACTACGACTCCACGTGCGGGGCACCGACGGCTACGTAGATCTCGCTGACGCGACCGGCGACGAGGCGCTCGGATCGGTTTCGGGACTGGCCGCCGGAGGTCAATCGGCCCTCGCGGCCGCGCGTACGGCTTCACGAGAGTCGGGATCGTCATTCGAAAAGGGACAGTTCGCCGCCTCGGTACCGAACCCGCCGCGTGTCCTGTGCCTCGGCGTTAACTACGCCGACCACGCGATCGAGGGCGGGCGGGCCGTGCCGACGTGGCCCGAGTCTTTCGTGCGCGGCGCCGGCAGCGTCATCGGTGCGTACGACGACCTGGTCAAGCCCGCGCTGAGCGAGCGCTTCGACTACGAGGGCGAACTGGCCATCGTCGTCGGCCGCGGGGGCCGCTACATCCGCGCCGACGAGGCCCTCGACACGATACTGGGCTATAGCGTAATGAACGACGGTTCGGCGCGTGAGTGGCAACGCGCCGCCACCCAATGGACACCGGGCAAAAACTTCGAAGGAACGATGCCGATCGGCCCAGAAATCGTTACGCCCGACGAAGTAAACGTCTTTGACCTCGCGATAACCACCACGCTCAACGGAACCGTCATGCAGTCGGCGCGGACTTCCGACATGATCGTCAGCGTGACCAAGGCGATTGAGTACTTCTCCTCGTTTACGACACTTCGCCCCGGCGACGTCATCGCCACGGGTACTCCCGGGGGCGTCGGTTTCGCCCGCACGCCGCCGGTGTGGCTGACGCCCGGTGACCTAATCGAAGTCACGGTAGAAAACATTGGCACCATCGCCAATCGAGTGGTGGCCGAAGAGGGGGCGCCAACCGATTGGCCCTGGATGCCACTGGGGGCGCAGACGACGTCCTTTTGAACACCGCTTCACTAAGAACTGCACTATGCAGTAACAAAATGAGTTAACTGGGGGAAAACATGAAAAGAATGTCGTTAGCGACGAGGGGCAAGATCCCCGCAGTCGGTTATCGAAGGAGATGGACTGGTCTGGCGGCCGCTCTCGCGCTCGCGGCGATGGCGGTGGGCTTACCCATTTCGCCGGCGCAGGCGTCGAACTCCACCATCATGATCGCCGACGTGGCTCCCTTTACGGGGGTCGACGCGGCACTGGGACCGATTTACCTGGTCTCGTGCTACGCCGCCACGCAGGCCATCAATAATGCGGGCGGAGTCTTGGGCCACAAATTGGGCTGCACGAGCGCCGACACTCGCGGTGACCCCGCGGACGCGGTTCCCGCGGTGCGCAAGCTCATAGCGACTACCTCGAACCTCGACCTCGTCATCGGTTGCACGTCCGACGAGGCCGCGACCGTAGTGCCAATCCTTAACGCCAACAAGACTGTCTCGTTTTGTATGACGGGTCAGTCGGAGTTCGACCACGTGAAGTTCCCCTACTTCTTCCGTCTCGTTCCGCCCGACCTCGAAGAGGCGTACGCAATGGTCGCCATCGCCAAAGCTAAGGGATACAAGACCGTGGCCCTGGCCTTCGGTAACGACATCGGCTCTCAAGCCTTCGTCCAGCCGGCGATTAGCGCCATCAAAAAGGCCGGCATGAAGCTCGTAGCCAACGAAACGCTGCAACTCAGTGCGACGACGTTCCAGACCGAAGCGCAGGCCATTGTTTCGGCCAAGCCCCAAGTCGTTCTCACCGAGGCCCTAGGGCCGGCGGACGCGTCACTCTTGGGTGAGATGAAGCAGCTCAACGGTGGCAAGTTCATTCCGACCATTGGCACGTCGGCGACGATTGGCTCGGCCTGGTTCTCAACGGTTTCCCAAGCGGTAGGTGCAAAGAACATCGTGCAGCACTTCGTCGCGGACAACCAGAGCATCAACGCCGCCGGCGCCGCTTACAAGACGTACGCGAAGTTGATTCTCGCTCAAAAGGGCAAGGTCAGTTCGATCGGCGACTACACGACTTTGCTAACCGCGCCGGGCGCCGTTCACCTCTACGACGGGATGAACTTGGCTGCGCTCGCCATGGTTATGGCCAAGTCGACCACGGGCAGCAAATTCAAGGCCGACATCCTAAAGATTGCCGACGGAGTCCCCGGGGCCAAGGTCGTCACGTCCTTCGCCCAGGGTCTCGCCGACTTGAAGAAGGGTGAGGCCGTCCACTACGTGGGCGTTGGTGGTCCGACCAGTTTCGACGCGTACCACACGTCCGTGGGGAGCTTCCAGATCGACGCGTACAACCTCAACGGATCAGTCAAGGTCGTGGGCAACGTCACGCAGCAGCAGATCACCTCGCTGTCGTAGTAATCGACGCGGGGCCGAGAAGAAGGTCGCAAGTGGGCCACGGTGACAATTCGCCGTGGCCCACTGGCCAATCGGGGACTCCCATCCCTTCACCGTCCACCCCGAGTCCGAAGTGAAGTTATGAGAAACCACTACGTCGACGTCGTTACTTTCGTCGCGACCGCCCGATAAGGAGAAGTCGTTGTGAGCGTTTTTATGCCATCGTTTGGCTTCGGCCTCATCAGCGCGGCGGTACTCGCCATCGCGGCGGTGGGCTTCACAATGCAGTTCGCCGTCACCAACGTCCTCAATCTGGCCTACGGCTCAATAATGATCAACAGCGCCTTCGTCACGTACTGGGTGAATCGAACGGGTGTCTCGGTATGGCTCGCGCTCTTCGTCGGTGTGGCCTGCGGCGCCGTCGTGTCTTGGTGTCTCAATCGATTCATCTACACCCCGTTCCAAAGACGGAATCCCGCTGCGATTACGGTCGTAATCGTTTCACTGGGCGTGGACCTCATTGGCACTTTCGGCCTCCAGGCGATTATTAGCGGATCCGACGTGTCGTACATCATGAGTCAGGGACGCGAACTTCACATCTTGGGCATGGACTTAAGCGTCGTGGAGCTGATCATCTTCGCCATCTGCGCGGTCGTTCTCGTATCCGTACGCTTGCTGCTCAAGTTCTCGCGGCTCGGTAAGGCCATGCGCGCCACGGCCGCCAATCGGAGCCTGGCGCGAAACAGCGGCGTCAAGACCGACCTCATCGTGTCGCTCACCTGGCTAATCTCGGGCGCCCTGTGTGGACTCGCCGGTACGGTTTTCGCAATTGACGCGGGCACCTTCGGCGCCACGAGCGCCGAACTGTACGTAGTACTAATTTTGGCCGCGGTCTTCCTGGGTGGACCGGGCGAACCGTACGGAGCCATGCTCGGGGCGCTCACCATAGGTCTCGCCACCGAAATCAGCGCGGCCTACCTCACGTCGGACT
Organism: Actinomycetes bacterium; assembly: GCA_021815645.1. Taxonomy (GTDB): domain Bacteria; phylum Actinomycetota; class Acidimicrobiia; order Acidimicrobiales; family RAAP-2; genus RAAP-2. The sequence continues at coordinate 17,059 of JAKBAB010000015.1, forward strand.
ATAAGGAGGTCGTTGCGTTCCTCGTTTTATTGGGAATGCTGGCCTTTCGACCCTTCGGCCTATTCGGAAGTGAGAAAACCAGCTAATGAGCCTGACGGGATTTGAGTTCTACGCAACGACCATTCTCATTTACGGCGCCGTCGACGCAATGGCCTGCCTGGGTCTCAACATGCAGTTTGGCGTGGCGGGAATCTCCAACTTCGGTTTCATCATCTTCCAGGCCGCCGGCGCCTACGCGGCCGCCGTTTTGTCTTTGCCGCCCGCGGCGACCTCTAACGGGGGCTTTCAGTCGTACATATTGGGGTGGAACCTGCCGTGGCCGTTGCCGTGGATCGGTGCCGCCCTCGCGGGCGGTCTCGTCGCGCTACCGTTCGTTTTCCTGGTGGGCAAGCGACTGCGCGGAGACTTCGCCGCCATTGGGCTCCTGGTGTCGGCGGTTCTGCTCAATCTGCTCGTCACCAACTACGTGCCGCTATTTAACGGCGACGCCGGACTCTCGATCGTGCCCTCCCCTCTCCAAAACATCTTCAACGCGCAAGGGGTGGGCTACCAGTTCGCCTACTCCGGCGTAGCCATCGCGCTAACGATCGGAATCTACTTTCTGCTTCGGCGCATCACCGAGTCGCCCTACGGTCGCTCACTGCGCGCCATGCGCGACAACGACATCGTGGCGGACTCCCTCGGCAAGGACCTACGAAGTCAGCGAACGGGCATGCTCGTCCTGGGCGGGATGATCGCCGGGCTTAGCGGCGGGATTCTCGTCGGGTTCATCACCTTGTGGGCCCCCGCCGCTTGGGGCTACGCCGAAACAATCGTGCTCTTCGCCGCAGTCATTATCGGGGGAGCCGGTAATCACAAGGGGGCGATTCTCGGAGCGATTTTGGTGCCACTCGGCTTTGAGGAAGTGACGCGATTCTTGCCCTCGATTGGGTCGCCGGCGTTCATTCCCGCCATGGAGTGGGTACTCATCGGCCTGCTCATCATTACGTTTCTCTGGTTCCGCCCCCAGGGCGTTATCCCCGAAAAACGCCGTATCCTCAGCCACGCGAGCGGCTCGGTCACGGTCGCGGCACCGCCCCCCGACTTCGACGTCACCACCGATTCCCCAGCGGAGATTGACGCATCCGGGCGAGACGACTCGAGCGACCAACTCGGTGACGGCCCCCTCGAGTCGCCGGGCTCTACTGCGAGCACGGTCACCACGGTGCACGAGAACGGCCCGTCGAGCGAAAGCAGTCACGACGTAATCCTCGCCACACGCGGCCTGACGAAGAGCTTCAACAGCGTCACCGTCGTGTCCGAAGTCGACATCTCGATCACTCGCGGCCGCCTTACGGGCCTCATCGGACCGAACGGCGCCGGTAAGTCCACCACGCTCGCGCTATTGGCCGGCACCCTAAAACCGTCGGGAGGTCAGATTATCTACGACGGGAACGACATCACCTCACTGGCCTCCTACCGCCGCGCGCGGGCGGGCCTCGTGCGAACGTTTCAGTTAGCCAACGAGTTCAAGCGGCTCACCGTGCTCGAAAATCTGGTTTGCGCGATGCCCCGTCAACCGGGCGACTCCTTCTTCGGTTCCCTGCGCGGGCGGCGATACTGGGGCGCGGCGGAGCGAACGAATATCGAGCGGGCCGAGGCGACGTTAGAGCAGTTCGGTCTCAGCGCCCACGCCGACACCTACGCGGGCCAGTTGAGTGGCGGCCAGCGTCGTCTGGTCGAAATAATGCGAGCCCTGCTCGCCGAACCAACGGTCCTCCTGCTGGACGAGCCAATGGCCGGCGTACACCCCAATTTGGCCCGACGGATTGGGAATCACCTAACTGATCTGTGCGCTAACGGCATGACGATTGTCATGGTCGAACACGAACTGGCCATCATGGACGAGTTCTGCAATCCCGTCGTCGTCATGGCCGAAGGACGGGTGCTCGCCGAAGGCACGATGGCCGAATTGCGTACTAAGTCCGAAGTGGTGGAGGCCTACCTTGTCGGTTGAACTTTCGCGCCCCGGGGTCGTGTTGAACGCATCGGGACTCAGCGCCGGTTACGAGGGTCGCGCCATCGTTAGCGATATAACGATCGAAGCTCAGCCCGGGCACGTCGTATCGGTCGTGGGACCCAACGGTTCGGGTAAGTCAACCTTGCTCAAATCCCTGGTGGGCGTGGTCCGCGTGCTCGAGGGCCACGTGACGGTCGACGGAAAAGAGATAACCAACCAGACGCCGGAACACGTGGCCACATTGGGGGTCGGCTACGTTCCCCAGATCGACGACGTATTTCCCCCACTTTCGGTGAAGGAGAATCTCGAAATAGGTGGATACCTGTTGAAGCGCGGTGACGTGGCGAGCCGAGTCGAGGCGGTGCTGGCCTTCTTCCCCAAGTTGAGCGCGATGCTCGCGAGGCGGGCCGGCAAGCTATCCGGGGGCGAGCGCAAGATGCTGGCCATGGGTCGGGTACTGATGCTCTCCCCTTCGGTCCTGATTCTCGACGAACCGACGGCCAATCTCGCCCCGCTCGTCGCGACGCAACTGCTCGAAGAGTACGTACGGGGGTTCGCCGACGCCGGCGCGACCGTGCTGATTGTTGAGCAGCGCGCCAAGGCCGCCCTGAGGATCTCGGATTGGACCTACGTGCTCGGCGGTGGTCGCGTCGTGCTATCGGGCCCGCCGAAGGAACTTGAACAGAACCCCGTTTTCGTCGATTCCTTCTTAGGGGGCGGCACTCGCCGATAGAGATGACGACGAACGACGTCGAATCTTTTGTCCCAGTTGATTTCGCCGAATGCGTGAGCCGAAATGGCGCCCTAACTGCCCAGCGCCAATTTAATTGTGGTGCCCACGCCTACCGCGATTACGAGCGCCCGGACCAGTTTGGGCGAGAGTCGGCGAATGAGTAGGGTCCCGAGCCACCCGCCGATCAATGTTCCCACCAATAAGACGTAGACCGCGTCGAGGGCCAGGTGGCCGCGCACGATGAAAATAATCGCCGCAACACCGTTGATGATCATCGACAGGGCGTTTCTTAGCCCCTGGAGATCGTAGATTTCGTAGGGCAACGTCAAAGCCATCACCGCTAGGAGAACGATGCCTAGTCCGGCCCCGAAGTAACCACCGTAGGCCGAAGCGATAAAGATTCCCACGAACAACGAGCGGCGGTGAACCGACGAACCCGAGCCGCCGCGATCCATCGAAGTCAGCAGGGCGGTAACTCGCGGGGCCACCGCGAACAGTAGTGTCGCTACGCCAATAAGCCAGGGGATCACCGTACTAAAGGTGTGGGTCGATCCTTCGAGCAAAAGGGCGCACCCCGCCACGGAACCTAGTACGCACGGCGGAACCAGTTCGCGAAGGAGCTTCTTGTGCGTCCGCAGCTCCCGGCGGAATCCCTGAATGCCCCCTAAGGTGCTGGGCAATATTCCGACCGTCGACGATACGTTCGCCTGGAGAGTGGGAATGTTAAGGGCCACCAACGTCGGGAAGCTGAAGAACGTGCCGCCGCCCGCGATGCCGTTGGAGATCCCCGCTACGACTCCCGCCACGCCGATGATGACGAGTCGCCAGCCGAGTGGGAGCGAACTAGCGAACACTCATCTACCTTACAAAATCCCGGGTCAGCGCGGCGAATTGCGTCCTCTCTGACCCGTCACCCTCTGGGGTGATCAACTCGCGCTACGCCGCGAGATACGCCTCAACTCATCGAGGACTCGAGGGCTACGCTCGCCGCATCCACCTCGACGGGCGCGTGGTGGTGTTTGGCTCCCACGAGGGCGCCCGCAACGATCGCCGCCAGGGCGAGCAGCAGAGCGCTGAACTCGAAAGCCACCGTGTAGCCGTGTACGGTTGCCGCGCGATCGTTCTTTAGCGACACAACCCGCGTGATGAGAAAGGCGGCCGTCGATGACGCCGCGATGGTGTTGAGAAAGGCCGTGCCGAGGGCACCGCCCACTTGCTGGGTCGTGTTAATGAGCGCACTGGCAACGCCGGCACTATCCTCTTCGACCCCGAGCAGAGCGGTCGAGTTCATGGGCACGAAGGCCAGTCCCATGCCCAGACTCACCAGCACCTCCGGCGCCAGTACGTGGGCGAGGTAAGTGCTATCGGTGCCCAGTCGACTAAACCACAAGAGACCACCGGCCGCCAACGCGAGACCTACGACCATGAGCATTCTCGGACCGGTTCGCGGCAAGAGCCGGCTAGCGAGCGTCGCGCCCACGATGATTCCCACCGAGAAGGGTAGGAAGGCGAACCCCGTGCGCAGCGCGCTGTAGCCGAGAACACCCTGGAGGAAGTACGTCAGGAACAAAAAAGTACCGAGCAGGGCGAAGCCCACGAGGAGCGACGAGAGGAACGAACCACCGCGGCGACGATCAATGATGACCCGTAGCGGAAGGAGCGGGTGCGCGCTACGAACTTCAATCGCCACGAAGGCGCCCAGGAGCACGACGGCACCCCCTAAGAGCGACAGGGTGAGCGGCGATCCCCAGCCGTGTGAGGCGACCATGGTAAAGCCGTAGACGAGGAGAAAGAGTCCCCCGGTCGACGTGACCGCGCCGGGTACGTCGTAGTTGTGACGGACCTCGACGCGACTTTCACGGACTACTCGACTCGCCGCGAACGCCGCGACGAGTGCAATCGGGGTGTTGATCAGCAGCGTCCAGCGCCAAGACGCGTACTGGGTCAAGACCCCCCCGAGGACCAGTCCGATGGCCGCGCCACTACCCGCGACCGCGCCGTAGACCCCGAAGGCGCGAGCGCGCTCGCGCGCTTCGGTGAAGGTTACCGTCAACAGGGAGAGAGCGGCCGGCGCCATAACGGCGGCGAAGGCGCCCTGGAGCGCCCGTGCGCCGAAGAGCGTGGCGGAGTTCTGAGCCAGGCCCGCGATCGCCGAGGCTCCCCCGAAGCCCAACAGTCCGGCAATGAATACCCGCCGCCGCCCGAGGTAGTCCGCGATCCGACCCCCGAGCAATAACAGGCTGCCAAAGACCAGCGTGTAGGCGCTCATCACCCACTGTCTATTTGCTACGGAGATGTGCAGGGCGTGCTGAGCTGACGGGAGGGCCACGACCACGACGGAGGCGTCCAGAACGATCATGAGTTGCGCGAGGGCGATGACGCCCAGGGCCAAGAATCGTCGAGAGTCGGCGACACTGACGGTGGGGCCGTCTTGCAAAAGTTCGGTGGTCATTGGACTTCCTCCGCGTATCGTTATTTCGAAGTTCTAAGACGCCGTCCCTACGAGGTCCGGTATCGTAGAGGGGTATGGAGCCTATCCGGAACCCTAGTTCCGGATATAGGCGATAATAATAACGATGGTTCCGTTTGTCAAGTGTCTTTTTGGAGGTGGCGCATGGGCGTAGTTCGCTCCGAGCTCGACCCCCCTCGAGGTCAAGTAGTCGAAGGCAGTAGTGAGGTGCCCTCTGCGCCGCGGGCGATGCGCGCCGACGCCGTGAAAAATCACGAAAAGATACTGCGCGCCGCGGAGGAGATTTTCGCGCTCGACGGTGTGAAAGTCCCAATTGACGTGGTCGCCGAACGGGCCGGCGTGGGCGTCGGGACTTTGTACCGCCACTTCCCGACGAAGGAGTCGCTCTACGAAGCGATCGTGATGACGCGCCTGACGAGTCTCCTGGAAACGGCCAACCGCTTAATTCGTGACGTTGAACCGGGGCGGGCCCTCGACTCGTTCTTACGGGAATTCGCTCGTCAAGCCGCCGAAAAACAAGACCTCTTCGACGCTATGGATCAGGCGGGGTTCGACTTCAAATCACGGTTCTCCGACCGCGTCGACGAGTTGGTAGATCGCGTCGACGTCCTTCGCCAACGAGCCGTCGCCTCCGGCGCCGTGCGCGCCGACGTCGAGACTAGTGACATCCTCAACCTAGTCATGGGGACTTGCCACGCCGCGAGTCACGGCGGCGTTGACAAATCGGCTCTGCAGCGTCTCGTAACCATAGTTATCACCGGTATCCAGCCCACCCCCGAAAGGTGAGCCAGTCCGTCGACGTCGTCGCGGCCGCGCCGCGACGACGCTGCGAGTGGTGCAGTTCCGACGACGACTACGTCGCTTATCACGACCAAGAGTGGGGGGTACCTCATCACGGAGACGCGCTCTTGTTCGAACTATTAACCCTCGAGGGGGCGCAGGCCGGACTGAGTTGGCTCACGGTCCTGCGACGGCGCGCCGGATATAGACGGCTCTTCGAGGGTTTCGAGCCCGACGTCGTCGCTCGCTTCGACGACGCGCGAATAGCGACCATCCTCACCGATCCGGGCGTCGTTCGCCACCGAAAGAAGATTGAGTCGGTCGTGACGAACGCACGCGCCATCGTGGCCCTCAGCCGAGAATCGGGTAGTTTCGACGAGTACGTGTGGCGTAACGCCCACGTCGTGGGCGACGGAGAGACCATCGCCGGGGCCATGAGTAAACAAATGTCGGCGGACGGTTTCACCTTCGTGGGTCCAACAATTTGTCGCTCGTTCCTAAGCGCCAGTGGCGTTAGAAACGAACACGACGCGACGTGTTATCGGTTCGCGGAGATTGAAACGCTACGCGCCGGGTAGCGTCCGACCCCACCCTTATTCAAACCGTTGACGCCGGTCCGGCGGCTCGAGACCGGCGGTAGGGTCACGAGCGTGGAAACGATGTACGACGCGGCCGGTGGCGAAGACGGCCTAGTGCGCCTCGCCGAAGCCTGGCACCAACGGGTTCTGAGCGACGAAGTGGTCGGCCACGCCTTCAGTCACGGATATCACCCCGACCACACCACTCGGCTGGCCGCGTACTGGGCGGAGGCACTCGGTGGTCCCCCCAACTATTCGGTGCTGGGCAGCGACGAGTCCTACGTGGTGCGCCTCCACAGCGGCAAGGGACCGCACGACGAGATGGATCGCCGCGCAGTTGACTGTTTCGACGACGCGCTCGTTGACGTCGGTCTCACACCGGACGAGGGGGTCGGGCGAAACCTGCACGACTACTTCGCCTGGGCGACCAATAGTGGCCTCACCCACTACCCCGAAAGCGCCGACGACGTTCCGTCGGGACTGGCGCTGCCCCACTGGTCGTGGGACGGGCTCGTTACGTCCTCCGGTCAGGACGAAAAAAGGTAGTCGCATCGCGCCCGGTGAGTTCACCGCGACCGCGACTCACTTTGGCGTGCTAGAATTATTGCGTGCCGAAAGCAACTATTGTGACGCCGGCCGTTACCGCGGCGAGGAGCGACGACCCCATAGATCGAATCGCTACAAACCTCCGGACCGTCCTGCGCGCCTTTAGCCACGCCCGCTCCCACGAGAACCTCCTAAAGGAGGCCGGGGTGAGACTGGACCGCGCCGGCGCCGCACTGTTGTACAAGTTGCACCAATCCCCCGATGAGGCCCTGCGCGTAGGCGACCTCGCCGAGCGCTTAGCCATCGACACCCCGGCGGTGACGCGCAAGATCCAGCAACTCGAGCGACTGGGCTACGTCACGGCGGCGCCCGACCTCGACGACAAAAGGGCCAAGCGCGTTCGCCTGACCCGCAACGGTATTCGGATCCTCGAGCGCATTATGGCCGCCAATAGACGTCACCTCGCGGCGGTGTTCGAGACGTGGAGCGCCCGAGACCTGAGAGAGTTCGACACGGCGCTCGATCGATTAGCCGTCACCCTAACTAGAGAGATGGAGAACCCGCTGTGACCGACCAGGCCAACGACGTAACGACCGCACCGTCGGAGCACGCGATCTCGAAGGAGGAACACCGACGCATCCTCGTCATCTTGGGGGCGCTCATGCTCGGGATGTTTCTCGCCGCTCTCGACCAGACGATTGTGGCCACGGCCCTGCCGACGATAGCCGGGGACCTGCACGGGCTAAACCACTTGTCTTGGGTGGTCACCGCCTACCTGATCACCTCGACGATCACGATGCCCCTGTGGGGAAAGTTCGGTGACCTCTACGGGCGCAAAAACTTCTTCCAGATTTCGATACTCATCTTTCTCGCCGGTTCGATGCTGTCGGGTCTCTCTCAGAACATGCTTGAACTCATAGCGTTTCGCGCGATTCAAGGGGCCGGCGCCGGTGGACTGATGGTCGGTTCGCAGGCAATCATCGGCGACGTTATCCCCCCGCGCCAACGGGGCCGTTACATGGGTTACTTCGGGGCCGTATTCGGCCTTTCGAGCATTCTGGGACCGCTGGCCGGTGGGTGGTTTACCCAACACGTCTCGTGGCGGTGGATTTTCTACATCAACGTGCCCATAGGGGCCGTCGCTCTGGCCGCCATCGCGGTAGTACTGCACGTACCCGTGCGCCGTATTCGCCACCGGATCGACTGGTGGGGAACGGCCCTCCTGTCGGGCGGGGTCGTCGGCCTCATCCTGGTGACGACGTGGGGCGGCTTTCAGTACGCGTGGGGTTCAACGACCATTGTCGGACTGGCCGCCGCCAGCGTGGTGCTCCTCGTCCTCTTCTGTTTCGTGGAGACGAGGGCCGCCGAACCGATTATCCCGCTCGGACTGTTTCGAAACCGAACTTTCAACGTCGCGTCGGGGGTGGGTTTCGTCGTCGGGTTCGTCATGTTCGGTTCCATTGTGTACCTACCCCTCTACCTCCAAATCGTTCACGGGGCGTCGCCGACGCTTTCGGGGCTCGAACTGTTGCCAATGGTGACCGGCATGCTCTTGACGTTCGTCGTGAGTGGTCAATTAGTCTCGCGCACGGGCCGTTACAAAATATTTCCCGTCAGCGGACTGGCCGTCATGGCCATCGGGCTCGCCCTGCTGTCCGTGCTCGGCGCCCACTCCTCGTACCTGGACGCGGCGACCTATATGTTCGTCGTGGGACTGGGCATGGGACTGGTTATGCAGGTTCTCGTAGTGGCGGTTCAAAACGCTGTCCCCCACTCCCAGCTGGGCACCGCGACGGCGACGACGACGTTCTTTCGAACTATCGGCGGGGCCTTCGGTGTGGCAATTTTGGGTGCGGTATTTAACACTCAGTTGCTCAACCGGCTACGCGCGACGGCGCCCCCCGCCCTGCTCAAGCTCATTGGCGGAGGCAACATCTCTGAGAATCCCGCTCAGATCAGTCGACTGCCCGCCGCCGACCGAACCCTGATCATCAACGCGTTCAGCCACACCTTGCAGGTGGTCTTCGTCGTGTCAGTGCCCATTGCGATCGGGGCGTTCGTGCTGAGTTGGTTCCTCAAGGAGATTCCCCTACGGGCCAAGGCCTACGGCGCCGAGGGTGTGGCCGAAGGGACTGCAGCACCCGTGCCCGCCTTCGACGCCCCAGGAGAGTTCCCGGGCCTCTAGGGCGGCGACTGCCGGTCGCTGCTTTGCGGAGCGAAACGGGACTCGCTAAGGAGCTCGCGGGCGCGTACGACGTCTTCCACGGCGGCGGCAACGGCCGCCACCACACCGGGATTAAAGACGGTCGGCACGATGTATCCGGCGGAGAGCTCCGATGGCTTAACGACGTTCGCGATCGCTCGTGCGGCGGCGATTTCAACTTCTTCGGTGATCTGACTCGCCCCCACGTCCAACAGTCCCCTAAAAATGCCGGGGAAAGCGAGCACGTTGTTGATCTGGTTCGGCTCATCGCTTCGGCCCGTCGCCACGACCGCGGCGTATTTTCTCGCCACCGCGGGGTCTACCTCCGGTTCGGGGTTCGCGAGAGCGAAGACAATCGCGTCGCTATTCATCACCTCGAGGTGAGCGGCCGTTACGAGATTGGCCCCCGAAACACCAATGAACACATCCGCGCCAACCAGTGCGTCGAGCAGTGAACCGCGGCGACCACCTTGGTTCGACCGCGACGCGAGGGCGCGACGACTCGCGTCTAGATCGGCGTCAACGGCGGAGATGATGCCCGACTTGTCCACCCCAATGAGGTCGCCGACCCCTTCGAGCAGGAGTAGATTCGACACCGCAACGCCGGCGGCACCGACGCCGAGCACGACGACGCGCGAGTCCGCGAGGGTCTTACCCACGACCCGCAGCGCGTTAATGAGGGCGGCGTAGACTACGGTCGCCGTCCCGTGTTGGTCATCGTGAAAGACGGGAATGTCCAAAATCTCGCGCAGTCGTCGTTCAATCTCGAAACAGCGTGGAGCCGAAATATCTTCGAGATTTATGCCGCCGTAGACCGGGGCGAGACACTGAACAACGCGAACGATTTCGTCAACGTCTTGGGTGTCGAGGCACACGGGCCACGCGTCAATGCCGGCGAACCGCTTGAAGAGAAGGGCCTTGCCCTCCATTACCGGCAGGGCCGCTTCCGGACCGATATTACCCAGTCCCAGTACCGCCGATCCGTCCGTCACGACGGCCACCGTGTTGCGTTTTATCGTCAGGTTGCGCGCCGTAGCTCGGTCCTTCGCGATCGCGCGCGAAATGCGTGCCACCCCGGGCGTGTAGGCCATAGAAAGGTCGTCGCGGGTCTTAAGCGGTACCTTCGGTTCGACGGAGATAAGTCCCCCCAAGTGCATCAGGAAGGTTCGATCGCTAATGGCCAGGACGTGGGCGCTTCCGACCTTACTCACGCACGCGCGTAGTACTTCGGCGTGCTCCTCGTCGGAGGCGTTGCACGTCAGGTCGATTACCATCTTCCCGTCGACCGGCTCGACCACATCGAGCGCCGTTACGAGGCCGCCGGCGTCGCTAACCGCATCGGAGATACTCGCAATCTCCGTAGCGTTGCGCAGCGAAATCCTCATCGTTACCGAGTAGGACGCGCTGGGAAAACTCACGCAGGGTGCCCCGATTTCGACAGTGAACGCCACGTCACGGAGAGAAAACAATCGTCCGGTTACCCGCGAGCACTACGCGATCTTCGGCCTGGAGGCGGACCGCTCGGGCGAGGACGGTTCGCTCAATGTCTCGGCCAATGGCGACGAGGTCACTGGCCGACTGCGCGTGGGAGACGCGGTTGACACTCTGTTCGATGATGGGCCCCTCGTCCAAGTCGGCCGTGACGTAGTGAGCCGTTGCGCCGATTATTTTTACGCCACGCTCGTACGCCTGGTGGTAGGGCCTCGCCCCCTTAAAGCCGGGGAGGAATGAGTGGTGAATGTTGATGATGCTGTCCGGCATCGACTCAAAAAACTCGGGCGAGAGAACCTGCATGTAGCGAGCCAGCACGATGAAATCAACCTCGTGCTCCGCGACGAGTTCGCGCAGGGCCCTCTCCGCTCGACCTTTGGTCGATGGCGTAACGGGTACGTGGACGAAGGGAACATCGTAACTTTCGACGAGCGGCGCGCAGTCGCCGTGGTTGGACACCACGACGGGAATCTCGACCGGCAGTTCGCCTATCTTCCAGCGGTAGAGAAGGTCCGCTAGGCAGTGATCGAGTTTGGACACCATCACCAGCGTGCGCCGGAGCCGCGACTCGGGGCGTACGCCTACGAGAGCACCGAAGGGCGCACTCGACGCGCGCAGCGCACCGTCCACGGCGGGAAATTCAATCGAGCTGTCGAAGCTGACCCGCATACAAAAGAGGCCGGTCGGCGGATCGGAGAATTGGGCACTTTCAACGATGTTGCCCCCCACCTCACCGATGGCTCGCGCGATGGCCAGAACGATCCCGGCGCGGTCTTCGCACCTCAGAGTGAAGATGTATCGCGGCACCCAAGAATTTTACTGTGCGGCCCCCGGTCCACCCGATTCAATCGCGCAACTCGCGGCTTTCCTCGAGGTGGGCTTCGCGCCACCCCCGCAGCGAGTTGACCACCGCGAGAGCCTCCGCGGAGCGCAGGTCGCTCAAAGTTAGGGTGGCTTCGCCCAGGGTACCAAGTTCGACCAGCCGAGCCCGTTCCACCCCCGGCAGGCACCCCGACGAAAGCGCGGGGGTAAACCAAGTCCCGCCCAAAAGTAGGGCGAGATTGGCGGTCGTCACTTCCGTGCACTCCCCGCGCTCGTTGACCATCACGACGTCGTCGACAAGCCGATGTCGAGCTCGGCGCCGCTCGTATTGACCACGTTGGGTCGTCTTGTGAAAGAGGCTCACCGAGAGACTGTTGACGGGCTCGTCGTCGACCGCTAGGCGCACCGGTCGCCCTAACGGCGGCGGAGCGGGCGTCGCGTATAGGTCCAACCGTCCGCCGCGCGAAAGCAGTAGGCGAACGCGCGCCTCGTAACGAAGCCGGTCCAAGCGCACCGCGACCCAGGCCTCGAGATCGGTCCTGAGGGGGAACCCGTAATAAAGGGCCGACGCCCTGAGGCGCGACAAGTGGCGCGGAAGATTCTCACTAATCGCACCGGGCCGGTGGCGAAAGGTTTCCACGAGTCGAAAAGCGCGCGTCGGCGCCGACAACATATCGGCCTTGAGGAGCATCTCGCGGTACTCATCGGCGGGCAGCGACGAGGCCACGACGGCCCCACCGCTGCCGAAAGTCGCCCGCCCGCTCGAGGTGTCTACTTCGGCGGTGCGAATCGCCACGTTGAATCGTGCGGCCACTCCCGACTGGGCGGGACGGACGAGGCCCACCGCCCCGCAGTAGACGCCACGCCTTTCACCTTCTAACTCGGCGATGAGCGCCGTCGCGCGGGCTTTGGGCGCTCCGGTGACCGATCCGCAGGGGAACATCGCGACGAACAAGTCCACGAGCGCGACGTCCGGCCGCGTTCGGCACTCGACTTGCGAGACGAGCTGAAGAACGTTCGGGTACCGCTCGACTTCGCAGAGCTCGGACACAGTTACTGACCCGACCTCGGCCACTTTGCCCATGTCGTTGCGAATCAAGTCAACAATCATTATGTTTTCGGCCCTCTCCTTCGCCGAAGTCGCCAACGCTCTGGCCAGTAGGTCGTCTTCTTCGCGCCATCGACCACGGCGCGCCGTCCCCTTCATGGGACGACTACGTAGGATTCCACCATCCCAGTCGAAGAACAGTTCCGGCGACGCGCTGACCACCGCCACGCCGTCTAGGACCACGAGTGCGCCGTAGGACGGCGCCTGAGCGAAAAGGAGTTGAGAGTAGAGCTTGCCGACGTCGACCGGACCGTCGTGGTGAAGTTGGTTGGTGAGGTTTACTTGGTACAGCTCGCCCGCGCGGATCGCTTCGAGCGCCACCGCGACCCGCCGTTCGTACAGAGACTGGGTAACGTGACACCGCCACGATCCCCCGGGGCCCGAAGCCCTCGGGGGGTGCCACGGCGTAGTAACGGCGCGCCCAAAGACCCCGAACCAGGCGAGCGGCGCGCCCACGCGCCCCCGGTCATCTTGCTCGGACCGGCCGAGAGCGCGATCGAAAGCCGGCGCACACTCGTATCCGACGTAGCCACCTACGAACTGTCCCGCTCGGGCCGCTGATTCCACGCCCCGTAGGGCCTCGGCGACCTCACTGAGCGAACTCGCGCGAATCTCTCCACGAAAATCTTCGAGCGTGGTCGTCGTTTTCGCGCGCACATCGTCGAAGCGCACCGCGGGCGACGAGCCGTGGTCCACCGCCGTCGCGGTGGGGAAGCCACCCAAATCGCTGGAGTGCTCGCCCACGTCTAACCTCCTCGAAGGCGCCCGGGTGCGGCGAAGCCTCGTCGCACCCCCGTCTCTTCGACCACAGAGTAACGTCGCGGTATCGTGGGTTGATACGGGCGCGCAGAAATTTGGTGCTCCCCAACCGGCTCACAAACCAACCCGAGGAACTCACGGTGAGAGACCATTACGACTTCATCATCGTCGGGGGTGGATCGGCCGGCAGCGCACTCGCCAATCGGCTGAGCGCCCGTGGTGACGCGAACGTCCTCGTGCTGGAAGCCGGTCGACCAGATTACCCGTGGGACGTCTTCATTCACATGCCCGCGGCGCTCACCATCCCCATCGGAAACCGTTTCTACGACTGGAAGTACCTCAGTGAACCCGAGGAGTTCATGAACGCGCGGCGCATCTACCACGCGCGGGGCAAAGTGCTCGGGGGTTCTAGCAGTATCAACGGCATGATTTTTCAACGCGGTAATCCGCTGGACTACGAACGGTGGGCCGGTGATCCCGGTATGGAACAGTGGGACTACGCGCACTGCTTGCCGTACTTCAAAAAGATGGAGAACTGCCTGGCGGGCGCCGACGACTATCGCGGTGGGAGCGGTCCGCTCGTCCTAGAGCGGGGGCCGGTGACCAATCCGCTCTTCGGCGCCTTTTTCGAGGCCGTTCGCGAAGCCGGCTACGACTGGACGCACGACGTGAACGGCTTCCGACAGGAGGGTTTCGCCCCCTTCGACCGCACGATTCACCGGGGCCGCAGGCTGAGCGCCGCGCGTGCGTATCTTCACCCGGTGACGGGACGTAAGAACCTCGAAGTACGTTGTCGCAGTGCGGTAACCAAGATCCTCTTTGACGGTGAGCGGGCCGTTGGCGTAGAAGTAGTCGAAAGGGGTCGCGCGCGGTCGGTTAAGGGAAGCGAAGTGATCTTGTGCGGAGGCGCCTTCAACTCCCCCCACCTCTTGCAGCTCTCGGGCGTGGGTAACGCGCACGACCTTTCGCGTCTCGGCGTCGAGGTCGTCGCTAACTTGCCGGGAGTTGGGCAAAACCTCCAAGATCACCTCGAAGTCTACGTCCAACACGACTGCACCCAACCCGTCTCTCTCGCCCCGGCCCTTAAGTGGCGTCGACGGCCCCTCATCGGCGCCCAGTGGCTCTTTGGTCGAAGTGGACCCGGGGCGACTAACCACTTTGAGGGCGGCGGCTTCGCGAGAAGTAACGAAGAGGTGCGATACCCCAACTTGATGTTCCACTTCTTACCAATAGCGATTCGCTACGACGGATCGTCCCCGGCGTCGGGACACGGCTACCAAGTACACATTGGGCCGATGTACTCAAACTCTCGGGGCTCACTCACCCTCACTTCGAAAGACCCGACCGTTCACCCCGCAATTCGATTCAACTACCTCTCCACGGCGCAGGACCGACGAGAGTGGGTCGAGGCCATTCACGTTGCGCGAGACATTCTCGCGCAACCGGCCTTTGGCCCCTTCAACGGCGGTGAGATCTCCCCGGGGCCTTCCGTCGCGAGCGACAACGAAATTCTCGAGTGGGTACAGCGCGATGGCGAAACGGCCCTGCACCCGTCGTGTACGTGCAAAATGGGGACTGACGAGATGTCGGTGGTTGACCCAAAGACGATGCGCGTGCACGGACTCGAGGGGATTCGCGTCGTGGACGCGTCGGTCATGCCCTACGTAACCAACGCCAACATCTTCGCGCCCGTCATGATGATCGCCGAAAAGGCGGCCGACCTCATAATGGGTAGCGCCCCCCTGGCGCCTTCGAACGCCCCGTTCTACCGCCACCGGATCGACGCGACGACACCACCGACGGATGGCGCAGCCCCCGACGGTGCGCAGTAAGGGAAAAAATCGCCTCGCTAGAGACAAATGTTACGCTCGCGAAGTCACTTGCCCGACGTGCGAGAGCGAACGGCCTCGATGAGGTCCGGAAGGAAAGTGTGCATATCCGCCACCACGGCGTAGTCTGCGCGCAGCATCATCGGAGCGTCCGCGTCCACGTTGATCGCTACGACGTGCTTGGCGCTGCGACAACCGGCTAGGTGTTGAGTCGCGCCGCTAATTCCGCACGCCAAGTAGAGGTCGGGGGTAATGCGCGTACCGGTCTGACCGACTTGCTGGGCGTGGGGACGCCAACCGGCGCTGGTTACCGCGCGCGACACCCCCACGGTGCCCCCGAGCAGCGCCGCGAGCGCTTCGAGCGGGCCGAACTTCTCCTCACCACCGACGCCGCGGCCCCCTCCAACTACGACTCGTGCGTCCGCCAGAGCAATCCCCCCCGCGCGCTCTCGCCACTCGGCGACGCGCACGTCGGACGGCTGGGCCGCGAGGTTGACTTTGAGGTCCACGACGTCGCACTCGAGCGCGTTCGCCGCCGCGTTAGCGACGACGCCGTCGGTGGCGACGCTCAGCAGCGCCAGCGGTAGTTCCAGCTCCACGTCTTCCAGGAGAGTTCCGCCCCAACGTTGTCGGGTGAGTCCCAGTGTCGTGGCGGTTACGGCGCGCCCCGCGACGCAGTTGGCCACGACTAAACGGGCGCGGGTCGCACCCACGTGCGCCAAAACTTCGTGGCCACGATCGGTGCCGGCGGCCACGACGCACTCGGCACCCAGTTCGCCGACGCGCTCGTTGAGCGCCCGAGACCACAGCGCCGGCGAATAGACGCCTAACCCCTCCCCGGTCAACTGGTATAGCCGGCTGACCCCGAAGGCCCCCAGCGTCGCGACCGACGGACCGGCGACCTCGCCCACGCACATCGCGACCAACGGCCCGTCGAAGCATTCGGCGAGTGAGCGCGCGAAGGTCACCGCCCGCAGGGAGGCTTCTACGACGTCGTCTCCGTCGAGCTCAACGAAGCACAGGACACCCACCGACGCTCCACTCACGCCAGCACGCCCCACTCAACGAATAGTTCAACTAGTTGCTCGGCCCCCTCGGTGCCCGTGCCCAACAGTTCGGCCCGTTGTCGAGGCTCTTCGGGGGTGCGCAGGGCGACGCGGCGAACCGTC
>JAKBAB010000016.1 GCA_021815645.1 Actinomycetes bacterium
ACCGCCCGCACCCTCGCCGGTAGACCTTCCCGTCGTCGCGGGGACGGCGGTTCGCCTCGACGAACGGGCGGTATTTATCGACCGGAACCTCGTCGCCGGCGGCAGTCCGTGGCGACTGCTACGCCTCGCGGGGCCCTCCCGGGAGGTAGTAGAACGCTGGCGCCTCGGGGGGTGCGTGGAGCCCGGTGAGGGTCGGCTCGCGCGAACCCTGATCACCCAGGGACTTCTCCACCCGATCACCACCGACGAGGTGGACGTGGGTGACGTCGAGGTCGTCGTTCCGCTACGAGACGACTCGACCTCCCTGAGCGCACTACTAAGCCAGTTGAACGGCTTTCGCGTTACCGTCGTAGACGACGCTTCTATGGACGGTGAAGCTGTGACGCGCGTCGCCGAGCGCGCCGGAGCCGACCTGCTTCGACTCGACAGGAATCTCGGCCCGGGCGGGGCACGTAACGCGGGAGCACGCCGGGGGGCGGGCGCGTTTATATGGTTCATAGACGCCGACGTCACCTTGGTTAATCCCGAAAACGTCGCCAAGCGCCTGCGCTCGGCCTTTAGCGATCCCCTCGTAGCGGCCGTCGCCCCGCGCGTGCGCGGCGCCGACGATCCCGGCTGGCGCGAGGGCTTCGAGCGCCGTTTCGGACCGCTCGACCAAGGTCCGAAGCCGTCGCTCGTGGTGGCGGGCGCGTCGGTCAGTTTCGTGCCCGGCGCGTGCCTCATGGTTCGCCGTGAGGCGTTCGGCGATGGCTTCGACGACTCCCTTCGCGTAGGCGAGGACGTCGACTTCGTATGGCGACTCACCGACGCGGGCTGGCTAGTTCGCTACGACGCGGCCACGGTCGTCGCGCACCGCGCCCGAAAAACGTGGCCCGCGTGGTGGCGGCAACGCCACCTCTACGGTCGCTCGAGCGCCGCGTTGGCGATCCGACACGGTCGCCGCGTCGCGCCGCTTCGCGCCGACGCCTGGACGGTTATCGCTTGGGCCCTGGTCGCTGCGGGTCGCCCCGCGTTGGCGTGGCGAGTCGTGCACGCGGCGCAGCGCCACGCCCGAACCACCACCTTCGCGTCGACGCTGAACCCCGACGACGTCGCCCGCGAGGTAGTTACGCGACACATGCTCTCGGCCGGTGGGCCCCTGGCGCGCGCCGTGGTTAGAACCTTCGGCGTCGCCGTCCTCGCGGCCGCGCTGCACCCGCGCCTTCGCCGTGGTGCCCTCGGACTGTTTGCGCTGGGAACCCTGTGGCGCTGGCGTCACGACCGTCTTCGAGTCGCCGACGTGCCCCTGGGCGTGGCGGACGACTTGGCCTACGGCACGGGCGTCGTGGTGGGGGCGTGGCGCGCTCGATCGTGGCGCGCCGTGCTACCGGACATCACTCGACCCACGATGTCCCTACGTGAGGTAATCGGACTCGCCGGTCGCGGTACGCGCCCACCGCGACTTACGTGAACGAAAAGGGCGGTAGGGATCTGGCCGTCGGGGACACCGAAACCCAATCGGTTTGCTGCAGCCGAAGTGTGGAAATGCGGCGAGCGGGCGAACTGCCCACTTATCGTGAAAGTTCACCTCGGACCTCGTGCGCCGGCCCGTGGGAGTGTTAACGGGCTTCTTCGATAAGTGCGACGAGGTGACAACGGCGCTCGGGCCACTCTTCGCGCACCAAGGAGAACATCGCCGAATCGCGATAGACGTCCTCCTCCCCAACCACCAGCGAAGGCTGCCACTGGCGCAGCACGCCCTCACACGTCGCCCCGATGCGTTCAATCGCGGTCCACGAGCGCCGGTTTCGAGCGTCGGTCTTTAGGTCCACTCG
The DNA here is from genome assembly GCA_021815645.1 of Actinomycetes bacterium. Lineage (GTDB taxonomy): Bacteria > Actinomycetota > Acidimicrobiia > Acidimicrobiales > RAAP-2 > RAAP-2. The sequence goes on from JAKBAB010000016.1 coordinate 1,815, forward strand.
CGCGACGTTCCAATCGCCGAAAGCGAAATCCAACAAGAGCAGTTTCGCCTCGGTATTGACACCACTTCGCTGAGCGGAGTGCGAAATCCAGGTCCCACCTATCTCAACGGCGAAGGGCGTCGCCCCCGGCGCCACCGAACGTAGCGTCATGAAGCGAGTCGCGCCCACGACACGGTCGTCCGCGAGACGCACCTGAACGAAGGGCACGCACAGTCCCGAGCGCCGTTCATCGAGGAGTTGGTCGACGTAGCGAGAAGTGTCGTCGACGCCGGCCGGAACGCGGGTGTAGGTGTACGTCGAGCGATCCCCGCCGGCCGCCGCCGCGAGGGCGGCCACGTGAGAACGCGCGAGCGGTTCGAGTCGTACTAGTGAACCCACTTGGGCCCCAACGGCGAAGGGGCCAAGGTCGGCTCCGGCGGGGGAATCCACCACCTAAAGCTCGACCCGCAGGTTGTGCGCCGCCCACACACTCAACTCGTGCATCGCGGGCAGAAGGGCCGAGCCGGCCGCGGTCAGTTCGTAGGCGACCGCCACGGGCGGACCCGGCCGTACTTGACGACTCACCAGTCCGGCGTGCTGCAACTGGGTCAGGCGCTCGGCCAGGACCGAATCACTTATTCCCGCTACCCGCCGCGCGAGTTCGGAGAATCCGACCGAGCCGTCACCCATGGTCGCGAGGATTACGCCGCTCCAACGCTTGCCCAGAATGTGAAACGCGCGCACGAGCGCCTCGTCGCAACTCGTTGTGACACCGCCCCCCACCAGGGAGTCGCCCACTTCGTCGAGCTCACGGCCGGTTCCCGCCACGACGCCACTCTATACCTTCGGCTTCTACGATACGGGTTACTAGATTTTTAGAAGTAACCCGTATACTGGAAGTCACCCAAAACGAGGAGTTAGCAGTGTCCCTGTTTCGCCTAGACGCGAGCATTCGCCCCGACCACTCGGCCAGCCGCGCCCTGGCCGACATCGTTGAAACGACGTGGCGCGCGGAGGTGCCCAGCGGCGAAGTAGTGCGCCGCGACGTCGGACTTCATCCGCTGCCCTCGGGCGCGTGGCCCCTGGCCGTGGCGGCCAGTCGGATGCCCGAGGCCGAGCGTTCCACCGACCAGCGTGACGCGGTAGCTCTAGCCACGAGGTTGAGTGACGAAGTTATCGACGCCGACGCGCTCCTGTTCGCCGTGCCGCTCTACAACTTCGGCGTGTCGCAGCACTTCAAGACGTGGGTCGATCTCGCTATCACCAACCCCCGTCTCGCCACCGGTGGACCCCAACCCCTCGCCGGCAAACCGGCGGTGGTGGTGCTCGTGCGCGGTGGTGCCTACGGTCCCGGCACCCCCCGCGACGGCTGGGATCACGCGTCGGGCTGGATCCGGCGCATACTCGAAGACGTGTGGGCGACGGACCTGCGAGTGGTGGAAGCGGAATTTACGTTGGTCGGGGTCAATCCCGCCCTCGATCCCTTTAAAGAACTCGCGGCGTCGATGCGCGCGACCGCCGAAGAGCGAGCCGCCGACTACGGTCGAGAGCTCTCTCTAGTTCGCACCCCTTAAGTCGGTCCTAAATTGGTTCGATGAGCGGGCAACGCGAGCCTTCGAACCTAGGGCCCTCGAGCGACGAGGTGGTCACCCTACGACCAATGAACGGCGACGACGCGCGGCGCATCAGCGGTGGAGTCCGACCGCTTCACGGCTGGGCGCCCGAGTTTCCCGACTTCGGTGACCGCGCTTCGGTGACTCACTGGCGCGCCACACCAACCAGCGCCGCCCCGTGGGCCGGCTCGTGGCTGATCTGGCTCGGCGACGTCGTTGTGGGCACCGTGGGTTTTAAGGAACCCCCGCGCGACGGCTTCGTCGAAGTGGGCTACGGCGTCGTGGCGCCGGTCCGTGGACGCGGCGTCGCGACGGCGGCCCTAACTCAGCTACTCAAAATGGTCGACGGACCCCTCGAGATCGTGGCGGAGACCTCGCCCACCAACGCGGCCAGTGCCGCGGTACTCACCAAGGCCGGATTTCGTCTCTCGGGAAAACGCGTGGACGAATCGGGCGGCGAACTGCTGACGTGGCGGCGCGTCCTGCTTTAGCGCGCCGTCACCCACATTCCCACCGCCAGCGCGAGCCCCATTAGGGCCACGACGACCCGCAGTGGTCCCGGGGCCACCCGCCGGGTAACGGAAGGTCCTAGAAAACTGCCCACCAACAGTCCACCCCCCAGGGGCAGGGCCGCCAGGTGAACCGGTCCGAAGAGGAGGAAACCGATCGCCGCCACCGCGTCGGCGACCCCGAGCAGAACGTTCTTCAGCGCGTTCGCGCGCGCGAGATCTCGTTCCACGCTCAGCAGAAAGAGGGCGAGGACCATGATGCCCGACCCCGCGCCGAAGTAGCCGCTGTAGACGCTGACCGCGAATAGGCCCAACGGCCATAGCGCTCGACTGCTGGCGCGACGTCGATCGCGCCAGCGCGACACCAGCGGTTGCGCAAGGAGCACGACGGCCGCGCTCGCCAAGAGGTACGGCACCAGTACGTTAAAGACTCGGTCGGGGGTGAACAGTAGTAGGGCCACCCCGACGAGTGCGCCGAGCGCGCACAGAGACGCCCAACGGGCGATCCAGCGGAACTGACCGGTTAACTCTCGCTGCGACCCGAGGGCCGATCCGGGCAAACTGGCCACGAGCGCCACGGCGTTGGTCACGTTCGCCGGTAGCGGAGCGATTCCCACGGCCAACAGCGCCGGATAGGAGATGAGTGAAGTAATGCCCCCCGCCGCTCCGACCACGCCGGCGGCGACGCCCGCCGCGACGAGTTCCAGACAGTGGCTTACCGATATCACGTCAACGAGTCCCTACTTCGCCGCGTCCTCGGGCGACGACTCCGCTAGAAGCGCACGACCCCGCGGACGTTCTGGCCGCTGGCGAGGTCCCCGTAACCTCGCTCGACCTCGTCGAGTGAGTACTCCTGGGTCACCAACTCGTCGATGAACAGTTTCCCCTCGTGGTGAAGACGGAGGAGCCGGGGCACCTGGACGCGAGGGCTCACCGACCCAAAGACGGTTCCGCGCAGCTCTTGATTCATCATCGTGAACATGAACAGGTCGACGTCGACTCGAACCTTGCCGTAGGGGGCGAGGGACGTCGCGACGACGACGCCCCCTTTGGCGGTGATCGAGCGGGCCTCTTCGATGAGGTCACCCTTGAGATCCCCGGTGGTAATTACGACGACGTCACAGTTACGGCCCATCGTCAGATCGGGCAGAATCGTGAAAGCCGCGTCGAGGGTCGTAGCGCAGCCGTGAGTCGCGCCGATCTTAAGGGCTCGGTCCACCTTCGATGGATCGGTGTCGATCGCGATGACCGCGCGCGCCCCGGCGTGCACGGCCCCTTGGATCGCCCCAGAACCGACACCGCCGCAACCGATCACGGCCACCGTGTCGCCGGGCTTCACGCCCCCGCGCGTAGCGGCCGAACCGAAACCGGTCGAGATGCCGCAGGAGATCAGGGCCGCTGCCCGCAGGTCGTACCACGGTTCGATGCGAATAAGGGAGGACTCGTGCACGACGAGGTACTCGCTGAAGGTGCCCAGCTGGCACATCCGGTTGAGGTTGAGATCGCCTAGGTGGTGGCGCCACGTGCCGTCGGAGATCATGGGACCCACCAGGGTGTGGGCCCCTAGGTCACAGAGGTAGCCCTGGCCCGAAGCGCAGTAGGTGCACCGACCACACGAAGGTATAAAGGACGCGGCGACGTGATCGCCCGGGGCGAAGGCCGTAACGCCCTCGCCCACTGACGCCACGACACCCGAGCCCTCGTGACCACCGACCACGGGGTACATCGTCGGTCTCCCCGAAAGCATTTCCAACACCGACGCCTCGGGCGACATGGCTCCACTTCTTAGGTGCTCGTCGGAGTGACACATCCCGGCGAAGGCCATTTGGACAACGACTTCGTGAGCGTGGGGATCGTCGATCTCGATCTCTTCGCTACGCCACGGACCGTTTTTTTCACTCACTACCGAAGCGGTGACCTTCATTCGAACTTCCCCCCGCGCGCTCGCCGTTCTTCGCCACTTTAGTGAGTCGCGGCGCGCTACATCTGGGTCGGCGCGTCTATTCCTAACAACGAGAGTCCTTGGGCGAGCGCGCGAGCGCTCAGGTCACAGAGCGCTAGTCGCTCGTCGCGCAGAGACGGGGGCGCCTTGAGCACGGGACAGACGTCGTAGAAAGTGGCGAAACGTTGCGCGAGGTCGAACAAGTAGGTGCACAGCCGGTGGGGTTGGTGACTCTCGAGCGCCCCGGCGACGGCCTCGGGCCAGGCGAGCAGGGCGAGCGCGAGGGCCCGCTCCGGCGGGGTCGAAAGAGTGAAGTGGACCTCGGAGGAGTAGCCCTCGGGGGCCCGCCGAAAGATCGACGCCACCCGCGCGTGGGCGTACTGGAGGTACGGTCCGGTGTTTCCCTCGAACGACACCATCCGATCGAGATCGAAGACGTAGTCGTGTTGACGCTCGGTGGACAGGTCCGCGTACTTGATGGCGCCCAGCGCAATCGCGCGGGCCAGGTCGTAGCGCTCGTTAGTCGCGACGGTGGCTCGCTCATCGAGCGCGACGTACGCGCGCTCGACGGCCTCCGCCAGCAGCGCCGCTAACTTTACGCTCTCGCCTTGGCGCGACTTCAGCATCTTGTGATCAGTGCCCAGCACGTGTCCGAAGGCCACGTGCTCACAGTGCACCGAGTCGCTCAGCCACCCGGCCCGTCGCGCCACCGCGAAGATCATCTCGAAGTGTTGGGCCTGGGGGGCACCGACCACGTAAATCAACTCGTTAGCGCGAAGTACTTCGACTCGGTCACGCAACGCCGCTAAATCTGTGGCGGCGTAGCCGAAGCCCTCGTCTCGCTTCTGGACAATCAGGGGCAGGGGCTCACCCAAGCGGTTGGTGAAGCCGGGGGGAAAGACGCATCGTGCGCCGTCACTGTCCACCAGGAGTCCGAGCGCGTCGAGGTCACGAACGACCCCGGCGAGAGAATCGTTGTAGTAGGACTCACCGACGACGTCTTCTCGCCGCAGCGTCACGTTGAGCTTGGCGTAGACGTCACTGATGTAGTTGACCGACCGCTCGAAGAGGATTCCCCACAACCGGCGGGTCTCCGGGTCACCACTTTGTAGCGCGACCACGCGGGCCCGGGAGCGCTCACGCATCGCCTCGTCGCCGTCGAAAGCGTGGCGGGCGTCCCGATAGAAACCGTCGAGGTCGGCGATTGAGAGCGTCGCGTCCGCTCCGTCTTGGCCGAGGTCCACGAGGTGTTCGATGAGCATGCCGAAGGGAGTACCCCAGTCGCCCACGTGATTTCGCGCGATGACCTCGTGTCCGGCGAATCGGTACAGACGCGCCAGCGCGTCACCGATGATGGTGCCGCGCAGGTGCCCGACGTGCATCTCTTTGGCTACGTTGGGCGACGAGTAGTCGATAACGACGCGTTTCGCCGCAGCCGTGGGGACCGCGCCGAGCCGCTCGTCGGCCAGTGCCGCGCGCAGTTGGTGGTTCAAGAACTCTTCGTGCACGGTCACGTTCAAAAAACCGGGGCCGGCGACGGCGAGCTCGGCGACGCCGTCGAGGTGCACCGCGTTGATCACGTCTTGGGCCACCTCCCGGGGGGGGCGACCGAGGGACTTAGCGAGCGCCATCACGCCGTTCGCCTGAAAGTCAGCGCGATCAGAACTGCGCAGAGCCGGGTCGGCGCCGGGTAGCAGCGAGTCGAAGGCCTCCCCCAGGCGCGCCGACAGCGTGGCGTAGGTCGTACTCATCGAGCCAGTCTCGCACTTCGTCTGCGTAGGTCCCCACCGACCGGCACGAGTGGTGAAAAAAAGCGACAGAATGGAGCTATGGCCTCTGCTAATGACTCCTTCGCTTCTCGTACCTCCCTCGAACTCGAAGGTCGCACCGTCACCTACTACTCGCTCGCGGCCAGTGGCCTTAGCCAGTACCCCGTCGCCCAGTTGCCCTACTGCATCAAGGTGTTATTGGAGAACCTCCTGCGCCACGAAGACGGGCGCAAGGTAACGAGAGACGACGTCGAGGCGCTGGCGCGCTGGAGTGAAACCCCCCAGGCCCACGGCGAAGCGGCCGGGGCCGCCGCCCGCGAGATCGCCTTCACCCCGGCCCGGGTATTGATGCAAGACCTCACGGGTGTGCCGGCGGTGGTGGACCTGGCCGCGATGCGCGACGCCATCTCCACCCTCGGGGGAGACCCCAAGGCCATCAACCCCCTGGTGCCCGTGGAGTTGGTGATTGACCACTCGGTGATCGTCGAGCGCTCGGGAACCGCGTCGAGTTACGACGAAAACGTGGCCGAGGAGTACCGGCGCAACTCGGAACGGTACACCTTCCTCAAGTGGGCCCAAAACTCCTTCGAGCAGTTTCGCGTCGTCCCCCCCGGAATGGGCATATGTCACCAGGTCAACCTCGAGCACCTCGCGCGCGTCGTCTTCGAGCGCGAGGGCGTCGCCTATTTGGACACGGTCGTGGGCACCGACTCGCACACCACCATGGTCAACGGCCTGGGCGTCCTCGGCTGGGGCGTTGGGGGCATCGAAGCCGAGGCCGCCATGCTCGGACAGCCCTCGTCGATGTTGATCCCACCGGTGGTGGGCCTGCGCCTCGTGGGCCAAACCCGCGAGGGCGTCACCGCGACCGACGTCGTACTCACCATCACCCAACTCTTACGCCAACACGGCGTCGTGGGTAAGTTCGTCGAAGCGTACGGGCCGGGCGTCGCCGCGCTGTCACTCGAGACCCGGGCCACCATTGGCAACATGTCGCCCGAGTACGGCGCCACCTGCACCCTCTTTCCCATCGACCGCGTCACGTTGGACTACCTGGCCTTCACGGGACGGTCCCGCGACCACCTGACCCTCGTAGAAACCTACGCTCGCGCCCAGGGCCTGTGGCACGACGAAAGCTCCCCCGCGGCAACGTACTCCGAGTACGTCGAACTGGACCTTTCGACGGTGGAGCCGAGCCTCGCCGGCCCGAAGCGCCCCCAGGACCGGGTCTCGCTGTCCGGTGTGCGCGACGCCTTTCGCTCGGCGCTCGATCGCGAGCCGATCGAGGTGCGCGGAGTCGAGGCGGCCGAGACTTTGCGCGACGGGGCCGTGACGGTGGCCGCCATTACGTCGTGCACTAATACGTCGAATCCTTCTGTCCTCATCGCCGCGGGCCTGGTCGCGCGTCGGGCCCTCGAGCGCGGCCTGAGCGTCAAGCCTTGGGTCAAGACCTCGCTGGCTCCGGGCAGTCGGGTCGTGATGGACTACTTAGAGAGCGCCAACCTCGTCGACGCGCTCGACGGTCTCGGTTTCTACCTGGCCGGTTACGGCTGCACGACTTGCATCGGCAACACCGGCCCGCTGCTGGCGGGCGTGTCGGAGGCGGTCGCGGAACACGACCTCTCGGTCGTGTCGGTTCTCTCGGGGAACCGAAACTTCGAGGGCCGTATTCACCCCGACGTCAAACAGAACTTCCTCGCTAGTCCCCCCCTCGTAGTCGCCTACGCACTCGCGGGCACCGTCGACATTGACCTCTCACGAGAACCGCTCGGCCTAGACCGCGATGGCGTCGAGGTCTACCTGCGAGATCTGTGGCCCAGCGACGCGGACGTGGCCACTGCGGTACGCGCGTCGGTCACCCCCCAGATGTTCGAGCGCCGCTACGCGAGCGCCTTCGGTGGTGACGAGCGTTGGCGCCTCGTGCCCACGACCGAAGACGTCACTTACGCCTGGGATCAGTCCTCGACCTACGTCAAACTGCCCCCGTACTTCGAGAACCTGACCGCGGAACCCGGGGTGACGGAAGACATCGAGGGGGCGCGCGTTTTGGCGAAGCTGGGTGACTCCGTGACGACCGATCACATCTCACCGGCCGGCAACATTCGCGCCACGACGCCGGCCGGGCGGTACCTAATCGACCTCGGCGTCGCCCCCGGTGACTTCAACTCCTACGGCACCCGTCGCGGCAATCACCAGATCATGGTGCGCGGCACGTTCGCGAACATCCGACTGCGTAACCAACTCGCGCCGGGCACCGAGGGCGGCGTGACGATCAAGCTGCCCGAGGGCACCCCCCTGTCGATCTTCGACGCGGCCATGGCCTACGCCGCCGAGGGGACCCCCCTCATAATCATCGCGGGTCGGGAGTACGGCAGCGGGTCGAGCCGCGACTGGGCGGCGAAGGGGACGAAGTTGCTCGGGGTGCGAGCGGTGCTCGTGGAGAGCTTCGAACGGATACACCGCTCAAACTTGGTCGGCATGGGCGTCTTGCCGCTGCAGTTCTTGCCCGGCGACTCGGCGGAGACCCTTCAGATCACCGGTCGTGAGAGTTTCGCGATTCGCGGGCTCGCCCCCCTAAACGAGGGCCACACGGTCCCACAAGTGACCGTCGAGATGACGCGAGAAAGCGGCGAGAAGACCGCCTTCGAAGTGCGACTGCGCATCGATACACCGACCGAGGCCGAATACTTTCGCCACGGCGGCGTTCTCAACTTCGTCCTGCGCCAACTGGCCGCGTCCTAACTGGCCGTCGCTAGTTAGCCGCGGCCTAACTAGCGACGGCCCGGACCGCGGCGTCGACGCTGTCGTATCGGGCCATCGACGCGAGGGTTGGGTCGAAAGACTCGTCGAGACGACGCGCTACGTCGTCTTGCGCTCGGGCGATCACGACGTTGACACCCTCCTTCTTCAACGAGCCCACGACCGCGGCCAAGGTCGTCTCACCCGTGAAGTCGATACTGGACACGGCGACCGCGTCGAAGACTAGGTGGCGCACGTCGCGCTTCGCGGCGAGTAGGGCGGTCAGTTCACGACGAAATACGCCGGCGTTGGCGAAGAAGAGGTCATCGCCGAAGAGGACGACGAGCACGTGGTCCTGCGTCGTCACGCCCGCGGGCCCCAGGGGCTCCCAACTGGTCGTGCCGGGACTACGGCCGAGTTCGCGCATAGTGGGCCGCGCGGTGTGCCAGGTCTGCTGCAGTATCGCTAGCGCGACGGCGAGAGCGATGCCCGGCTCGACCCCAATCACAATGACACCGAGGGCCGCGACGATCGCTAGGAAGAATTCGAAGCGGCTGGTTCGCCAGATCCGGCGCAGTTGGTCGATCTTGATCAGTCGGGCGGCGATGAAGAACAAAATGCCCGCCAGGGCGGCCAGGGGAATGGTGTGGGCGAAGCGAGCGAGCGGCGACAGCGCAATCGCGAGGGCCGCGGCGCTGAGTCCGACCAACTTTGTTCGCCCACCGGCCAGCGCGGCCACCGTCGTTCTCGCCGGCGACGCGTCGACGGGAAAAGCCCCGAGTAACCCCGCGAGCACGTTGGCCGCGCCGACGCCGACGAAGTCGCGACTCATATTGGTCGCTATCCCCAGTTCGTCCGACGCGGTGCGCGCGGTCGCCGCGCTCTGACTCAAAATCACGATGACGAGAGTGAGGGACGTGGTGACCACGGTCGACCACTCGTGGGCGCTGAGTGACCCGAAGCGCCACGTGGGCAGTTGCGCCGTCACGGCGCCCAACTGCGCGACGCCGTGGTGGGCCAGATTGAGCGTCGCCGCTAACACGGTGGCCGCGAGAATCGCCGCGAGGGCCCACGGCAGGCGTCCGTTTATCTTCTCCCCCACGCTCAAAACGACCAACGTGCCCAACGCCAGCGCCACCGACCACCCACTGACCTGTCCCAGGACGTGCGTGAGCGCACTGAGGCGCTGGAAGATAGACGAACCGCCCGCGCTCACCCCGAGGGCGCTCGGCAGTTGGTGAACGATGATGATGACCCCAATCCCTCCCAAAAAACCCGTCACGATCGGTAGGGAAAGGAAGTCGGCGATCCAACCGAGTCGAATGAGCCCGATGCCCACGATGATTAGTCCGGTCACCACCGCGCAGACCGCGACTAACTCGAGGTAGAGCGTGGAAGAGAGCGGCGCCAAGCGAACCAGGACCACGGCGAACAGCGGCGCAATCGTCGAGTCGGCCCCGACCGACATAATCGGGTTCGATCCGAAAGCGACGATGGCGATGGTCCCCGCGATGAAGGCGATCATCGCCAGGTACGCCGGCACGCCGGCCAGGCGCGACGTGGCCAGTTGTTCGGGTATCGCGATCGCGAGGAGCGTGACCCCGGCTAAGACCTGTCCACCGGCGTTCGCGCGCGTTACGCCGCGAAAGGTGTCGCGCAGTGCGCCTAGGTTCTCGCGACGAGACCGCGACGGCCCGGCGTCGGTGGCAGGTTCCACTTCCCCACCCTACGGCCGGGTCGCGGGTTAGTTAGTCACAATGACGCGGTAACCCTCAGCCAGACGTGGCTTCTTCAGACCGGCCCGACGCGCGGTGTCGCGCGACCACTCGCGCAGCCGCTTTTCGACGTCGGGGTCGTGGCCAACCTGACTCACGTGCTGAGAGAGGGCGGCGACCTTTTGGGCGAAGGTATCGGTTATATCGACGACCATCGTGGGCGCGGCCCCGGCCAACCAGACCTCGGGCACCGTGTGGGGTGCGAAACCCTCGCGTAGCAGTTCGGGGAAAGCGTGGGGATTGCGCGCGTCGGGGTAGACGGCGCGCAACGTCGACTCCCCCGTCGCCATGTGGTCGGGGTGACTGGCGCGAATGCGATCGTAGTTGCGCTCGGGGTTCTGAGTGATGACGAGATCGGGGCGATGGGTACGAATGACGCGCGCAATCTCTCGGCGGAGCGCCAAGGTCGTTTGAACCTGACCGTCGGGCCACCGCAGGAACGTGAGGTTGGTCACCCCCACTTCCTTGGCCGCGGCGGTCTGTTCCATCTCACGGGTCGCCGCGCGCTCTTCGCGAGTCTCGGTCGAGTCGTCCCCCCCGGCGTCTCCGGAGGTCACGAGACAGTAAGCCACGTCCACCCCGTGAGCGCTTAGATAGGCCACGGTGCCCGCGGAGCCAAAGTCGATGTCGTCGGGGTGGGCCACCACGACGAGGGCCCGTTGGAGGGCGTCGTCGTAGCGATACACCGGGGTCGTCGCCTCGCTCACCGCCCGGCCCCTTCGAGCGTCGGGTCCCAGTGGGCGAGGTCGCTGAGGTGCGGCGAGTTCGAAAAGATCTCGACGATCGGGCGTTTGAGGTTCAGCCGGCGCATGATGATCTCCGCTTCAATGGTCTGGTTCCACAACAGTAGCGAGACGACCACCCCCGTGGACCCGGCCCGGGCCGTGCGACCCGATCGGTGCAGGTAGGCCTTTTGATCCTCCGGGGGGTCGTAGTGCATAACGCAGTCCACCGCGTCAATGTGTAGCCCGCGCGCCGCTACGTCCGTCGCGACCAAGACGGCCAATTTTTCGGCCTGGAAGTCGGCGAGGGCCTTTTCGCGCTGACTCTGACGCAGATCACCGTGAATCGCCGCGGCGTTAATCCCCTCTTTCGACAGCTGTTCCACCAGCCGATCGGCGCCGCGCTTGGTGCGGCAAAAGACGATGGTCTTCGTGTTAGCGCGCGCGATCGTAGCGGCCACCTTCACCCGGTCCATCTGGTGAACGAGCAGAAAGTGGTGCACCATCCGCGACACGGTCTGGGTGTCGCTCGCGACCTCGTGAAAGACCGGGTCGCTCAGGTAACGCGAGACCAGTCGGTCGATGGCGCCGTCGAGCGTCGCCGAAAAAAGCAGCGTCTGGTGGGGGTGAGCGGCGATGCGTCGCAGGACCCACTCGACTTGGGGCATGAAACCCATGTCGGCCATTCGGTCGGCCTCGTCGAGCACGAGTACGTCGAGGCCCTCAACGTTTACTTCGCCCCGGTCGCCGAGGTCGATCAATCGGCCCGGGGTCGCGATGATGACGTCGCAGCCCTTGCTCAGTGATTTGATCTGTCGCTCAATGTCGGCCCCGCCGTAGACGGCCGCGACGTGGAGCCCGAGCGCGGCGCCGAGGGGCTTTAAGACTTCGAATACCTGCACCGCCAACTCTCTCGTCGGCAGGAGCACGAGCCCGCGGGGGCGCGCGGCCCGACCGGGTGCCGCGGCGAGCGTAGAACCTTCGGCCAAGCGTTGGAGCATCGGCAGACCGAAGCCGAGGGTCTTGCCCGAACCGGTCTTCGCCTTACCGCAGACGTCGCGCCCGGCGAGCGCGTCGTGAATGGTCATCGCCTGAATCGGAAAGGCCGTAGTGATGCCCTGGCGAGTGAGCACCTCCACGAGGGCCGAAGCGACCCCCAAAGCGGCGAAGGTGGTGGTGGTCGCATAGGCGTCTTCGCCGGGGACCATCGGGGGCACGGTTTCACTACTCACGTCGACACGGGTCATTTCTCGGTCGGACCCGGGACCGTCGTACGTACTGGGTGGGCCCGAACCCATTTCGTAGGGCTCGGGCCTAGTCTACGAGGCGCGGGCGACAACCGTTCGGGGCCCGCGCAAGGAGATACGTGACACGACTCACCGAGAACCAAGTAGCTCCACCCTTCACGTTGCCCAACCAGTTCGCGCGACCGGTCTCCCTCGCTCAGTTCGCACCCCAACGGGTCGTTCTTTACTTCTACCCCGCTGACGACACTCCTGGTTGTACCGCCGAGGCCACCGAGTTCCAGGAGTTGTTGGACGACTTCCTCGCGTGCGGCGCGCGAGTCGTGGGCGTGTCGCCGGACGCAATAGAGACGCACCGCGCATTCGCCGAAGCGCACCACCTCACTTTCGATCTATTGAGCGATCCACCCCGACGGGTCATGACCGACTACGGCGCCTACGGCGAAAAGATGCTCTACGGCAAAAGGGTGGTTGGCGTAATTCGCTCTACGGTCGTGGTCTCGGCGAAGGGCACCGTCGAACGTGCTTTCTACAACGTGCGCGCTCACGGACACGCCGCGCGGGTCTTGCGCGCCGTCGGGGAGTTGGCGCTGGGCGACTAGCGAGCGTGACGCCCGCGGACGCGGCGCAGTCGGTGCCACACGGCGAAAGCGAGTACGAGCACAATCACGATGATCGTGGGGGTCTGGGCGTCGTGGAAGTCCTTGGAGATTCGCGTCCAGTTCTGCCCGGCCGCCTTCCCTAGTATCGCGAGGAGCGCCACCCAGGCGGCGGAACCGACCGTCGTTAGGGCGACGAACCGGCCACGCTTCATCTCAGCGATTCCGGCCGGCACGGAGATGAAACTTCGCACCACGGGCAGAACCCGCCCAATCAGCACCGCGAGCGCGCCGTACTTGTCGAACCACCGTTCGGAAGCGTCGAGGTCGGAGTGGCTCAACAAAATCCACTTACCCCACCGGTCAACGACCTCTCGCCCGGCGCTTCGCCCAACCTCGTAAGCGATCTGCGATCCGATGACCGATCCAATCGTACCCACGACGATGACGCCCAATAGAGAGAACTGCACGTGACCGGTCACCGCCGTCGTACAGAGCGCCCCCGCCACCACGAAGGTGACCTCGGATGGAATAGGTACGCAGGCCGACTCCGCGATGGCCAGGAGCAAAAGCGCGAAGTATCCGTAGTTCTGAACGAAGGACTGCATCCGCCCATTCTTATCGACCGCGACGCCGGAGCGGGACCACCTTCTTCGGTAAAGCGGAACTTGGCCAACCCAAATAGGGATATACCCAGCCAATGGCTGAATTACCACACCTATTTGCAGTGCTCGAGCGCCACCCCGTCGCGCGAATTATGTCGCTAGTGAGTACTGTCGCGTTCGCCGGTGTGATTGTCTTTGGCGTACTTGACCAAGCACCAAGTTCCCGATCGGTATAGGAATTGCGGCCGCTACGACGGCTGGGGTTTTGGTCGGGGTGTTCCTTTTTGCCTACTTCCATGAGGCAGAACTTGCGCGAGAATGCGACGGCAATACCGCAGTGTGATCTGTCCGTTTTGAACTGTTTTCGGCGGGAAGAATGTTCGCTGCTGCCATCTACGATCCGAGGTCGCCAATCGGGATCAATGTACGCGACAGATTTTCACCCCATGATTCGGTGTTAGGTCTTCACGGGCATCGTAATCAGATACTCGGGCTTGCCCTTGCTCGCGTTATCTGCATCAATGAGGGCCCGAGCGGGTAATTCCCAGTCCAATGTTGAGCAATGGCGCTGAGGCACTGCGTCTCGCCGTGCGAACACTAGGCACCGTAAAATAGGGGATACCCCTACTCAGTTTCCGTCTCTTCCCGACGACGGTCGCCTTTGACCCCAACCTCAAGAGCGAGTTTCGGCGCCTCTTCTGGGACCGTCCATATCGAAGTTGACCGGCTCGTCGTAGCCTTCAAAGCTTTTGCGCGTCATGTCCAAATCCTCTTTACTAAATACGGTCGATGCTCAGAAGGTGAATTCCGACGTTGGGATGTGTGAGAAGAACGGTGATCGCCACTCCAGCCTCTGGGACTTCGATGAGTCGCTTAAGTGGATGCCCGTGACCCAATTGGTCAAAGAGCCGTAGATAGTCGTCCGACGCTTTGTGAAGGGCATTCAGAACCGCGACTCGCTTATCTGCGTCGGGTTCCGTCGCCATCCAGGGATCAAGAATTTGTTCCACGTTGGTGACCCGAGCCGCCATCGATTACTACTTGGCGTAGCGCGTGAAAAGATCGTCGGTGTATAGCCCAATGTCACTTTCGGCGTCTCTCAATGCACCGAGTACCTCGGGGTCGTTGAAGATTCCTTCAAAATATGCCAATAGAGCCTCATCGGTAATCTGATTGAAACCTCTGTCTTTGGGGCCAAGACCTTTCCGAGCATCTATCCACGGTGGCTCCATATGAGTTTGTGTAACCAACCACGTGGAGTCATGATCTCCATAAAACCGCAAGGCGGTGTTGACGCTTTCCAATTCATTGGAATTCAAGTTTTCTGGGTCGCCGTTAACGGTTGACACCCTGTAATTGCCTTTATGTTCACGATAGAGCGCGGGAACGGCGGGGCCATTTATCCAGGCTTCGATCCGCGAGTCAAAGAGCGGTTCCTGCATTCTGGACAAGTGACACGCGTATGCGTAGTAGACCAGTTTTTGAAGGCTATACGTGTCGGTGGGCCCTTTGTCCTTGAGTATCTTCTCCGCAACGTCTAGAACGTATGCCATCGTATTTTCTATTCTAAGTCCATTACTGTGCGTCTTCTAGGGCATTATAAACGACTTGTATGACAGACCGTCCCCAGGATCTTGGCCCAACAACTTCACCAAGCGTTCCGTTTGGGTGAGTCCGTGAGTCGAATCACGGAACGCCAACTCGGTCAAGTAACGCTGCACGAGAATCTGACTGATGCAGTGGTGCGTACCGTCGATCGGATGCTCCAACTGGCTAAAAAAATACTCGGCCTCGTTGGTGCCGTTTAAAAGCTCCGTGCCGGACTGCCCGGCGTGGAGGTTGGCGACGTGGCGTGCCTTCAACACTTTGGTGTTGGTGCGGTAGAGCGGGGCTGAGTGAGAGTAAAGAACCGTCTCGCCCGTGTCGACGTTGTCTCAAACCTTGGCCCGAATCACTGCGCCGGTGACGTTCGTCACGGCCCTGGTGCGAATCTCGCCAGTCTCTTTTGAGATCTGCGCAATGGCCGCCGTTTTTCGTGCGGGGTGTAGCCGGACTTCACTCGACGTGGGCCGCTCTTGGGCCAGTTCTCGGGCTTGCCGCCGGCGCAGGTCTCGTCCATCACGACGTTTCCCGAATCGTCGTTCGCCATTGTCTCGCGATGCGCTGAGTCAGAACCACGCCGCCTTAGGTAAAACGCCGTACATACGAGCAATCTCGCCGGCTGTGATGCCGTTCTCGTTGGCGCACATTTTGAAGAACATGAACGGTCAGATACGAAGCGGAACCTTGGTGCCGTGAAGGACCGTCCCAGTAGTCACCGATAACCGCGTGCGGCAGTCCTCGCGCCTCCAGACTCGACGCTCGGACTGCGCGTCACGGGTAGTGGTACGAGATACCCAATTACCAGAGTTGAAGAAGTAGTCGCTTTCCACCACCCCAAAGTGAGGGAAGATCATGCCATAGGACCAGCGCAGGGGTTGCCGTACGCATTGGCGTCACCCTATAAATTGACGGTGACGGCCGTATTCCTAATGGTGGTTTTCGCCATACCTATTCGTCCCACAGATTTGTGGGTTTGTTAAGTTCCACGTCACACCTACTTCTGGTGGCGCGAACACCAGAAGGTCGTGCGACCCCCAATCGTCGCGCTGCGCATGGCGCCACCGTCCTTCGGGCACGTTGCGCCCGCGAAACGCGCCACCATGTGGTCGCCCAGGTGAGATCCGCCCCGGCGACCGAGGGTTCGCAGCGTCTGGTTGAGCGACCGGTAGAGACGAGTGCGCTCGTCGCCGGTCAGGGTCGCGGTTCCTCGACGGGGGTCGAGGCCGGCGCGAAAGAGCATCTCGTCGCCCAAGAGATTGCCCACTCCGGCCAGACGAGCCTGATCGAGGAGACGGGCCTTGATGGGGGGACCCTCGCCCCTCTCGACCGTGAGGACCCGGTCGAACTCGCGCCGCGTCAAGGTGAGCGCGTCGGGACCCAGAGCCCCGAGGTCAGGGTCGACCTCAAAACGGGCGAGCCGGCGCGGGTCGTGCACGACGAGGCGGCGCCCGTCGGCGAATTCGAGTCCGCCGCGCAGCCACTGCGCGCGATACTCGTGGGGTCCGTAGAACAGCCCCTCGATACCGGCCTCGCCGTCGAGCAGGAGCACGCCGGTCATCCCGAAGCGCACCGCGAGGGTGACCCCGTCGGTCTCTAAGAGGAGTAACTTGCCACGACGCGAGACCGATTTAACGGAGCGGCCCCTTACGACCCTTGACCACGCCGCGGGGGCGCTCAACTTCTTCGCCAAGTAGACGTCGGCCCAGCCGCGCGTGATCGTGGCGCCCACGACGCGCTGCGCCAGTGCGCGGTAGGAGTCGACTTCGAGGATCTCCGGCACCGCCTCAGCGTAACGTCGCTCTCAGGCGCGTCAGTAAGGTGGGCCCGTGGCGATCGACAAACCGCAATGGCGCGAACTCTTTCGCGAAGTGGTGACGTCGGGACTATGCACCGGGTGCGCGGCCTGCGTCATTGCCTGCCCCCACCCGGTTCTGGACTACGACAGTGACAACGGCGCCTACAAGCCCTTCCACCTGGACCTCGACGGAGGACCGGACGACTGTACGCACGGCCAGAAGGGGTGCACGATGTGCACCAGGGCCTGTCCGAGATTTCGAAACTGGGAGAGCGAGATTGACGTATCCCGTTTCGCTCGCGAGCGTCGCGACGACGAGGTCTACGGCGTCGGTGACGTACTCCTGGCGCGCGCTCGTGACCAGGACCTAGTCGAGCTCGGCCAAGACGGCGGGGTCGTCTCGGCCCTGTTGATCTACGCCCTGGAGAACAACCTCATTGACGCGGCGTTAGTCAGCGGCCTCGAGGGCGACGGGACGACGTGGCGGGCGGTTCCGCGCGTCGCCAAGAATCGCGACGACGTCCTGGCGACGGCGCAGTCGCGCTACACCTACAGCGCGAACCTTCTCGCCTACGACGAGGCGGTGAGCGGGGGGGCCGAGCGAATCGCCCTGGTGGGCATGGGCTGCATGGCGTCGGCCCCGGGGGCGATGCAGGCCCGCCGCGCCGGGAAAGTAGCGCGCCGACTCAGTTTGACGATTGGGCTGCTGTGCTCAAAGACCTTCGACGACGCAATTTTCGAAGAGCTGTTCGAGGCGCAGTACCACATCGCGCGAGCGGACATCGTCAAGATGAACATCAAGGGCGTCTTTCAGATCTGGACGAGAGACGGGGGCTACTACGAGGTTCCCCTGAAGGAGGCTCACCGATTCACGCGTGAGGGTTGCACGCGCTGCCCCGATTTCGCCGCCGAGCACGCGGACCTTTCGGCGGGGGGCATTGGGGCCTTCGGGGACTGGACGCTCCTCATCGTGCGCACCGACCTCGGTCGAGAGATCGTTAGCGCCATGAAGTCCTCCGACCTCCTCGAAACGCGACCGGGCGACGACGACCCCGGAGCCGTCGCCCTCTTACACCGCTTGGCCCGCGTGTCGCGCAAGCGCTGGCCGGAAAGCGCCGTCGCCGGACCGCGCCGGCTCCCGCTCGCCGCGAAGTGAGGGCGCGCGTAGTTCGCCCCCCGACGGTCGTTGGGACCACGCGGCGGTACCGGTAAGGTCGCCGCGTGGCGCGCCGACCAACTTTCACCACAGTCGTCCTAGTTCGCCACGGCGCCACCGCGACTACCGGTACCGTCCTTCCGGGGCGGGCCCCGGGGTTGCACCTCTCGGACCTAGGTCGCACCCAGGCCGACGCCGTCGCCGAGCGACTCACCGCCCTGCGCCCGCGACCGGCGGCCCTTTACGCGTCCCCGCTGGAGCGAACCCGAGAAACGGCCGCGCCCATCGCGCGCGCCCTCGGTCTACGTCCCGTCGTCGCGCGCGGTCTCCTCGAGTGCGACTTCGGCACCTGGACGGGCGAACGGCTCGCCGTACTCGCCAAGCGTCCCCAATGGCGTACGGTCCAAAACTCCCCGAGCACGTTTCACTTCCCCGAGGGGGAGTCCTTTAGCCAGATGCAGTTGCGAATCTGGCGAACCATCGAACAGGTCGCCGAACGACACCGCCAAAAGACCGTAGTACTCGTCAGTCACGCCGACCCGATTAAGGCGGCGGTCACCTACGCGCAGGGCGTAGCCCTAGACCTCTTTCAGCGCACCGTAATCTCGCCGTGTTCGGTGAGCGTGATCGCGCTCACGGATGGAGCACCGGTGGTGCTGTGCGTAAACTCGCTCTGCGCGCTGAGTGAACTGCGCCCGTCGTGAACTTCGCCTACTCACAACCGGACCGCGTCATGGTGGGCACCCGCGGCGAAGTCGGTGCCCGCCTCTTTCTCTTCCAGGTCCGCGAGGGCCGACGACTCAGCGTGGTTAAGTGCGAGAAGAGTCAACTCGCCGCCCTCGGCGAATGGATGGCCCACGCCGTTTCGGCGCTCCCGCGACCGGGCCACCTACCCGAAGACCTCACCCTCGAACCGGAGTACGAAGTCGATTTCGTAGTCGGCGATATCGCGGTCGCCCTCGACGAGGACGGACCGGCGCTCGAAGTCACGATGACGTCGCTCGACGAGGAGTCGACCTTGAGCGTACGCCTCACGCGCGAGTGGGCCGGGGCTCTGGCGATCGCCATCACTCGACTCGTCGAGGCGGGCCGTCCGCTCTGTCCCTTGTGCGCGGGGCCGTTAGAAGAGAACGGCCACGACTGTCCGCGCACGAACGGCCACCGAGCACCCGCGCGTTGAAGTGACGCGCGACGAAGAGGCGCTACTGCTCGCCAGCGGCGCGATCACCGTTGAGGGGCGCGTCGCCGGTTCGTCCAACCAGGCCCTATTGGTCTCGCTCACGCTCGACGGCGTTTCGGCCCTGGCCTGTTACAAATGCGAAGCGGGCGAACGGCCTCTGTGGGACTTCCCCGACGGCCTATGGCGTCGGGAAGTGGCGGCCTACGAACTCGACCGAGAACTGGCGACCGACCTAGTTCCTACGACCGTCGCGCGCGACGACGGCCCCTTCGGTCCGGGCTCGCTCCAGTGGTGGGTCGAGGACAATCTCCACGACCACTACTTCACCCTGCGCGACCGCGGCGAGTTCCGCGAATGGTTTGGCCGCCTCGCGGCCTTCGACGTAGTGGCTAATAACGCCGACCGCAAATCTGGCCACGTTCTATTTGACGGAACCCGTCCGTGGGCCATCGACAACGGACTGTGCTTTCACGAAGAGAACAAACTACGAACGGTCGTGTGGGAGTACGCGGGGTGCGCCCTGGGGCGCGACCTACTCGAGCGAGTCGAACGATTCACCCGCGACGGACCGGGCCGTCTGGCTAATCTGCTGAGCGCGAGCGAAGTCGACTTGGTCGTTCGCCGGGCCCGCGACCTCGCCGTCGCCGGCCACTACCCGATGCCCGACGAAGAGGCGCCCTGGCCACCGTATCCGTGGCCGTTAATCTGAGCGAACCTCAATCGGGGGGCCGGCCACTTCCCAGACGTGGCCACCGGGGTCGACGAAGCTCGCGGTGCGCAGTCCCCAGGGTCGATCCATCGGCCCATTCAACAAAGAGACCCCGCGGCCGGCCAACTGTTCGACGACCGCGTCGACGTCGTCCACCTCGACGGTGAACTGCGTGCGTACTCCGGCCGCGGGCGTAGCCACGAGGGCGGGGGCGATGAGCGAGTGCGCTTCGGTGGTGACGAGGAGATTGATCATGGTCTCACCAAATTGAAAGACGACCGAATTTTGGTCTTCGTACACCTCCTTGAGACCGAAGGCGTTTCGGTAAAAACTACGCGCCGCTTCGAGGTCTTCGACGAAGAGCGTGACGGCGGCGATTACCTTGGACTGACTAAACCACGTACTCACGGCACCCCCCCCTTTTTTTTTGGCGACTGGCGTCGGGCCAACCATAGGTCACCCCCACTGCCTCAGGTGAGAGCCGACTGTTCCGCGGCGCCCCCGGAATTGACCGGACCGGACTCCATAAGGGCGAGGGCAAAAAGTGAGCCCACGACGAAGATCGCGCCCGCCCACCAAAAGGCCACGGAGTAGCCGTGCACGATCGCGTCGTTCGCGCTGGGGAGGGATCCGGCGCTGGCCCGAGCGAGGCGGGTGTTCGCGAGAACTCGCGCGCTCACCGTCACCGCCACGGTGTTGAGCAGAGCCGTGCCGAAGGAGCCGCCAATCTGCTGGGCGGTGTTGACCATCGCCGACGCCGCGCCGGTGTCGCGTAACGTTACCGCGGCGGTGGCGCTGGCCGCGGCCGGGGCGAAGATCAGTCCGAGGCCCAGTCCGGTGACTACGAGTCCGGGCAGTACGTGGCCGAAGTAGTCGCCGTAGGGGGTGACGCGCGTGAAGAGCACCATGCCCATGGCCGCGAGGATCATTCCCGTAGGCACGAGGGGGCGCGGGCCGGTTCGCGCGAGTAAGCGGGCACTAGCGAAACTGGCCGACAGCGAGACCGCCACCACCAGTGGCATGAGGGCGACGCCGGTGCGAAGTGGTGAGTAGCCCAACGTCTCTTCGAGGTAGTACGCCAACAGCAGAAATACCGCGAAGAGCCCCATGCTCGTAGCGCCGATCGCCACCAGCGAACCGAGCCGGGTGCGCTGGGCCACTACGCGAAGGGGCACCAGGGGGTGGCGGGAGTGACGTTGCCACACCACGAAGCACGCCAACAGCGCCACGCCCAGTGCGAGGGCGCCCAGCGTCGTAACGTCGAGCCAACTCGTCTCGTCCGCGCGACTCAGTCCGTAGACCACGAAAAACAGTCCGCCGCTAGCGAGAACCGTCCCGGTTACGTCGAGTCGGGTGCCGCCCTCGCGGCGCCCGCCGTCAACGAACACCAGAGCGCCGACGATGGCCAGCGCCGCGAAGACGACGTTGACGTATAGGCACCACCGCCACGACGCCCACTGCGTGAGAGCTCCCCCGAGGAGCAGACCGATCGCGGCCCCCGATCCGCCGATGACGCCGTAGATCGCGAAGGCCTGAGCGCGCTCCCGAGGCTCGCGAAAGGTGACGCTCATCGCGGCCAGCGACGCCGGCGCGAGGAGCGCTCCGAAGGCGCCCTGGACGACCCGCGCGCTCACCAACGTCGCGAAGCTATCGGCCGCACCCCCGAACGCGGAGGCCAACGCGAACCCGGCGAGACCGACGATGAGCGAGCGGCGTCGTCCCCACAGGTCACTCACTCGCCCGCCCAGAAGTAGCAGGGACCCGAAGGCGAGGGCGTAGGCGGTGATCACCCACTGGCGATTGACGGCCGTGAAGTGAAGGGCAATCTGGGCGCGCGGTAGAGCGATGTTGATGACCGTCGCGTCGAGGAGCACCATGAGTTGCGCGAGGCTCAATACCCCTAGGGCCCACCACCGTCGCGACGGAGAGTTAAAAGAGGTGAGCCTCATCGCACCGGGCCGCGAGTTCGCGAGTTCGTCATCGTTGGCCCCGAGTGCGCAGGCGCGAAACCTATTTTCGAGCCTGCAGGGCCGCGATTAGGGCCGGCAGGACCTTGTGCACGTCACCCACGATTCCTAGGTCAGCGATTTGAAAGATGGGCGCTTCGGGGTCTTTGTTGATGGCCACGATGTTCTTGGCCCCCTTCATCCCGACCATGTGCTGAGTCGCTCCCGAGATCCCGGCCGCGACGTAGAGCGTCGGCTTGACGGTCTTGCCGGTTTGGCCCACTTGGTGGGAGTAGGGGACCCACCCGGCATCCACGATGGCGCGGCTGGCCCCCGCGGCGCCCCCAAGCAGTTCGGCCAACTGTTCGATCAGCGCGTAACCACTGGACTCGCCGAGCCCCCGCCCGCCGGACACCACGACGGCGGCCTCTTCGAGTGCCGGGCCCGAGCGCGCTTCGAC
Source organism: Actinomycetes bacterium (assembly GCA_021815645.1). Lineage (GTDB taxonomy): Bacteria > Actinomycetota > Acidimicrobiia > Acidimicrobiales > RAAP-2 > RAAP-2. The sequence goes on from JAKBAB010000016.1 coordinate 24,159, forward strand.
GTGCGACGCCGTCACCCGAGCCGAGCCGGCCGCTCCCACGTCGCCCGCGGGCGCCGCGACCACCTGAGCCGGGCCGCCCCCGACGGCTTCGGCGACGAAGGATTTCGGGCGCACGACGACGATACCCGGGCCGTCACCGCTAAATCTCGCGCGCACGGTGAGCGATCCACCGAAAACCGGGTGCTCGCTTACCAGGCCCCCCTCGTCGACCAGCCCCGTAACGTTCGTAAGGACCGGTCGATCCCAGCGCACCGATAGCCGTCCCGCGACGTCGCGTCCGTCGTAACTGGCGGGGATGAGGATGGCGTCGGGTGCGCCACGGGTCGACGCGAGGGCCGCAATCGCCGCGGCGACGGGCACGCCCGCCAGCGCGTCGCCCAGGTCTCCGACGTCGTAGAGGGTCGTCGCCCCGTACTGACCGACCACCGCCGCGCGATCGGCTCCCACGCCCCAGGACACGACCGCGACGTCGCTCGCGAGCTCGCGCGCCCGACTCACTAATTCGAGCGAGGGCGCACTCACCGACGCCTCGCTGGGCTCGCCGAGGACCCACAGGGTTGATAGTGCCACGAAGACTCCTAGAGAACTTTGATGGATTCGAGAAACGCCACAATCTTTTCGGCGCCGTCTCCGTCGTCGACGTACTTCTCGCCCGACGAGCGAGACTCGACGGCGTCGATAGCGATAATCTCCTGACCGGCCCCGGCCGCCCCCACGTCACTGTCGAGGGAGAGGTCCTCCACCGTCAAAACCTCCAGGGGCTTGGACTTCGCCGACATGATGCCCTTAAAGGACGCGTAGCGCGGTTCGACTACGCCGGCGGTCACGGTAATGAGCGCCGGGAGGGGAACCCGAACGTCGTCGAATCCTTGGTCGCTCTGGCGCGCGACGACGGCCTCGCGACCCTCGACGGTGACCGATTTCGCGAAGGTAATAGACGGCAGGTCGAGCAGTTGCGCCAGTTGCACCGGCGTCGTCCCGGTGTACCCGTCGGAGGACTCCGTCGCGGCCAAAACGAGATCGAAGCTCTGACGCTTGATCACCGCGGCGAGCACCTTGGCCGTCGTCAGTGCGTCACTGCCGCGCAGTCGATCGTCACTGACCACGACGGCCCGCGTCGCGCCCATCGCGAGCGCGTTTCGCAGGCCGGCCACGTCGGCGGCCGACGCCATAGAAACAACCGTGACTTCGCCGCCCCCGGCCGCGTCAACGAGTTGGAGCGCCATCTCCACCCCGTAGGTGTCGGCCTCATCCAAAATGAGCTTGCCCGAACGCTCCAGATTTTTCGACGCATCGAAGGATTGCGGCGCGGCCGGATCCGGTATCAGCTTCGCGCACACGACTATGTTCATCGCCCCAATCTAGGTGACGCGACGGGTCGCGCTAGCCGGCCGCCTTCACCACCGCCAACGCCCGACGGGGACGGTCGGTGATGACGGCGTCCACGCCCAGCTTCACCATCGCCGATAGATCACCGCGGCGGTTAACCGTCCAAACGTGTAGGGCGAGGCCGAGCTCTCCCGCGAGGCGGCGCTCCTTTTTGCCCACGAGAGCGAAGTGGGGATTAACGGCGGCGAAGCCCGCCCGGTGGGCCCGCTCGAGATGGGCGACGAGCGGCCCACGGTGGACCAGCCAAGCGACTTGGGCCGATGGGTCGACCCGTAAGAGGTGGCGACAGACCGCTTCGTCGAAGCAGGAGAACCCGACGTCCTCGCGCCCCGAGGCCAACACCGCGGCCGAGGCCGACGCCACCAGGGCCTCGGTCTCGGCCGGCGCCGCCCCCTCGGTGACCTTTATCTCTACGTTGACGCTCACCCCCTTGACCAGGTCAAGAACCTCGGCCAACGAGGCCACCGTGCCCCCGAGGTCCCCGTAAGGGGTACTCGCAATGTCGAGCGACCCTACTACGGGGTCGTGGTGAACGACGACTACCCCGTCGGCGGTGCGGTGAACGTCGAGCTCGACCCCGGCGACCTGGAGCTCAACGGCCGCCCGGAAAGCGTCCAGGGTATTTTCTCGGGCGTGGCGGTGGGCGCCTCGGTGGGCGAAGACGGCCGTGGGGGCCGCCCCCCGCGGGGCGAATACCCTCAGGTCGCCCTTGTATTCCGGTCGCCCACTCACTAGAATTTTCCTTCCACGCGCGTATTCTGTCCGTTCGAATCCGCCGCGCCCCCATAAGTTAGAGGATTTTTCATGTCGTTAATCTGGAACCGCACCCACGCCTGGGACGACGCCGAGTGGCGAGCCGCCGCCGCCTGTCGCGACACCGAACCCGAGCTCTTCTTCCCAATCGGCACGACCGGCGTGGCGACCGACCAAATCGAGTCGGCCAAGCGAGTGTGCGACCACTGTGAAGCCCGCAAGGCCTGCCTGGAGTTCGCTCTGGCGACCAACCAAGAGTCGGGGGTTTGGGGTGGCACCACCGAGGACGAGCGGCGCAAGCTCCGTAAGCAGTGGCTAGCGGCGCGCCGACGCGCCGCGGCGAGCTAGCCCTCGCCGTCGCGCTCGAGCGGTACCGAGACCCGCACGTACGCTCCACCACCGTCGTAGCGCGTCGAAGAACGCATCTCGATACTGCCGCGTAACTGATTGCGCACCAGGTCGCGCACGATCGACAGACCCAAACTGGTCGAATATTCGAGGGAAAAACTCTCGTCGAGGCCGCGACCGTTGTCGCGAATCTCGGCGACGGCTTCGCGCTCGTCGTGGTGCAAGTTGAGTGTCACTACGCCCACCTGATCGTTCGCCCCGCCCGCGAAGTCGACGAAGGCGTGCTCGACGGCGTTCGTCAACAGCTCGGCGAGCGCCACGGCCAGCGGGGTCGCGACGTCACTGGAGAGAACACCCAGCGTGCCGTTCACCACAATCTCCACTGGGTGCAGCGCCAGGACCGTGTCTTCGACCAATAGCACCAGAGAGCGGACAATTTCGTCGAAGACGACCTCCTCGCCGGGCTCGCGTGATAGGACCTCGTGCACCACGGCGATGGAGCGAACCCGCCGTTCGGCTTCCAATAGTGCCGTTTTCGTCTCGGCGACGTCACTGCGTCGCGCCTGTAGGTGCAGTAGAGAGGAAATTGTCTGCAGGTTGTTCTTCACGCGGTGGTGGACCTCACGAACGGCCGTTTCACGACTCAGCACGATCCGGTTCAGTTGACGCAGGTCCGACACGTCACGCAGCAAAGTCAACACTCCCGTCGCGACGCCGCCATCGAGCAGGGGTACGCCGTGAAACAAGATGACGACGTCGTGCCCCGACTCGACCTCATCGAGGGTGGGCAGCCCGTAAGCGAGCGAGCGCTCGACGGCCCGGGCCTTAACGCCGAGTTCGGCGAGGGTGTGTCCCTCCGACGGTGCGTAGACCCCCAAACGGTGAAGGGCGTTCACGGCGTTGGGGGTCGCGAACTCGACGCGACCTAACCGGTCCAACAGCACGACCCCGTCGCCCACGCGCGGTAGGCCCGGGCCGGCCACCGCCTCTTCGCGAAAGGGGAACGTCGAGTCAGCCACCATGTCGCACAGACGCTGAAAAATCGACAGATACGACCGTTCGTAAAGTGAAGCCGTTCCGCGTAGTGGGCCCTGCAGACGCACCAACACGGCGACGACCCGTGGCCCCTTGCGCACCGGTACGCACCACACCGGCACGAAGTTCTCGTGGGCCAGTTGCGTCTGGCCCTCAACGCGGACCCCCTCGGCGAAAGCCCGTCGTACCAGGGGCCACCACTCGCTGCGGTGGGTGGTGCCAACCAGGTCGTCACTCAGCAGGGTGGCGCGATTGTTGGGACGCATCTGACCGAGCACAATGAGGTCGTCGGCGTCGCCGTCGGCGAGCTCGGCCATCAGTAGTAAATCGGAAAAGGCTAAGTCCGAGAGGAGCGACCACGAAGCGACCAGTCGCATCAGGTGATCGACGGCGACCTCGTCGAGGGCCGTGCGTTGGCTGGCCAGTTCGGCCAGAGTCGACACTAACTCACCCGCAGGGGAATCATCCGACGTTCACGTTGATCGTAGGACGCGAGTTCGTGCACGCCGCGAGCCTCGAGGAGATCGGCGAGCTCGCCCGAGCGCTCCCCCACTCTTTCGAGGCGGTGCGCGTCCGACGCGGTGGTGAACGTCACGCCGCTCGCGACGAGGCGATCTAAGAAGCCCTCAGCGGGGTACTGTTCGCCTACGGGCTTGATCCACCCCGCCGACGAACACTCGAGGGAGATATCGACCGCCGCGGCCGACTGGGCCATCGCGTCCCAGTGCTCCTCGGGGTGAGGGGCGTAGTACCCGGCCACTTTGATGAGGTCGGGGTGGGCGAGAACGTCAACTACCTGGCTCTGGCACAGCTCGTCGAAGGCCACCGTGTACTGACGCCAACACTCATCGACGTCGCGTCGGCGCCACTCGTTCATATGAACCTCGTTGTCGATGTCGTCGACCTGCCAGGTGCCCAACCAGTGCACCGAGCCAATCAGCACGTCGAAGGGGTACTGCGCAAAAAGTTCGGCGACCTCGCTCATTTGGCCGCGGTAGAAGTCGACCTCTAGGCCGATTTTTACCGGCAGACCTTCATCCTTCGCTCGCTGGGCGAGGGTGACGTACTGCTCGAGAGAGTTACGGGCGTGAAACGCCCAGTACTCGGCCATCATGGCGCTCGTCGGCTCGTTGCCCCAGCGCTGCCAGAAGGGACCGACGACGGCCGCGACGTCGGCGAAGCGGTGGGAGTGTTCCGTCAGGGCCAACTCGCTGACCCCGTGGCGCGCCGCCTCTTCGCAGTAAGCCGCGATCTGATCGAGTTGGAACCACACCGACGACTCCTCGTGGGGCCATAGGTGCAGGTGGTAGTCGATCACCCGTTTAGGCGGCGCCGAATCCGACGACCCGTTCGCTCGACGAACGGCCGAGTTCGACGTAGGCGATGCGCGACGCGGGCACGCCGACGCGACGACCCTTACGGTCGGTGAGCCACAACACCGAGTCGCCAGCTAAGGCGGCCTCGACCTCGCCCATAATCTGGTCTCGATCGGCGCCGTCGGGGAGTTCGACGTCAATCTCCTTCATGGACTGGACGATACCGATGTGAATATCCATAGCACGACTCCTACGTTTCGGTACCCATGTTACGGCGCTTTGGCACAATGGAGTACGTGAGTAGTGAACCGGTGCCGGAGCGATCTCGCCGCTGGGCGGCCACGATGGAGGGCTTTCGACAAAGTGACGACGAGCCGACCTTCGCCCACCGCGACTCCCCGACGGTTCCGCCCGACGGAGCGGGAGCCGTCGGCGCGACTCTCACCCGACAAGACCGCGAAGTCCAACTCGACGTTCTCCTCGCCCCGGGCGCGACGCGTGCCGTGGGCGCGGGCCGAAGGGCGCGGGCCGAAGAACCCGACGAACTACGAAACTGCTTCGAGCGCGACCGCGACCGCATTTTGCACTCGAGCGCCTTCCGTCGCCTCGCCGGCAAGACCCAGGTCTTCGTCTTTCCCGAAGACCACATGCGTACCCGGCTCACCCACGCCCTAGAAGTCGCCCAGGTCGCGACCGGCGCCGCGCGTCCCCTCGGGCTCAACGTGGCCCTAACCGAGGCGATCGCGCTCGGCCACGACTGTGGTCACGGGCCGGGCGGACACGCCAGTGAAACCGCCCTAGACCCCTACGTCGAGGGCGGTTTCGACCACGCGGCGTGGGGGGCCGACGTATCACTGGCCCCGCTCAACCTCTGCGCCGAGACCCTAGACGGCGTGCGCAACCACTCCTGGTCCCGCCCCGCGCCGGCGACCCCCGAGGGTGAGATCGTCTCGTGGGCCGACCGGATCGCCTACGTCTGTCACGACTTCGAAGACGCCGTTTCGGCCGGCCTCGTCGCTACCGGGGATCTGCCCTCAATCGTGCGCGAACGGTGCGGCGAGCGACGGGGCCAACAGCTGGGTCGGTTCATCAACGCGCTCATCGCCACCACGGCCCAGTGCGGAGTAGTCGCCATGGACCCCCACCTGGCGCAAGCGCTCAGCGTCTTTCGCGCCTTCAACTACGAAACGATCTACCTGCGCGACGCCTCGCGCGAGCAGGCCGAGCGGGTTGTGGAACTGCTTCGCGCCCTCGTCGAGTACTACCAGTACCGACCCGAACTCATCCCCGCCTTCGCCGAGAACCGCCCACCTCACCTCAACGACCGCGGGGCCCTCGCCGCCGCGGTTACCTACGTCGCGGGTATGACCGACCGCTACGCCTGCCGTCTCGCCATCGAACAACTCAACTGGACCGACGAACGACTCCCCCGGGCCCCCGGTCGTTAGGTCCGAGGGCCGCTCGTATCGCTTAGGCCCCTCCTTAGGGTTGCGTCGCGGCCATGAGGTCAAAGGTCATAGGGGAACCGCCACGCATCCACTCGGCGCGAAGCTCGGTGGATCGCACGGCCGAACGCTCGTGAGGCAGTACCCAAAATCTTTCGGTGAGCACCGCGTCGCAGACGGCGCCCGCCACTACGTCGGGGTCGATACCGGCGTTGACCGCATTCGAGGCGACGTCGGCGAAGAGTTGAGCGGCCGGGTCCTCGGCGTAGCTCACGAGGGCGCGGGGCATATTGCGCGCGGACTCGTGAATGCGCGTTCGCACGAAGCCGGGACACAGGACCGAAACGTGTACGTTCTTTTGACTCATCGCCAATTCGTGAAAGAGCGACTCCGAGAGTCCGACGACGGCGAACTTCGCCGCGCAGTACGGACCCATCCCCGGTGCCCCGGCCAGTCCGGCCAGCGACGCGGTGTTGACGACGTAACCTTCGTTCTGCTCCAAAAACAGGGGCACGAAAGCGTTGACGCCGTAGATGACCCCGAAGAGGTCGACGTCGAGCACCCAGCGCCACACCGACGTGGGTGTGGCGATCGCGGCGCCGGCGGCGACGCCGGCGTTGTTAAAGACCAGGTGGGCCCCGCCGAAGTTCGCGAGTGCGGCCTCGCGCAGGGCGACGACGTCGTCCTCCCTCGTCACGTCCGTCGCCACGCCAACGACGGTGGCGCCGCGCTCACGAAGGCCGGTCACCGCTTGCGCGAGGGTCGCCTCTTCGATGTCACCTAGGACCAACTGTGCTCCGGCCTGGGCCATCCGGACGGCGGTCGCGAGACCGATACCGCTCGCGCCGCCGGTGATTACTACCGTCTTACCCGACAACTCCACGAACTCTCCTCACACCAGCTTTAGTTCTTGACGATAGACCCGGGCCGGCCCCTGACGAGCGACGCGCTCGGCCAAGGCGACGAAGGACCGAGCGGCGTCGCTCTCGGGGTAACCCACGACCACCGGCCGCCCATCGTCGCCCCCCGCGCGCACGCCGGCCTCGAGCGGGACCTGGGCCAAGAGCGTTACGCCCAGCTCTCGGGCGAGTCGTTCACCACCACCCGACCCGAAGATCTCGTAGCGTACGCCGTCGTCACCGACGAACCAACTCATATTCTCAATTACCCCGCGCACCGACAGCTTGAGTTTGCGCGCGGCGAAGGCCGAACGTTGAGCGACACGCTGGGCCGCCGGCTGGGGCGTCGTAACGACGTACATCTCGATCCGCGGCACGATCTCGGACAACGTGAGGGCCACGTCGCCCGTGCCCGGCGGCATGTCGATGATCAAATAGTCCGGTACGTCCCACCACGCCTCGCTGACCAACTGTTCGATGGCCTTGTGGAGCATTGGCCCGCGCCAGATGACCGGCTGGGCGTCGTCGACGAAGTAGCCCATCGAAAGGGCCCGCACGCCGTGCACCAACGTCGGTATCACGGTGTCGCCGAGCACGATGGGGTCGTTCGTCGCGCCGAGCATTTTGGGAAGTGAGAATCCGTAGACGTCGGCGTCGAGTAACCCCACCGAGTGGCCCCGCTGCGCGAGGGCCACGGCGAGGTTGACGCTCACCGAGGACTTCCCGACCCCCCCCTTGCCCGAAGAGATCCCGAGAACCCGCGTCGGCGCCCGGGGGTCCAAAAAGCGCGGGCTGGCGGGAGCGGCGCCGTGGCCGTGGCCATCTGAGGCGGAGTCCTCGGTCGGGGCGGCGCGCATCGACCCGCGCAGGAAGTTACGTAGCGCCAAGCGCTCGTCGTCGTTCATGGTTCGAACCACGACCTCCGCTTTAGGAACTCGGTCGTGGACGGCTTGTCGTATCGCGTCGAGGTGGGGCCAGTTCGTTACGGGCAGCACCAGTTCGACTTGGGTAGCCCCCTCAACTTCCGCGAGTCGGCCCAGAAAACCCAGTTCACCGAGGGTGCGCACAAGTTGAGGCTCGGTGATGAGAGCTAGGTCACGGCGAAGTTGGTCGAGCGTCACGGAATCCTTTGGCGGGCTCCTCGAGGTTACCGTCGCCGGGAGCGCGCTCACCCGTAAACTCTCCCCCGTGGGAGCAAACGGTGACGTGGGACTCGATCCCGCCCTATTTAACGCCACCGTCACGAGTCTCACCCACTCCTTCGGCGACCCCACTCGGCGAAAGATCTACTTCTACCTGCGTGACAACCCCGGGGCAACGGCCGCCCAGTTGGCGGCCCACTGCGACGTCCACGCGAACGTCGCGCGCCACCACCTCGAGCGACTGAGCGAAGGGGGCTACGTCGCTTTCGTCAACGTTCACAAGACCACCGTCGGCCGTCCGGCCAAGGGGTATCGGGTCGTCGAAGACGCGGTCTTTCGCGACGGTTCGCTTCGCCGAGACGCTCTACTAGTCGCTCTCCTCGAACGCGCCCTAGAGCGGCTCGGGCCCCTCGCGTCCCAAGAGATGTCTCACGAGGTGGGGGTGGACTACGGCCGAACCCTCGTCTCGGCGCTCGGAGCGAACGACACTCCCCGTTCACTCAAAGCGGCGATGTCCTCGATCGCGGGCCTGCTCACGGCCCACGGCTTCGACGCGCGAGCCGAGGGAGACGACGACTCGAGCTCGGTCGTATCGGACAACTGCCCCTTCGGCTCGGCGGCCCGGCATCACCCCGTCCTGTGTGCCGTCGATCGCGGACTCATCACGGGAATGCTCGAGGGACTCGGCGCGGTTCGCACGAACGTGACGTTGACCTCGCGGGCGCTCGGTGACGACGTCTGTCGAGTAACGGCCTAGCGTCAACGGCTCGCGTCGTTGCTCGGCGGCACACCTCGCCTGGTAGCCCACCCCGTCGCGCTCGTAAGCGCCGGTATGCTGGGTCCCAACTCCTTCGAGAAAGAAAGTCCTTCGTGCACCGTCTCACGTCCCTTCGCAAACTTTCGTTCTCCGCCACCGCTTGGGCCCTCATTGCCCTCACCGCGGTGACCCTCGGCCCCCTAGTAGC
>JAKBAB010000079.1 GCA_021815645.1 Actinomycetes bacterium
AACTCACCGGTACTCGCGCGGCCATCGATCGGGTAACCAGTCGGGCCAGCACGAGCGTCGAGGCCGCGTAGCCGCTGGGCAGACCCGAACCATCGAGCGCGGTCGCGGCCAGGACCCCGGTGGGCAGCGGCGAGTAGAGGGCGTGAGCCCGTTGGCGAAATGCCCGTAACGCCCCCGACCACTCCGGACGAGTTCTTCGCAGTCCCGTGAGGAAATCTCGCTCTCCCCCGGTGTTCATGACCGCAACCAAAAAGCAAATCGCTTCGCCCCACTGCATCGCTGCCCCGACGGCTTGCCCACCGCGTTTCTCGCTCCCGTCGCGAAGCTCGCCTACGTCAAACCCGCGACGCGCCAGAAGGGTGTTGACCCGGAACTCCTCGGCGCACTCGAGGGCCCGCGGAGATACGTCCTCGAGCGCGCGGCGCAAGTGAGTGGCGCTCGGACTCACGCGGGCGTGCATAAGTTCGTGCGCCCGTACGACTCGCGCGCACTCACTAGTCGCCAGGGGCACTTCCAAGAGGCGCTCGGTGAGACTGCAGCTGGCACTGCCGCGGGCGGTGCCGCCTTCTCGAACCGTCCACGGCCCGGCTTGGACGTCGTCGTCGCGCAGCCCGAGCAGTTCTGGAAAGATGACGCCACGAATCACGTCGTCGCGGCGATGACGAGCGCGTCGAGAACACCGGGGGCCGCATCACCGAAGACGAGATCGGCCGCTCGTCGGTCACCGTAGCGGCGACGTAAGTCGTCGAAGGCGTAGAAACTGCGCAGGGAGACTCGCCGACCCTCCGGTCCTAATGATCCCGTCAGGGCGGAAGCGCGCAGATCCTCACTGAGGCGAACGACGGCGTCGGGGTGAGGACGATCTACGCGCACCCGAACGGGGAAACGATCTCGCAACGCCGAGGGAATATCTTCGAGGTCCTCCACGTTCGAAGTGACGACGACAGAAAACTCAGGGCCCGGTTGGACCCACTCCAACGTTTCGGGGTTTCGCCAACGCGCCGACGCGCTCGAGTCAGTAACCGCCAGCAGCGTCGCGAGCGCGTCGCCCGACGCCCGGTCTATCTCGTCGAGGACGAGCCGACCACCCCGACCACTCGCGCCTCGCCAGGCACGAATCGCGGGGCCCTCGCGCCACTCGAAGCGACCATCGCGCGAAGGGATCCACGTTCCCGTTACCTCACCGGTCGTCAAGTCCTCGGTACACACGAGTCGCTCGGCCGCTTCCGCGCTTACACCGAAAGTTAGAGCCGCGAAGGTCTTGCCCGTTCCCGGTGGGCCGTAGAGCAAGAGGCGCGCGACTCCCGCGCCGAGCACGTCGGCCACATCTCGCCAGCACGGTCCCACGTCTTCACGCTCCACGGCGCCCCCTTCGACTTGGCCCAACTGTCGCTTGATGGCCCCTCAGGGGAGAAGATTGACCGGCGCGCCGTTGGTCAGTTCGCTCAGTTCCGCGAACGTCGTAGCGAAGACTGCGTTCGGAGTCCCGCACGCCGCCCAAAGAACGTCGAACTGCCGCAACGAGTCATCGACGAAAACGCGAAGCGCGGCGGGCCAGCCCACGGGCGACACCCCACCGATCGGTTGACCGGTAGCCGCGCGAACTTCTTCCGGACTCGCGCGCCGCAGTGAATGACCCCCGACGCGCTCAACGAAAAGCGTTGGCTCGACGCGAAACGCGCCACTTTTAATAATCACCACCGGTTCGTCGTCGAGCACAAAGACCAGGCAACTAGCGATAGCGCCCACCGGACAGCCGATCGCCGCGGCGGCTTGCGCGGCGGTCTTGGTCGACTCACGGAACTGCAGGACGGACCCCGCAACCCCACGGGCCCGGAGCGTCCGAGCGACACTCAGTGCGCTGGGGTGAAGATCGTCCGGTTCTCCCACCGATCAACTCTCGACGGACTCGCCCAAATAGACGGCCCGCACCCGCTCGTCGTGCAGCAACGTCGAGGCGGCGTCACTGAACGCGATTCGACCGTTTTCCATGACGTAGCCGCGATCCGCGAGGCGCAGGGCCTGGGAGGCGTTCTGTTCAACGACCAACACGGTCGTACCGCTCGAGCGAATATCCCCGATGATGGCAAATATTGTTTCGACGATCATCGGGGCCAACCCCATCGAGGGTTCATCGAGCAGGAGCAGCTTCGGTTGGGCCATCAACGCGCGCGCGATGGCGAGCATCTGCTGCTCGCCCCCGGAGAGATTAGAGCCGAGTTGCTTACGTCGCTCCTTGAGGATCGGAAACGTCTCGTACATCCGCCCCATATCCTCAGTCACCGAGTCGCGTCGAGTGAAAGCTCCCATCTCCAAGTTCTCTTCTACCGACATTTGGGGGAAAATTCGCCGCCCTTCGGGGACGTGGCTAATGCCCAATGCGGCGAAGTCGTGGGCCTTCGTGGCCGAGATATCGCGTCCCTCGAATAGAATTTGACCACTGGCGGGTGCGTGCAGACCCGACAGCATCCGTAGCGTCGTCGATTTACCGGCCCCGTTGGCGCCGAGCAAAGTTACGATTTCGCCCCGCTCCACGCTAAAGGAGATACCGTGGAGCGCGGTAATCGCGCCGTAGCGCACGACGGCGTCTTTCACTTCGAGCATCACGAACCTCCCGCCTGCGTCGCGCTGCTGCCTAGGTACGCCTCTATAACGACGGGGTTAGCCCGAATCTCTTCGGGTGTCCCCTCGGCGATCACGCTGCCGAAGTTCAAAACGTAGAGGCGCTCGGCGAGCGACATTACGAGCTTCATGTCGTGCTCGATCAACAGAATCGTTACCCCCATCTCGTCGCGTACGCGTCGAATGAGATTGGTGAGCTCCACCTTCTCCGAGGGATTAGTCCCCGCGGCCGGTTCGTCGAGCAGCAGCACCTGGGGATTGGTCGCCAGACCACGCGCGATTTCGAGGCGACGCCGTTCACCGTAGGACAGGGAGGCGGCAATGGTGTTCGCGCGATCCGTCAGCCCCACGAATCGCAGCAGTTCCACCGTTCGCTCGTCAGAAAGGCGGTCGTCGCGGCGGGTCCGAGGTCCGCGCAACATCGCGCCCACGACCCCGAAACCGTGGTGATTCTCGGCCCCAATTTTCACATTTTCGAACGCGGTGAGAGCGCTAAACATTCGCGAGGCCTGGAACGTCCGCGCGACGCCGGCGCTCGCGACCCGGTGAGCCTTTCGACCGATCACCGACACCGACTTTTCGTTGCGACCTACGAAGGTAATGGAGCCCTCCTGGGGCTGATAGACCCCAGTCAACGAATTAAAGAGCGACGTCTTGCCAGCTCCGTTTGGTCCGATCACCGCCAGAATCTCGCCCCGCAGGTGGTGCAAGGTGACGTCGTTGAGCGACACGACACCGCCGAAGCGTAAAGTGACGTCGCGGACGTCGAAAATAACGTCGCTCACGTGTCGTCCCCGGTCAATACTTCGTCCAAGTGTCCCTCGTGACTGACTTCGGAGAGCGCTATTTCACGTTTACGCCGCCTCGACGGCAGCAGGCCCGCGGGCCGGAAGATCATCATGGTGATAAGGAGAGCTCCGAGGTAGATATAGAGGTCCTGCGCTTGATATCCGGCGGGCGGCGAATGGGTGAGGTAGGCCTGAATCGTCTGAATGATGATGGCTCCCAGGACGACGCCGGCGATTGACCCCATTCCGCCCAAGATGACGAGGACCAAAATATTGATGGAGAACTGCAAGGTAAAACTTGAGGGAAAGATGTACGTATCGGCGCTCGCCGTGACGACGCCGGCGAAACCGGCGGACGCGGCGCCGATGGCGAACGCCATGACCTTGAACTTGAGGGGGTTAATTCCCACCGATTCGGCCGCCACTTCGTCCTCTCGAATGGCGGTCCAAGCCCGCCCTATTCTCGATCGTTCCAGCAACGAAAAGACGACGAGAAACAAGACGACGAAGGCCAACGTTAGGTAGTAGTAGGGAACGGGGGTCAGCCCCCACACGTACTTAAGGGGTCCCAAGTGAATAGACGGGTGCGGAATCGGTTTCGTTCCCAGGGACCCGCCGGTGATTCCGTAGAGGTTATTCGCGAAAATGGTGACAATCTCTCCGAAACCCAAGGTAACAATGGCTAGGTAGTCACCGCGTAACCGCAGAGTCGGGGCGCCCAAAATGACGCCCGCGATCATGACGATCACTATGGCGATGGGGATGGCCCAGAAGGGATTGAGTGGGTGGTGGAAAAGCGCCGGAGTCGGCAGAGCGCCAGTGACCCACGCCGTGGTGTAGGCGCCGATGGCGTAGAACGCGACGTAGCCTAGGTCCAACAGTCCCGCGAAACCGACCACGACGTTAAGTCCGATGGCCAGAAGAATATAAATCGCGATGTAGGTCACCATCGCCGACTCCCAAAACGCCGCCGTTTCGATATGGGGTAAGAGCAGAGCCACCACTAATAGAACGAGGGCAAAACCCCAGCGAACGGGTCCCCGTTGGGACAACTCCCGAGGTCGCGACACCACGAGGTTGGTTCGCTGGCGCACTCGCGCGCCGTTAGCCATCCAAAAGTTCGTCAACCCCCACAGCACTAGGGCAACCGCGAAGAACGTCACCCACCGTTGCGTGCGAAAGAGGCCGAAGAAGGAGGCCGACTCGCCGAACGATCCGGAAAAACCCGACGTGGGCGCCTGATTACTTCCCGGGGGCCCGGTCATGAGCTCGACGGTGGCCACTACGCCCAGCGTGATCAAGAGCCGTCGCAGGGAGCGCCGCTCGAGAAACGCCCGCATCAGGCCGACCGTCCGAGACGCTCGCCCAGTATTCCCGTCGGACGCACCAATAACACGAGGACCAAGATTCCAAAAGCCACCACGTCGATATAGGCCGCTTGGACGAACACTACGCAGAGGCTCTCGAATATGCCCAGAATGAGTCCTCCGATCATCGCCCCGCGGAGGTTGCCGATACCCCCCAGAACCGCCGCGGTGAAGGCCTTTAGAGCGGGCACGAAGCCCATCGTGTATACCACCCCGATGTTGAGACCGAAGAGGAAACCGGCCACTCCCCCTAGGGTTCCTCCGACGATGAAGGTAATCGCGATCGTCCGGTCGATGTTTACGCCCATGAGCGACGCGGTCTCCGCGTCTTGGGCCACCGCGCGAATTCCCCGCCCCAGTTTGGTAGTAGCCACGACGCGGTCTAGCAGAACAAACATGGCGACACTGACCACCAAGATGATGACGTAGTACATCTCAACGGGCGCACCAAAAATGTGAAACACCGGGTGGTTGATGTAGGGCTGGGGCATCGACACCGACAGGTGACCGAACTCTTTGCCGGCCAAATTGAATAGGAAGTAGGACGCACCGATCGCGCTAATTAGGTACGCCAGTTTGGGGGCGTTTCGTCGCCGAAGGGTACGGTAGGCGACTCGCTCAATGAGCGTAGCGACGAGGGCTCCCGCCAAGCCACTGGCGACGATGCCCAGGAGAATAAGTCCGACACTGGAAAACCCCGACGGCACGGACTGGCCCACCAGAGCTCGCATCACGAAGTAGCCGGCGAATCCACCGGACATGAAAACCTCGGAGTGCGCGAAGTTGATGAGGCGCAGTACCCCGTAAACGAGGGTGTAGCCCACGGCGATCATGCCGTAAAGAAAGCCGTTGGCGACTCCCCCTACGAACAGGGCCCAGAACTCTAACTTCAACGTGTCGAAGTGGGCCGCTAGATAGTGTCCGAATGCGCCCAACCCGTCCTCCCCGAAGTTGTAGAAGTGTACCTAAAGTACAGAAGTCGGGGGCCGAAACCCCCGACTTCTGAAACCTCCGTGAAAAGCGGTGCTACTCGAGACCGAGCTGTACCAACTTCCCGTTCTTAACTTGGTTGACGTAAATCGCCGACCCGGCAATGTTCCCGTTGGGCTGGAAGCGAATCACCTTGGTAATTCCCTTGTAGACGATCTTGTGCAACTCCGCCACGAGACCGGCGCGGGTGATCTTCTTCAGCTTCTTCATAGCCGCGATGATGGTGTTCGTCGCGTCGTAGGACTCGGGCGCGTACGTCGCGGTCGCGGCACTGAAGTTCGACAGAGCCTGGAAGCCACGGTTAAACGCCTTATTCGTAGACACCGCGCAGGCGCACGACAGCAGAACGCCGTTAGCCGCGGAGGCCGGAGTAGTCCCTTGGACCAGCGCCGGTGAGTCCGAGCCGTCACCGGACATAATTGTCCCGGTCCAACCGGCGGAGCTCAGTGCTCCCAAAAAGAGACCGAGGTCGCAGTAGTACCCACCGTAGAACATCGCCTTGGCCCCACTGGCTACGGCCTGGGTCGCGGCGGCCGAGTACTCAGTCGCCGACGCCGTTCCGTCCGAGCACTGCGCCGTACCGGGAACCGTTACGGGCGTCACCTTGGCGCCGTCGCTCGAGGCCTGCGTCGCAAAAGCCGACGCGAGACCGGCCCCGTAGGACGAGCCGTCGTTGACTACGTACACGCTCTTGATGCCCTTGGTCTTGACGATGTAGTTCGCGTCAGCGGGCCCCTGGACACTGTCGTCCGCCACCACGCGGAAGAAATTGTGCCAACCGGAGGTCGCCAGCGTCGGGTTCGTCGCCGACGGGCTCACCGTGGCGACGTGCGCGCGCGAGTAGTACGGCTCCGCCGCGGCGGTAGCCCCCGAAAAGGCCGGGCCAACGATAGCGATTAGGCGCTTGTTCGCGACCGCGGACTGGGCCTGCGTGGGCGAAATGGTCGGGTCACCCTGGTCGTCGTAGCGCGCGATCTGCAGCTTGAAGGGCAGTTTGCCCGAAGCGTTCGCTTGGTTGATGGCGAGTTCTACCGCGAAGACCATGTTTAAGCCCAGCTGCAAGTTACCGCCCGATAAAGGTCCTTCATATCCGATGACGTACGTTGGCTTGGCCGACGCACTCGCCGAAGACGCAATACCGACCGCCGGTACCGCCATCAACAGCAGGGCGCTCGAAGCCACCGCAGCCACGGTCTTGTTCAAACGAAGCTTCATGAGCAACGTCCTTCCTCAACTGTGTGTTAACTCCCCATCACCGAACCGTCACCCGGCGCCGCCTAAGGGACACCTAAGAAACGGCTCGGAGACTTCTAAGCCGATTTGGCCATTGCCGTACGATAGCAGCGCCGAAATGCCCAAAAAGGTCCGCCCCGGGGCGAGCGGGCCCCGGATTAGTCTTAACGACGGGCCGAACAAGTGTTTGAGTAGACCGACGCCGTGGTGTAGTCTACGAACGTATGTTCGTTCAAAGGAGAGTTCCGTGGCCGATGTCTTAACGCCCATGCGCCGGCAGATACTCGAATATATTGTCGCCTGCCAGCGCGAACGCAGCTTTCCCCCGACCATACGCGAGATTGCCGAA
>JAKBAB010000080.1 GCA_021815645.1 Actinomycetes bacterium
AGCCGATGGTGCTGAAGTCGAACCGCTCGTAGCAGCCCCCCGCGCCGTCGTACTCGAATATTCTCCCCACTCGGCGGTTCTCGTCCCAGCCCGCGAGCAGTGGCAACACCACCAGCGGCGACGACAGATTGTTTCGTTGAACGATGGGGGAAAGGTAGTTTGCCTTTCCCTCGAGACTGAGAGCGGAATCGGTCATCTTCTCGTAGTGTTCGAAGGAAAGTTGGGCGAGACGAAGGAGTTCTATTCCCCGCGCGGCACTGCCGGAGATTGCCAGCGCTGTGAAGAGATCGGCCGGCTCAATTTTGCGCACGTCACGACTGGCAATGTAGTTTCCAGTGGCCTGGCGATCTCCCACCATTACCACGCCCCCGACGTATCGGACGGCGACGACCGTAGTCGCGTGAGCCACTTCCGTCTCCGGCGTGGGAAAGATTGGAGTCAGCCCCAGCTGATCCGCGTAACGCCAAAATGATGGTCCCGGATCGCTGTGAGCGCTGAAGAGCGGGAGGCCCACCGCTATTGGCCGCCCTTTTGCACGTAGTTACGCACAAACTCTTCGGCGTTTTCTTCCAGGACTTCGTCTATTTCGTCCAATAGTTCGTCGAGGTCGGCCTTTAGCTGGTCGCCCTTGGACGGGTCCGCTACTACCTCGGTGCTCGCCGTCTCGTTCGCGCGCTCCGTGCGTTGCCTTTGGATTCGTTCTTGTTCACTCATTCGTAAGTTCTACCCGTCTAAAGCGGCGAGAAGTTCGCTCGCCGTCCTACTCGTTTCTAGCAACTCCGACGTCAACTCGCGGGTACCCCTTAGGGGATCGAGCATTGGTACGCGCTGGAGGGGCCCCTCACCGACGTCAAAAACGACGGAATCCCAGTTGGCGGCCACAATCTGCTCCGGGTATCGCGCCACGCATTGACCTCGAAAGAACGCTCGGGTAGACGGGGGCGGATTGTGAACCGCTTCACGAACGGTTTCTTCTGCGAATAGAGGGCGAAGGCCCACGCGGCGGGCCAACGAGTGAGAGGCCCTTATATCGTGGTACTGCAGGTCAATCGCGCGTAGTCGAACGTCGCCGTCGTCGAGGTTGTGGCGGTCTTGATAACCCTGGATGACACGCTGTTTCGCCACCCAGTCGACCCGGTCAGCGACGGTGGCGGGGTCGTCGCGAACGCCGTCGAGCATTTCGCGCCACTGAGTCAATATCTCCTCAACCTGGTCGGGGGGGGCGACCGCGGCGGCCCCGTCGAAACTGGCGTACTCGCGCGCGAGAGTCCACAGGTCATCTTGGAAGTCCCACGCGGTTCGAGAGCGGCCGTCCTCGCAGGCAACGGCGTAGCGCAAGGTGGTGTCGCGGGAGTATCCGTGAACCGCCTCCACCGGGAAGGAGGGCATCGGGGGGAAGTGGGAAACGCCTCTTTGCTCGAGCACAGCGAGTAACAGAGCCGTCGAGCCTAACTTGACCAGCGTGGCGCACTGACTCATGTTGGCGTCACCAATAATCACGTGGAGTCGACGAAATCTTTCCGCGTCGCTATGGGGTTCGTCGCGAGTGTTGATGATGGGACGTTTGAGGGTCGTTTCGAGCCCGACGACCTCTTCGAAGAACTCCGCCCGCTGAGATACTTGAAATGCGCACTCCCGCTGTGAAACCGCGTCCGTCTCTTCTCCCACCTTTCCGGCGCCCACCACAATCTGGCGCGATACGAAGTGGGGAACCATGGCTCGAATGACGTGTCCGAAGTCAACGTCCCGTCTGAGCAAATAGTTTTCGTGGGTACCGTAAGAGTTGCCCTTGCCGTCGGAGTTATTTTTATAGAGGGTGATCGTCCGTTCGACCGGCAGTACGTTATTCGCCGCTTCGAGTGCTCTGCGCATTACCTCCTCCCCCGCGACGTCGTAGAGGGTGACCTCCAGCGGAGTGCGACACTCGGGCGACGAGTACTCGGGGTGGGCGTGATCAACGTAAAGGCGGGCCCCGTTGGTCAAAACGGTGTTAGCCAGGTGCGTTTCGACTACGGGGGCCAGGGCCGTGAAATCGGTTCTCCCCCGGGCGTCGAGATCGGGAGTTTCTCCTTCAAAGTCCCAGCTAATGCTCGCGCGTCCTTTTTGCGCGTAGGCGCTGACGATCACGCTAGAAGCCGAGATGGGATCTCCGTCGGGCCCACCCGCGATGCCGTACTCCGTCTCTACGCCCATTACTTTCGCGACGGCCATCGGTTTAGAGATACTGGCCGGTACCAACGTGCTGGATTGATCGACCACCCTTCACGTCATCTTCTTCACGATTGATCAAGGTACGGATGAAGATGATGCGCTCGCCCTTTTTGCCCGATATTCTCGCCCAATCGTCGGGGTTGGTCGTATTGGGGAGATCCTCGTTTTCTCGAAACTCTTGGCGAATTGATCCCAGGAGGTCACTCGGGCGAAGCCCCCGGCCCCCGCCGGCAATCTCCCGCTTTACCGCGATTTTTTTAGCCCGACGCACGATGTTTTCGATCATGGCTCCGGACGCGAAGTCTTTGAAGTACAAGATCTCCTTATCGCCACCTTGGTAGGTCACTTCGAGAAAGCGATTTTCGTCGTCCACCCGGTACATCTGCGCGACCGTCTCTTCGATGATGAGCTGTACGGCCTTGGCGCGGTCTCCTCCCCCGAGGTCGTTTACCGCCGACTCATCTAAGGGCAGTTCCGGGTGAAGGTAGCGCTGAAAAATTTGGGCCGCGGCTTCGAAATCGGGACGTTCAATTTTAATCTTCACGTCTAAACGACCTGGTCGTAAAATAGCCGGATCAATCAGGTCTTCACGATTGGTAGCTCCAATCACGATGACGTCGCGAAGAGATTCAACCCCATCTATTTCCGCCAACAATTGGGGCACGATCGTCGACTCCATGTCGGAACTTATACCGGTGCCCCGTGTTCGAAAGAGCGAGTCCATTTCATCGAAAAAGACGATGACGGGAACTCCTTCCTCGGCCTTTTCCCGAGCCCGCTGAAAAACCACTCGGATCTGTCGTTCGGTCTCCCCCACGTACTTGTTGAGAAGTTCGGGGCCTTTTATATTGAGAAAGTACGACCGCACGTCGCGGTTACCGGTGAGTTCGGCGACCTTTTGCGACAGTGAGTTCGCGACGGCCTTGGCGATGAGGGTTTTGCCGCAACCCGGTGGCCCGTAGAGCAAGATTCCCTTAGGGGCCGGCAAGTGATATTCGTGAAAGAGGGCTCGGTGCAGATACGGCAACTCGACCGCGTCGGTGATGGCCTCGATCTGCGAGTCCAGTCCACCGACGTCGGCGTACGTGATGTCGGGGACCTCCTCGAGAATGAGTTCCTCGGCCTCTTGCCGCACCAACTTTTCGGTTAGGAGATTGGACCGCAAGTCGAGCAGCAGGGCGTCGCCGCTCCTCAACTTCACCGTAGTCAGCGCTTCGGCCAATTCGACGACTCGTTCTTCGTCCGCACGGCCGTACACGAGAACTCGGCGATCGTCGAGGACCTCCTTGACGGTAACCACTTCGCCCTGGCCATCCGACTCGCGGACGCCTATGACGGTGAACGACTCATTGAGTACGACTTCGTCACCCCGCGAAATCTGACCCGGGTCGAGTCCCGGGTGTAGCGCGACGCGCATCTTGCGACCCGAAGCGGTGATGTCGACCGAACCGTCTTCGTTGAAGCCAGTGAAGGTTCCGTAGACGGCCGGGGGCTGCGTTAATTTTTCTACTTCGTCGCGGAGGGCGGCGATTTGGTCGCGAGTCTGTTGGATGGTGATCGTCAGCTTTTCGTTGTTAGATCGACTCTGAGCTAACTGGCCGCGGGCTTCGAGCAGTCTCTCTTCGAGCAATTCAATTCGCCGGTTAAGGGCGTCGCTTTCGCCGACGGTGGTCTCTCGGTCCGACGAAGAGCGACGACCACTCGCGAGATGGCTGTTCATGTCTTTTGGGTCTGGTCGGTGGTCGCCCATAGGGCCACCCTAGGTGAGTGTGTCCCGTCCGCGCCGTCACGCGCGAGCGGGTTCGACCACTAGTCTGGGGGGACGAAGTCGGCCGTGGAGGACGGGTACATGAAGGTGTGGATCGATCAGGACCTGTGTACAGGTGACGGACTCTGTGAGGAGATTTGCCCCTCCGTCTTTACTCTGCTCGACGACGGACTGGCTTACGTGAAACAAGGTAGCGAAGTCAAGAGCCACCCGGGCGGGGCCGAAGGCGTCGCCGAAGTGCCGGCCGAATTCGAAGACGCCGTCGTCGAAGCGTCCGAGGAGTGCCCCGGCGAGTGCATCTTTATTGAGCGCGATTAGGACGAACCACTAGACGGGCTGACGTGAGAAAGCCGGTGTGGGCCACCATTCGATGATCGGGGCGCACCGACCGACCCTCTACGTGCCACGTACGACGCAAGACCTCAGCGGTTTCCGCGAGAGCGAAGGGTTGCTCTGCGAGCGCTTCACGAACGAGTTGGGTCTGGGTAATTGTCGGGAGGTACGCCAAGAATATCCCACCTGGGCGTAGAGCGTCCGCCGCGTGCGCAACTACCTTCCACGGTTCGGGCATGTCCAATATGACGCGGTCGAGCCCCACCTCGTCGATCCCCGAGGTGACGTCACGAAGGTGGACGTCGTAGGGAACGTCCCGGCCCAACGCGCTCTCGACGTTTCGTTTGGCTACTTCGGCGAAGTCGGCTCGAATTTCGTACGCCACGACGGTCGCACCGGCACGTAGGAGTGTCATGGAGAGTGCACCCGAACCGACTCCCGCTTCCAGAACGCGCATGCCGGGACCGACGTCCGCTTGAATGAGGATCGCTCCGAGGTCTTTGGGGTAGATGACCTGGGCCCCGCGAGGCATCTTTAGAACGATGTCCGATAGAGTCGGCCGCAGAACCAAGAACGACCTCTCACCGTTGGTGCGAACGGTAGACCCTTCAATCAGTCCAATGACGTTGTCGTGCTCCACGATTCCCGCGTGCGTGTGGAAGGCGGACCCTTCGCTGAGCGTCACTAGGTAGCGGCGGTCTTTCGCGTCGATGAGCAGAACGCGCTCACCAGAGCACAACCGTCCCTCGCTCACCTACGATCCCGTTTCGCGCCGTCGTGCGCGGCGATTACGCGCGTCAACGAAACGAAAGGCGGCCACACCTAGGCCCATCAAAAGCCAGGCCGGAGACTTTTGTGCCCAAGCCCGTCCGAAGGCCCCAGCAATCGCGATACGAAAGAGTCGTCTTAGCACTCAGCGAGCCTTCCGCCGCCGGCGCCCGTGTACACGCCCCCAGAGGTAGCCCGTGAGAAAGCTCCCAAAACCCACCGCCGCAACCCCCGTCTTGGTCTCGGTGAGCGACTGGCCGATCTGGGACTTCTCGGGAAGCAGGGAGCGAAGCGAACTCTCGAGTTCCTGGCGAGCGCGAGATCTCTCGGTCACTTGGATCGATCCAGTCGTCGCTTCGCCGTTCCGCTCACTATCCTCCACAACGAGGCCCCAATGACCCCGAGCGCGAGCAGCGCCACGATGACGTAGGGCAGCCACGATAGGGACCCATCTAGAACAGGAAACTGCCATTGCAGATAGCGAAGTGACGCTAGGAGCAACATCAATGTTCCAAATCCGACGAAGAGACTACCCAAAAGCCCGAAAGCAACGAAGCGCCCTAAATCGGTGAGAGGTCGCAAAGTCTCGTCGCGGACGTAACGGATGAACAACGACCGTAACTCCTCTGCGTCGCGGCGGAGCGACGCACCGCGCAGAAACTTACGCCACGTAGTGTTAGCCACTCCCCTAGCCTACTCAGCGCTCTTTGATGAGGTAGGTGGAACTAGCGGTTACGACACAGGCCCCGCGATCGTTCACGATGATCCCGGCGAGGAAGGCGACCGAACGCCCCAGTTTTTGAACTCGAGCGGTGACGGTCAGCTGTTCGCCAGGTTTCACGGGTCGCAAGAAAGACGCCTGAAGATTAGTGTTAGCCACCACCACGCGCCGAGGCTCGAGCGCGGTAACCACCGACGCACCCATCGCGGAGTCGAGCATCGCCGTGAGGAAGCCCCCTTGAACTACGCCCACGGGATTCAGAAATCGTTCGTCGACGAGCACGCGCCACTGAGTTTCTCCGGGTACGGACTTTTCGACACAAGTCATCCCGAGGGTTAAGTCGCAATTGGGGGGAACTTGGAGGTCCATCGTGTGAGGATAGCCCGGTGCTTCGCGCCGGGTACCAAATCTAGTGGGTACTCTACTTATCATGGCTGACTCTCTCTACCTCGGCGCGACGCCGCTCGAGGGGCGCGCGATTCGACAAATCGCCACTATCGCGATGGACGCCCCCGCCCGAGCCAAGTCGGGTCACAGTGGCACGGCCATGGCTCTGGCTCCGTTGGCGGTGATGCTGTGGGCGCGAATTATGAGACACGATCCCACCGACGCTACGTGGCCCGACCGGGACCGCTTCATCCTCAGTAATGGGCACGCGTCGATTTTGCAGTACGCGCTAGCTCACACGTTTGGCTACGACCTAAGCGTCAGCGATCTGAAAGAGTTTCGCCAAATTCACTCACGGACGCCCGGCCACCCGGAGCGGGGCGTCGCGCCGACCGTGGAAGTGTCCACGGGCCCACTCGGGCAGGGAATCGCCAATGCCGTGGGAATGGCGATCGCCGAGCGCATTTTGCGCACGGACTACGGAGAGGATCTCGTCAGTCACCGAACGTGGGTTTTCGCCGGTGACGGTTGCTTTGAGGAGGGGGTTAGCCACGAGGCGGCGTCGTTTGCCGGCGCCCAAGAACTGGACCGACTAACTCTCTTTTACGACGACAACCACATAACGATTGATGGTCCCACGGAGCTCGCCTTGCGCGACAACCCCGGTGAGCGCTTCGCCGCCTACGGGTGGCACGTCGTAATGGCCGGCGAGCGCGCCAGTGACTTGGATGCGTTGGAACGGGCCACCCGTGAGGCGATTGCCGAAACGTCTCGTCCCAGTGTCATCATCATTCGATCTCACATTGGCTTTCCGTCTCCTTCGATGACGGACCGCAAAGAGGCTCACGGAACTCCCTTCAGCGCCTCGGAAATCTCCGTTACCAAAGCGATTCTCGGAGTTCCCGACGAGCCTTTTTCCCTCGATCCCGAAGTCTCGCGTGAGTTAGTCGAACTGCTCCGCCCCCAACGAAGCGAGCGGGTCAATTGGGAGTCTCGAGTGACGGCTTCGGGTGAGCGCGGCGTAAGATTAATGGAGCAGCTACGAACCAACGGTGCGGCTC
>JAKBAB010000081.1 GCA_021815645.1 Actinomycetes bacterium
GATCGCTCGACCGTGTCTGCTCTTTGACATCGCGAAGTGTTCGGGCCCCTGCGTCGGCGCAATAACCGCTGACGACTACCGCGCCCTAGAACTGTCCTGGGCTCGATTCTTCGAGGGCGACGTCTCTCAACTACGCAGTCACCTCGAAAAGAGTATGAGTGAGGCGGCTGCCCGGCAGCGATACGAAGTGGCCGCGGCGACTCGTGACGCTCTGGCCGCCCTCGATCGGGCCGCACGCACACAGAACGTCGTGCTAGACGATCACTCCAATTTGGACGTGATCGCCGTAGCCGGTGATACCGGTCGGGCCGCGCTCGTGCGCTTCCGGGTGCGCTTCGGGCGGGTCGTTGGCCGCAGCGTCCACCTAATCGATCGTTCGATGGACGAGAGCGACCGAGAGGTGCTCGAGGGTGCGCTGACGGTGATCTACCAGAAGCCCGACGACGTGCCGGAGGTGGTGGTGGTCGGTTCTCGCGAAGAGGCCAGTACGCTCGTTGCCCAGTACCTGCGTAACGTTCGGGGCCGGGCGGTGGAGCTGGTGGGGGCACCTCGAGGTGCCCGGCGGCGCGCGCTCGCCGTCGCCGTCGCGGACGCCAGGGCCGTCATTGAGCGTGACTCACTGCGGCGCCAGAGTGACCACAACGTACGCGCCAAGGCCTTGGTGGAGTTGGGTGAGGCCCTTTCGCTGCCCGCTCCGCCGTATCGCGTGGAGTGCTTCGACATGAGCCATCTCCAAGGGACGAACTACGTGGGCTCCCTGGTCGTTTTCGAAGACGGACTGGCCCAAAAGCGTGAGTATCGCCACTTCACCGTAAAAGAGACTCTCGGAAACGACGACGTGGGAGCCATGGCCGAAGTCTTACGACGACGACTCGCCCACTGGGACGGCGCGGACTCGGCGACTGCCTTTCGCCGCGCGGATCTCATAATCGTCGACGGGGGACTACCCCAGTTACACGCCGCCCAGAGCGCCGCGCGCGCCCTGGGGTTGGGGGAGGTCGTGGAGTTCGCCGCTCTGGCGAAGCGTGAGGAACTGCTTTATCGGCCCGGGAGTTCGACGCCCATCGTGTTGGACCGCGGGTCCGAAGCCCTCTACCTCGTGCAGCGTCTCCGCGATGAGGCCCACCGCTTCGCGGTTACCTTCCACCGGTCGAAGAGGGGCAAATCAATGGTGGCGTCGTCGCTCGACGGCGTGGGCGGACTGGGGCCCGTGCGCCGAGAACGACTACTGGCGCACTTCGGCTCCCTGGGCGCGCTGCGCGGTGCTTCGTTAGACGATCTTGAGGCCCTGAACTGGCTGCCTAACGTCGTGGCCGCCAACCTCTACGATCATCTGCGTGCGCCGCGCGCGGCGCGCCCCGCGAAGAGGGGAGCGACGGATGAGTGAGATTCTCCTGGTTACGGGGATGTCGGGGGCGGGTCGCTCCACGGTTTCGGCGGCGCTCGACGATTTGGGCTGGTTCGTGATCGACAATCTGCCGCTCGAACTCGTCGTTCGGGTGGGCGAGTTGGCGTCGGGGGGGACGCGAGAGTACGCCGGGGTCGCGTTCATCGTGGGTCGAGCCGGCGGCGTGCAGCCCGAAAGTGTGCTCGACGTGGAGAGGGAGCTGCGCCAACGACACGACCACGCGAAGATTCTCTTTTTGGACGCACCCGACGACGTTCTGATTAGGCGTTTCGAAGGAAACCGCCGCCGCCACCCCTTCGAGGCGGCGACCCTGGCCGACTCGATCGCGGGCGAGCGTCGCCGTCTGGCGCCCGTACGTGACGCCGCCGACTTGGTCATTGACACCGGGTCGATCAATACCAATCAACTGCGTCGGCGAATCGTCGAAACGTTCGCCGACGGCGACGCGATGACTTCGCTTCGCGTATCCCTCATCTCTTTTGGCTATACGTACGGGTTGCCGCGCGACGTTGACCTGGTGTTCGACTGCAGGTTTCTACCCAATCCCCACTGGATTGAGGAACTGCGACCTCAGACGGGACTCGACGACGCGGTAGCTAACTACGTGTTGGACCACGAACCGGCGCAGCGGTTTTTGCGCGACGTGGTGAGCCTTTTGGAGTGGCAGATTCCCGAATTCGCTAAGGAGGGTAAGTCGTACCTCTCCATCGCGGTCGGCTGCACGGGGGGGCGACACCGTAGCGTGGCGGTCGCCGAGGAGATGCGCCGGCGCCTACGGTTCGACAACGCTGTCTTTCACCGCGACGTGGCCAGATGAGAGTCGTCGCCGTCGGTGGCGGCCACGGCACGGCGGTTTCGCTGCGAGCGCTGCGGCTCATTAGTAATGACGTCACGGGCGTGGTTTCGGTAGCCGACGACGGGGGGTCGTCGGGTCGACTTCGCGCGATGCTAAACGTCGCGGCGGTCGGGGATCTTCGAAAGTGTCTCGTCGCCCTGGCCGATCCTGATAACCCTCTGACTGCGTCCTTCGAGCACCGTTTCCGGGTCGGCGAACTGAGCGGTCACGCCGTGGGCAATCTCCTTCTCGTGGGGCTACTCGACGCCACCGGCGACTTGGCGGAGTCGGTGCGAGCGCTCGCTCAGGTGATGGGCGTTACGGGCAACATCATTCCGGCCAGCCGCGAAGGGGTCGTGCTCCTCGCCTCGACGCAGGAGGGACCGACGCGCGGGCAGAGCGAAGTGGCGCGTTCGGCTTCCATCCACCGAATTAGCCTGGAGCCGTCGAACGCCGCGGCGCCCATTGAGGCCGTAGAGGCTATCGAACGCGCGGACGTCGTCCTCATCGGTCCCGGTTCCCTGTTCACCAGCGTGCTCGCCGCCTGCGTGGTTCCCGGTATTACGCAGGCGTTGGCGGGAACCTCAGCGCAAAAGATCTACGTCGCGAATTTGCGCGCGCAGGTTCCCGAAACCGAAGCGTACGACTTACAAGACCACGTGGACGCACTGGAGCGACACGGCGTGCGGGCCGACGTCGTCCTCGTAGACGGTGCGTCGTCTTTCGCCGCGGATCGGTCGTCGTGGACGAAGCGGACCGCGGACGTCGCCGGAACCAATGGGTTGGTGCACGATGTGCAAAAATTGTCCGACGCCGTTCTCGGCGTCGTTCGACGGTAAGTTCCGACGTTCCAAAGGAGAGACCAGTGGCCATTCGAGTGGGAGTAAACGGGTTTGGGCGCATCGGGCGCAACTACCTGCGCGCCGCCCTGAACCGGTCCGACGTCGAGGTAGTGGCGATCAATGACGTCGGTTCACCCGAGACCAACGCCCACCTCTTCAAGTACGACTCGACTCACGGTGTCTGGGGTGAATCGGTGTCGGTGCGCGCTGGCGTTCTCGCGATCGGCGATCGTTCGATAGCCACCTTGGCCCAGCGCCAACCGTCGTCCCTACCGTGGGGTGAGTTGGGAGTAGACGTCGTCATTGAGTCCACCGGAATCTTCACGACCCGTGACGCGGCCGCCCAGCACCTCGAGGCGGGAGCCAAGCGGGTCATCGTTTCCGCACCGTGCAGCGACGCTGACGCCACCTTCGTCGTAGGGGTCAACGACGACACCTACGACCCGGACCAACACTTCGTTATCTCCAACGCCTCGTGCACGACCAACTGCTTCGTACCGATGGTCAAAGTTCTCGACGACGCCCTGGGGGTGGAGGCGGGCCTAATGACCACAGTGCACGCGTACACCAATGATCAGAATCTGCTCGATCTCGCCCACGGGGACCTGCGCCGCGCTCGGGCCGCCGCGGTCAACATCGTCCCGTCGACGACCGGGGCCGCGCGCGCCACCAGCCTGGTGTTGGCGGCGATGAAGGGCCGCCTCGACGGAGCGTCGCTGCGCGTTCCCGTGGCCGATGGTTCTATCACCGACTTCACCGCTGTAGTTCGAACCACTTCGGTCGAAGAGATCAACGAGGCCTTTCGCGCCGCGGCCGCGGGCCGACTGGCCGGGGTAGTTCGTTATTGCGACGAGCCCATAGTGTCGTCAGACATTGTGGGCTGTCCGGCTTCGTGCACCTTCGACTCACTGCTCACCATGGTCCAGAGGATCGATGGCGCGCACTCCTTGGTGAAGGTATTTGGCTGGTACGACAACGAGTGGGGGTATTCGAGTCGGCTGGTCGACCTGACGTTGATCGTGGGACGCTAGTGTCGCTGCCCGCGCTGCCGACGATAGAACGTTGGCCATCACTGCGGGGCAAGCGGGTATTCGTTCGCGTCGATTTCAACGCACCGGTCGCGGAGGTGGACGGACAACTGACCGTCACCGACGACTTTCGCCTTCGAGCCACGCTGCCCCTTTTGGACTCGCTCCTGGCGCGCGGCGCCCACGTCGTGGCCGCGACGCACTTCGGTCGACCCGGCGGCCGCGTCGACGAACGTTACCGGATAGAGCCGGTGGCGAGGGCGCTGCGCGCTCTTCGCTCCGACGTCGTACTGGCGGAGAACTTACGGTTTTACCCGGGTGAAGAGAGTGGGAGCCGCGAGTACGGCGCGTCGCTGGTGGAGGGGTTCGACTTCTACGTAAACGAAGCGTTCGGTGCGTCGCACCGCGCTCACGCGTCGATAGTAGTTCCCCCGACTTTGATTCCGAGCGCGGCCGGTCCAAACCTCCAGCGCGAAGTGGCGACACTGCTTTCACTGCTCGAGTCGCCCCGACGTCCGATGGTGGCCGTGGTCGGTGGCGCTAAGGTGCGCGACAAAATGGGGATAATGAAGGTTTTGTGCGAAAAAGCCGACGTCGTAGTGGTGGGTGGGGGTATGTCGTACACGTTTTTCGCGGCCCAAGGTCGAGGGGTGGGGAGTTCACTTTTTGACCCGGGCTACGTAGAAGAGTGCGCGTCCCTCCTCGCCGAAGGTCGGGTCGTTATACCCGTCGACTACCGCGGTCTGCGCGACGATGCGCCCTTTGGGCCCGACGGAGGAGTCGACGACGTGGTGGAGTTCGATCAATCTATTCCCGACGGATTCATGGGTCTCGACATCGGAGTCCGCACTCGCGAGCTGTTCGCCGCGACCATCGCCAGCGCTGGCACCATTTTGTGGAACGGTCCGATGGGCGTCTTCGAAGATCCCCGGTTCATTGGCGGCACGGAAGCGGTGGCGCGGGCCGTGGCGAGTTCTAACGCGGTGAGCGTCGTTGGTGGGGGTGACTCGGTGGCGGCGCTAACTCAGTTTGGGCTGCGAGACGACGTTAGTTTCGTCTCAACCGGCGGGGGCGCGTCGCTCGAACTGGTCGAGCTCGGCGACCTGCCCGGCCTGCGAGCGTTGCGCGAAAGTCCCTGGGCGTAGTTCGTGAGTACGCGCGCGCTGGTGGTCGGAAATTGGAAGATGAACCTTGATTTCGTCGAGGCCCTACACCTCACGCAGCAGCTCGGGGTTCTCTTGCGTCACCGACCCCTCGAGCACGTCGACGTCGTCGTGGCCCCGCCGTTCGTCGATCTGCGGACGGTATCGTCGGTTATTGAGTCGGAGCGACTGCCTATCGCACTGGCGGCCCAGCACGTGAGTGAACACCGAGCCGGGCCGTTCACGGGCGAAGTTAGTGTAGCGATGCTTCAGCGACTAACCGTCGCCGCGGTAATCGTGGGTCACTCCGAACGTCGCGCACACTACGCGATGGACGACGACGTCGTGGCCCGAACGGTGCGCGCCGTCACCGCGAACGGGTTGGACGCGATTGTTTGCGTCGGCGAAGATGGCGACGTTCGTGACGCGGGCCACCACGTTACGTTCGTTGCCGAACAGCTACGTCGGGCCCTAGGCGCGGGGACCGAAAGCCACCGGGCGCGCGTGTGTGTCGCTTACGAACCGGTATGGGCCATTGGCCGAGGCACTTCAGCGACAGCCGAGCAGGTGCGCGAGATGTCGAGGGCAATACGGGAAGTTCTAGTGTCATTGAACCTCGGGGACGCTCGCGTGCTCTACGGGGGATCGGTTAATGGAGAAAACGCGTCTACTTTGCTGCGTGACGGGGAAGTTCAGGGATTCTTGGTGGGCGGAGCGAGCCTACGAGCGGAGTCCTTCGTCGCCATACTGCGGGCGAGTGACGACTGCTACGCTAGAAAGCGCTAATTGGAGGACCCGATGTTTACCTGGGCAATCGTCGCTATTGAGGCCATGTCGGCCGTAGGCCTAATCTTTCTCGTTTTGCTCCACTCGGGGCGCGGTGGTGGCATCTCGGACCTGATGGGTGGGTCGATTGGGGCGGCCGCCACTGGCTCGACCGTCGTGGAGAGGAATCTCGACCGCATCACTGTGTCGGTCGCGCTGGTCTTTACCTTCGCTACTTTGGCGCTCGATCTTCGCTTGCAGTAGTCGCGATGTTCACGAAACGACGCGCGCGCGCGCGCTCGGCGCTGGCCGCAGCGGTCGTCATTGCGGCGGCGCTAGTAGCCGCCACCACGCCACTTATCTCGGCGCGCGCGCTCCTCGCGGCGGGCAACGAAAACGGTCGGACTCTCGTCCTGTCGTTGCCGGGTCCGTTTAACGGTTGCAGCGCGCTCGCCCCCGGGGCTAACGCAACGACGAACGCCGTATTGGACTTGATTCGACCATCGGCATTTCTCACCAACGGCAACGGCACCCTCGTCGGCGAGGGCGGGGCAATCGCCTCGGCCGAACTGACCTCTCTCCAACCGGAAACCGTGAGGTACACCATCGCGCCCAATCAGAAATGGGGCAACGGCGACCCCTTTACGGGTGGCGACCTGGTGCAGTGGTGGCAGAGAGCGAAGCGGCTAGCGAGCGTTGTAAGTGACGGTTACCGGGCTATCAAGTCGCTGACGGTCTCGGGTCAGGGGCTCGTAATTACGGCGATATTCGCCACCCCCTACGCCGACTGGGACCAACTTTTTCGCGACGTCGGCGCGCCCAACTCGCCGGCGGGCTGCGCCCTTAGTAATCTCCTCGAAGAACCGTCGCTCGGTCCTTACACCGTTTCGGCGGCGAGCACGTCGAGGATCGTCTTAACTTTGAATCCCCATTGGCCACTCGACGCCAACAGATTCGGCCGCCTGGTTATCACCAGTGCCCTCACTCTGCCGACGAAACCGACCGACCTCTTCGCGCAGTACGTAGGGTCGGCTCCCGAATCCCAGGTCCAGGCGGTCAGTAGTGACCCGTGGTTATCTAGCCACATCGGATCGTCGAGTTCGATTGAGGAGATGACTTTCGCTCCGCGGCGAAGGTGGACCAGCGAATTAGCGGTTCGTCAGGCCCTCAGTTGGTCAGTTAATCGC
>JAKBAB010000082.1 GCA_021815645.1 Actinomycetes bacterium
CGGCGAACGGCTTCCGTCAGTTGACCACCCTCGTCGTAGCCCACGTACCCCGGGGGCGAACCCACGAGGCGCGACACCGAGTGCTTCTCCATGTACTCCGACATGTCGAGTTGAATAAGTGCGTCGGCGTCGTCGAAGAGAAACTCCGCCAACGTTTTGGCCAGTTCCGTCTTACCCACGCCGGTGGGGCCGAGGAAGATGAACGATCCGCCGGGCCGTTTGGGGTCCTTGAGGCCGGCGCGCGTGCGGCGAATCGCCCGGCTCAAAGAGGCGACCGCTTCGTCTTGACCAATGACGCGCTTGTGGAGCTCCTCTTCCATGCGCAACAACTTGGTCGTCTCCTCCTCGGTGAGGCGATAAACCGGAATCCCCGTCCACACGGCCAATACTTCGGCGATGGTCTCTTCGTCGACGAGGTCGAACGTCTCCCCGCCGGCGGCGAGCACCGAGGCGTCCAGGGCGTCGCGCTTCGCGACGAGGTCGCGCTCTTGCTCCTCGAGGGCCTTGGCCTGTTCAATAGCGCCCGAGCCCATCGCCGACTCCTTGTCGTGGCGCACGCGAAGGATATCCTCGTCGAACTTCTTCTGCGCCGGCGGGGTGTCCATGCGACGTATTCGCAACCGACTGCCGGCCTCGTCGATGAGGTCGATCGCCTTATCGGGTAGGAACCTATCGGAGATGTAACGATCCGACATATTGGCCGCCGCGATCAGGGCCTGATCGGTGATCTTGACCGCGTGAAACTCTTCGTAGACCTCGCGCAGCCCCTTGAGAATCTCGATCGTCATGGCCACGGAGGGCTGCTCCACCTTGACTGGCTGGAACCGGCGCTCGAGGGCGGCGTCCTTTTCGATGTGCTTGCGGTACTCATCGATCGTCGTCGCCCCGACGGTCTGGAGCTCGCCGCGCGCCAGCATGGGCTTGAGAATGGAGGCGGCGTCAATGGCGCCCTCGGCCGCGCCAGCGCCCACCAGAGTGTGAATCTCGTCGATGAACAAAATGATGTCCCCGCGAGTACGAATCTCCTTGAGGACTTTCTTCAGCCGCTCCTCGAAGTCGCCGCGGTAGCGCGAACCGGCCACCAGGGCGCCGAGGTCGAGCGTGTAGAGCTGCTTGTCGGCCAGCGTGACGGGCACCTGATTGGCGACGATGCGCTGAGCCAGTCCCTCGACGATTGCGGTCTTGCCAACGCCCGGCTCGCCGATCAATACCGGATTATTTTTGGTACGGCGCGAAAGGACTTGCATGACCCGTTCGACTTCTTTTTCCCGTCCCACCAACGGGTCGAGTTTGCCCTCGCGCGCGAACTGGGTGAGGTTGCGACCGAACTGGTCCAACACGGCCGATCCGCCCGACGCGTCGGAGTCACCCTTGACGGTTCCGGCGCCCACCGAAGAGGTGACGTCCTTGCCCGACTGACCCGACATCATCTGTATGACCTGGGTGCGCACCCGGGCCATATCGGCCCCGAGGTCGCTCAGAACTTGGGCCGCGACGCCCTCACCCTCGCGCACGAGGCCGAGGAGCATGTGCTCGGTCCCGATGTAGGAGTGGCCGAGCTGCAACGCTTCGCGTAGGGACAACTCCAGAACCTTTTTCGCCCGGGGCGTGAAGGGGGGCGAGCCCGGGGAGGGGTTGGTGTTGGCGCCGATCGCCTCTTCCACCTTTTCGCGCACCACGTCGAAGGTGACGCCCAACGCGTCGAGCGCCTTGGCCGCGACGCCCTCGCCTTCACGGATCAGACCGAGCAGGATGTGCTCAGTACCGATGAAGGCGTGGTTAAGGTCGCGAGCCTCTTCCTGGGCGAGTACCAGTACTCGTCGGGCCCGGTCGGTGAAGCGTTCAAACAATGGTCGTCCTTCGTTCTTTTACCAAAAGTGTAATAGCCACCGTCGTCCAATGGACCGAGGCCCCCGGACCACCGGGAACGCTCCTCTATGGTGGTGAGGTGAACCCTCACGAACGACTCGCCCTGCCCAGCGTGGAGGCCGACCTCGTCTCGTTGGACGATCTACTGGCCGAGTCCGTGATATTCGGTGACGCCTACCTCGACTCCGTGACGACCCACCTCATACGCGCCGGCGGTAAGAGGCTGCGCCCAGTGTTGGCGGTAGCGTCCGCCACGCGCGGCGAGCGGCCGGCCACGCGCGACGACCTGTTAGGGGGCGTCGCGCTCGAGCTGATGCACCTCGCCTCGCTCTACCACGACGACGTCATGGACGAGGCCGAAATTCGCCGAAACGTGGACAGCGTCAACGCGCGCTACGGGAACCTAATCGCCATCGTGGCCGGTGACTACCTTATGGCGCGATCGGCCTCAATCGCCGCCGACTTAGGGGCCCCTACGGCGAGTCTCATGGCCTCGACGCTGGCCTGGCTCACCCGGGGCCAAGTCGCCGAAGTGCGCACGGCGTTCGCCCTCACGCGCAGCGAGAACGACTACTACGAAGCGATCGAGGGAAAAACGGCCGCCCTGATGTCGTCGAGCTGTCGCATGGGCGCTATGACGGCCCGCCACGGCGCCCGAGAAACCGAAGCGCTCGCGGAGTTCGGTCGATGCTTCGGGATGGTTTACCAAATGCGCGACGACGTTTTGGATCTCACCGCAACGGACAATCAACTCGGCAAACCGGCCGGGCAGGACCTGGCCGAGGGGATCTACAACCTGCCGACACTCTTCGCGCTGACCGACCCCGTCGGTGGCGACGAGTTGCGCCAACTCCTCGGGCGCCCGCTCGACGACGACGAACGGGAGCGGGCGCGCAAGCTCGTGGTGGCCACGGACGGAATCGAGCGCACTCTCGCGGCGGCGCAGAGATTCGTCGACCTGGCCGCCTCGTCACTCGAGGACGTGGGCGGCGCCGCACTGCGCTCCGGGTTCCACTCCCTCATTACGTCACTGATTGACGACCTAACGATTTAGCTCTCGCGCAGGGGCTTCAGCGTCGGGAAGGCGATGACTTCTCGAATATTGGCCTCGTCGGCGATGAGCATCGCCACTCGGTCGACGCCCACCCCGAGTCCGGCCGTGGGCGGTAGCCCCCACTCGAGGGCTTTGATGTAGTCCTCGTCAATGGCCATCGTCTCCACTTCGCCGGCCGACGCCAGGCGGGCCTGCTCTTCGAAGCGCGCGCGCTGCTCGAGCGGGTCGTTCAGTTCGCTGAAACCGTTCGAAAGCTCCCTGCCGGCCACGAAGGACTCGAATCTCTCGGTCACCTCGGGGTCGCGCGGGTCGCGACGCGCGAGCGGCGAGATCTCGACGGGGTGACCCGTGACGAAGGTGGCGTCCCATAGCGACGACTCGCAAAGGTGCTCGAAAAGTTCACTCAGGCACCGTCCCGGTCCCCACGACGGGTGGGCCTCGACGCCCACGGTGTCGAGGTGGTGGACCAACGTGGCGCGCTCGGTGTGCACCGACACCGACTCGTCTAGCGCCTCGCTGACCAGTTCATCCATCGAGCGTCGGGGCCACGGGGTCGTCAGAGAGAGTCGCCGTCCCTGGTAGTCAATTTCGGTCGTACCCAAAATATCCAGGGCGACCCCGGCGACCAGTTCCTCGGTGAAAGACATCATGTCCGCGTAGTTCCAATAGGCCGCGTAGAGTTCGAGCATCGTGAACTCGGGGTTGTGTCGAGGACTGAGCCCCTCGTTGCGAAAGACCCGTCCCAACTCAAAGACCCGTTCGAAACCACCAACGACGAGTCGCTTCAACCACAGTTCCGGCGCGACGCGCAGGTAGAAAGCGCTGTCGAGGGCCTGATGGTGGGTGACGAAGGGCCGCGCCGCCGACCCCGTGGGAATCGCGTTGAGAATCGGGGTCTCGACTTCGACGAATCCCGCCGCCCAACACCGCTCGCGCAGAGAACGCAGTACGTCACTGCGGCGACGCAGGGTAGTGCGCGTTGTGTCGTTCGCCCAGAGGTCAGCCTCGCGATGGCGGTAACGCAGATCAAAGTCAGAGATACCGGCCCACTTATCTCCGAAATTGTGAAGGGCCTCGGCCAGCCGTTCCCACGAAGTGACCTTGAGGGACAGCTCGCCTCGTTTGGTGCGAACGACTTCGCCCGCGACCCCCACCCAATCGCCTAAGTGCAGGTGCGTGAACTCCTCGAACGCAGCGGTCACCGCGTCGAGGGCGAACAGTTGGATCTCCCCGGAGGAGTCGCGCATGGTGGCGAAGGCGACGCGGCCCTGGCGACGCAGGAGCATCAATCGACCGGCGGCGCGCACCGAGTGTCCGGACTCCTCCCCGTCACTTAAGTGGGCGAACCCCCGCTGGAGGTCCGCGGCGTAAGCGTCGTGGGCGAAGACGTAGGGGGAAGTCACGGGCTCTCTCTCGAATGGTTTCGTTCATGTACGATACGCAGTCCGTGCAGGGTCAGCCACGGCTCGACCGTCGTGACGTATCGGGTGTGGGGGGCGATCAGTCCGGCTAAACCGCCCGTCCCAATAACGCTCGCGTCACCCAGTTCGGCCAAAATGCGTTCGACGACGCCGTCTACCTGAGCCGCGAACCCGTAGAGAACGCCACTTTGAATCGACTCCGCGGTCGAGCGACCGATGACCGAACGCGGCGGGACCAGTTCCACGGATCGCAGGGCCGCGGCGTTGGCGTAGAGGGCCTCGAGTGAGATCGCGACCCCGGGCGCAATCGCGCCCCCGAGGTACTCCCCGGCGGCGCTCACGACGTCAAAAACGGTCGCCGTGCCCATGTCGACGACGACGACCGCCCCAGGGTAGAGGTCGTAGGCCCCCACGGCGTCGGCGATCCGATCGGCGCCGACCTCTCGGGGATTCTCGTAAAGAATCGCCATACCGGACTTCGTACCCGGTCCAATCACCGTGAGATCGAGACCACGAAACCAGCGGTTCGCCATCCGCCGCAGTTGGGTCGTCACCGAGGGAGCCGACGAACAAATCGCCATCGCGCTGACCGCCGTACGCAGGTCGAGCCCCTCGAGGTCGAGCAGTTGGGTCAGCACCATGGCGTGCTCGTCGGGGGTGCGCTCTCGGGCCGTGGAGATCCGCCAGTGGTACGCGAGGCCCCGTTCACCGACGGCGCGCGCGAAGCCCATCGCGTCGGGTGCGCTCCCGTCGACGTCGCCGAAAAGTCCGACCAACGTCTCGGTGTTTCCAACGTCCATCGCCAAGAGCACCCGTTACCTCCCCCCCACCGTCAACGGCGCGTTGTCGAGCAGGCGCACGCCTTCGACGACGCCGGCGACCAGGGCCCGGGCCACGCCCGACGCCCCATCGTCGCACGGGAGCAACGTCACCGGGTCGACGACGTCAACGTAGCCCACCTCGACGTCGGACTCCTCGAGCGTTTCGCGCAGGAGTGCGCGACGCGTCGACGCGGGCCCCGTCGCGTCGCGGGCGCGCGTTAGGGCGCGCGACAGCGCGAGGGCCCGGGAGCGACCTTCCCCGGAGAGCCGCCGATTGCGACTCGATAGCGCTAACCCGTCGTCGTCGCGCACGACGGCGCACCCCACGACTTCTACGTCCAAAGCGAGGTCGCGAACCACCTGGCGCACGACGGCCAACTGTTGGTAGTCCTTTTCCCCGAAGTAGGCCCGCGATGGTCCCGTTAGAGCGAAGAGTTTGGTCACCACCGTGGCCACCGCGTCGAAGTGCCCGGGCCGCTGGGCCCCTTCGAAGAGCGCGCCGAGCGGTCCCACCGAGACCGTCGTCGACGTGGGCGCGGGGTAGCGGGGCCACATCGCGCCCAGCGACGGTTCCACGAGGCAGTCGACTCCACTGGCCAGGGCCACCGCGAGGTCGTGCTCGGGCGTGCGTGGGTAGCGTTCTAAATCTCCCGAGTCATCGAACTGCAGGGGATTGACGAAAACGCTCAACATCACAACGTCGCCGCGATCCTTGGCCGCACGAACGAGCGCGACGTGTCCCTCGTGGAGGGCACCCATCGTCGGGACGAGGGCGACCGTGGCGCCGGAGGAACGCAGTTGATTGGCGTAGGTGCGCCACTCGTCGAGATCGGAGATCTTAAGCACGCTACGCGCGTACGCCGACGCGCCGACGCTCGGCTAGATCGAACGCCGCGTTGGCGAGCGCCACGTAGGTCGGCCGCTCCGACGGGGGCATCGCGGCCAGGTGGGCGTCGATGGTGGCCATGTCGGCGCGCGACGCCGGTCCGGTGAGCGCGCGGGCCACGCCCACGCGCCGAACGTCCGCGAGCGCCTGCTCCGCCAGGGGCAGAAAGTCTTCGAAGGTTAGCCCGGCCGACTCGGCGAGGGACTGAACGTGACCTAAGAGGGCAACCACGTGGTTGGCCGCCACGGCCGCGCAGGCGTGGTACGACGCACGCTGGTCACTCCGCAGGTAGATTGCTCGACCACCCAGCGACGAGACGATCGCCCCGACTACTTCGTCGCCGGCGACGGCGTAACGGGCACCGATGAGCCGATTCGCTCCCTCCTCGTCGTCACACAGAATGGCGAGCGGGTGCATGAGACCGACCCGACGGTGGGGCGCGAGCTCGTCGAGCCCCCGAGAACCGGCCAAGTGAATGAGGGCGCGGGCGTCGCTAACCTCGAGCGACTGCGCGACGCCGGCGACCGCGTCGTCGGGCACGCAGAGCACGACGGCGTCGCACGGGCCCAGCCGATCGAGTTCGTCGTGATGGAGCGTCGTTACGTGATGTCCCACGCTCGCGAGGGCGCGCGCCAGGGCCGAGCCAGCGCGTCCGGTGCCCACCAGGGTGATATTCATGGTCTCTCCGTTCCGGCCCCGTGGGTGCCGTTCGGTTACCTCAATGACTCGAGTGTACCCAACAACGTAACGCGACCGTGCGCCGCTGAGAGCTGTGCGTCGCTCACCAACTCCGGCGCCAACTCACGCAGCGGCGCTAGTACGAAGGCCCTTTCGTAGAGGCGTGGGTGGGGCAGAATTATCTCGGGGTCGTCGCTGCGCTCGCGCCCCAGGAATAGGACGTCGACGTCGAGGGTTCGCGGTCCCCACCTGACGGCGCGCACTCGCGCGGCCGCAGTTTCGGCGCGGCGGACGCGCTCGAGCAGCTCTCGGGCGCTCGCGGTGGTCTCGAGTTCGATGACCATATTCCAAAAGTCCTCTTGCGCCACCCCACCGACCGGCTCGCTCTGGTACACGCGTGACGCGCGACAG
>JAKBAB010000083.1 GCA_021815645.1 Actinomycetes bacterium
GAGCTTCGCCGTCGCGGGGGTGGTGTAGCGGCCGTCGCGCTGTGCGGCGGCGGCGGTCAAGGTGACGCGGCGATCCTTCGCTCGCTCTAACGTTCGTCGACGACGAAGCGCGCCACCATTTCGTAGCGGCCCGCCGTAAAGGGCCCCGGACCCGGCAGGGCCACCACGCAGACGCTCGCGGTGGGGTAGCCGTCGCGCAACCAACTCGGCGTCGGCGCCACCAGCGTCGCGATTAGTTCACTCAGCGTCGGGTTGTGGCCGACCAGCAAGAGCGAGGCGCCCCCGACGTCGTGGGCGGCCAGTTCACTCATCACCACGTCGGCCGATACGTCCCGCTCGCCGTTGTAAATGACCGAGCTCTCGCTGTGGGTCGTTACGAGCGCGGTGTTGGCGAATCCGAGGAGGAAAGTCTCTCGCGTGCGCACCGAGGCGCTCACGAGAGCGGTAGCCGGGCCGTAGCGAGCGAGTCCGTGGTCGTCGGTCGCCCACTCCCGCAGCCGCGCGCACTGGCGACGACCCCGCGCGCTCAGTGAGCGGTCGACGTCACGGCCCCCCGCAGCCAGTCGCTCGGCCTTGGCGTGTCTCACCACGATGAGGTATCGCACGCCCACAGTATGACCTACGGGCCGGCCTACGTGCGGCTACCCGCTCACCACGCGGCGACCGTCAATGGCGCGACCGAGGGTGAGATCGTCGGCGAACTCAACGTCGCCACCCACCGGCAGTCCACTCGCCGGCTGGGAGACCGTGAGACCGGGTACTACGAGCAGGCGGGTGAGGTACATCGCGGTGTGATCACCTTCGACGTTGGAGTTGAAACACAGAATTACTTCCTTGACCGGTCCGCGCAGTCGAGCGATCAACTCTTGAATCCGAAGCCGCTCGGGCGTTACGCCCTCTAAGGGATTAAGCACACCGTGCAGGACGTGGTAGGTCCCGCGAAAAGCGCCGGACCGCTCGACGGCCACGACGTCGGGGGGGCTCTCCACCACACAGATCACCGTCGGGTCGCGACGGTCGTCGGCGCAGATGGCGCAGAGCCCACCCGATTCGGCGACGTTACAGCACCGCTCGCAAAACGAGAGGCGAGCGCGCATGTCGGCCAGCGACGCGGCCAGGCGATCGACGTCTTCACTAGGTTGTCGCAAAAGCCAAAAGGCGATTCGCTGGGCCGATTTCGGCCCGACGCCCGGGAAACGTCCTAACTCGTCGACGACCGCCTGGAGAGCCGGTGGGTAGTTCACTCAATCTCCTGCGCCCCGGGAAACATCTCGGCGATGAGGTGTTCGCCGACGGAGTCAACGACGGTAACGGCGTCGTCGGCCGTCTCGACCTCTCCCTCAACGTCGTACGGCTCGGGGGGAGACGGCACCGCGGCGGGACTGGGCGAAGCCGCGACCGAGGGATCGACGTTGAAGCGAACGGTGAAGGTCCGTTTGAACTCGTGCTCCAGTGCACCTTTAAGTCCCTGGGAGATTAACTCCGAGTTCTGGCGCATCTCCTCACTAGCCAGGGCGATCGTTACGAGGACCCCGTCGAGCGACACCACGCGCGACGCGCGCAGGAGCAGCTGCGCGCTACGCGACGTGCGCGGCACGACCCGTTGGGCGAAGCGAGTTCGAAACTCCTCCAGGTCGATAGGCGCCGGGGGCGGCGCTGTGCCCGCAGAAGCCGCTACGTCGCCGTTTTTCTCCGGCCCGGGGGCGGACCCAGGCCC
Source organism: Actinomycetes bacterium (assembly GCA_021815645.1). GTDB lineage: Bacteria > Actinomycetota > Acidimicrobiia > Acidimicrobiales > RAAP-2 > RAAP-2. The sequence continues at coordinate 1,718 of JAKBAB010000083.1, forward strand.
GGGCGACCCAGAAATAGGTGAAGGTGGCGGGGCGAGAGCCGGCGCTTCGCTCGCCGCCACGGTCCCAATTGGGCGCCGGGGCGCGGGAGTTTCACTCTCCGCCGCCCGTACTGGGGAGCGCTCGAGTCGCGTGAGTCGTTCGTCGAGCGCTTCGTACGTCGCGTCGAGTTCCGGCTTCGTGAGACGCACCAGCGCGACCTCCAAGGTAATGAGCTTCTCCGTGGCGCTCTTCATTTCGCGTAACGCTCGCCCAACGGTCTCGAGCACCCGAACGGTACGCGCCAAACCAAGTTTCTCTCCCCACGCGCTCAGCCGCTCACGGTCTCCGGCGACGGCGTCGGATACCTCCGGCGCGACCTGGAGCAGGAACGCTTGGCGCACTTCCGAAGCGAAACTCTCCGCCAACTGCTCCGGGTCCCAACCCTCTCGGCTCAGCACGGCCAACGCGCGCAGGGCGCCCAGGGCGTCGTTACCCGCAACGGCGGCCAACAGTTCGTCGAACCCCGGGGACGTCTCTTCGAGGGCGCCGGTCGCGATGAGTTGATCGAGGGCACTTAATGCGTCGCGGGCCGAGCCGCGGCCCTGTCGCACCGCCGCTTCAATGGTCGCACTCTCGAGGTTCAACTGTGCGGCCGCGCCGACGTCTTCGAGCAGCGTCGCGAGCGTCTCGGCGCCGAACAGTCGAAATTCGAGGTGCTGAGTGCGAGATCGAATCGTGGGGAGAACCTTGTGGGGATCAGTGGTCGCGAGGACGAATACGACGTGCGAGGGAGGCTCCTCGAGGGTCTTGAGCAGAGCCGCGGACGCAGACTTAGAGAGTTGGTGTACTTCGTCGAAGATGTAAACCTTCCAACTTCCCGGGGTCGCGTGCCACGCTCCAGCGATGATCTCTCGGATGTCGTCGACCCCGTTGTTGGAGGCGGCGTCGAGTTCTACGACGTCGAGAGACGCCCCGCGGGTAATCGCGACGCAGCTCTCGCACTGTCCACAGGCGTCACCCTCGAGGGGGGCCTCGCAGTTGAGGGCCTTGGCCAGAATCCGCGCGGCGGTCGTTTTGCCAGTCCCCCGAGGTCCCGAAAAGAGGTACGCGTGAGAGATTCGCTCGTTCTTCACCGCACCGCGCAGCGCCCGCACGACGTGGTCCTGGCCGCGCACCTCGGCGAACCTCCCCGGACGAAATCGACGGTAGAGAGCGGTCACCCCGTCCAGCGACGGAGGTGTCGCGTTCGTCTCGGCCATGGCCTCATGCTAACGATGGCCGCCTACACCGAGGTCCAACGCGGTGGCCAGGCGAACCGTGGCACCCGGCACAGAGCGCTGAGAGCTGCTGGCTTCCACCCCTGACTCGGTTCACGACTGGCCGTCGCACGGGACCCGACCACCGCGGTGAACCTCGGCCGCTACAGGCTAGCGGAGGGTGCGCTGGACTCGGGTAGCCTGGCGGGCCGGGAAGATTTACCCCGAGTTGTGCGTCGTGGAGGAGTGCGAGAGCGGCCGAATCGGCACGATTGGAAATCGTGTGAAGGGAAACCTTCCGTGGGTTCAAATCCCACCTCCTCCGCCATGGGGTCCTAACGAGAGTGGACCCTATCTTGTAACGAAACGCCCCGAAAGACGCTCCGGATCCCCGTCTTTGGACCGTCGTGTGCTCACCGAGCCAGATTTCGTCCTTCGTCGCCTCCCGCCGCCGATCGGAAACCCCTCCGTGACGACTTCACCGTCCGCTGGACGTGACTCGTCCTGCGAGCAGTGAAAATGTGACTCGATCTCGCCTACGCGGCGAGATCATCCGGTGGATCGTCAAAGAGTGATGACGCGGTCAAACTGATCTGACCGAGAGCGTCCAACTCTTCGAAAACATGGCCCTGCGGCATCGGTACGCGAAGAGGATCGGCAGTGAACTCATTTCGTTTGGCCCAATGGCGAACGAGTCGGATATTGGCCGCCACAACCTCGAAACACAGCATCAGACTCGTCTTCACCAATCCCACCACGTGACAAAAGCTGCGTTTGATGTTCTGCGTACGGGTGTTGCGAAGGTTGCCCCAAACTCCCTCGATGCTGGATCGGCGTGAGAACGACTCGCAGAAGTCTTTCGGCGGACGTGTCCTCGGATCTCATACCGTCAGTGTTTGGATATCGCCTTCGCAGCGGGTAGGTTCCACTGTTTCAAGTCCGCCAGCGCATTGTGGCGGTTGCACCACTTCACCTCAACCTTGGTGGCGGAGCGCGAGAAATCTTGAACGCAATCAAACCCGCCCGCAAAGACCAAGGCGGTGTCAATCACGCCGTTGACACGAAATCGCACGTTGATTCACCGTGAACCACCACCTAGCTCGAGTGAAAACCAACTTGGACGCCCGTTCGGCCGAGCGAGAAGCTCATGCAAGATACCTAATTAGGGATGGAATTCACACGTCGCGATCGTGCGACCGGCTAGTATTGCGCTGTGTAACTAATTCAGACGAGACCGTATGCAGCACGGTTTAGTAACAAAAGTATACACATAAGGAAGGATGCCAGATTGGCTGTTCCCGAGAAGAACATTGAAAAATTGGTTAAACCGCGTGCGCTCAGCGACTACCTCCTCTCGCAAGGGCACCCCGTGGTTACTTTGGCAGAGGTAGCCAAAATCCTAGGGTCAAGCCCGAAACTCGCTGCCGACGCCTTAGTACGACTCCGTCGCAGCGCGTATCTCTTCAGCCCCACCCCAGGGCTTTACGTTGCTGTGCCCCCGCAGTTCCGTACCTGGAAAGTGGTCCCGGCGCTCGACTTCATTGACCCCATGATGAAAGCGCTCGGCCGAGAGTACTACGTGGGACTACTTTCGGCGGCTGAAATCCACGGTGCAGCCCACCAACGCGCTCAGGTGCTCCAAGTAATGGTGAACCACTTGGTGCACGACCGAGACTTCGGCCGTGTCAAGTTGCGCTTCTTTAGTGGCCGCCGAGTCGGTGTCGTGCCCACGGAGCTGCGAAACTCGTCAACCGGGACCTACCGAGTTTCTTCGCCGGCGACAACGGTCCTTGATCTGGCGCTGCGCCCACGAGATGCGGGTGGGTTGAGCAACGTAGCGACAGTCCTGCACGAGCTGGTCGAGGACGACGGTCTCGATGCCAGAGAACTTCTCAATGCCGCGCAGTATTATCCGCGGTCCGCGGTCAGACGCCTCGGGTGGCTCTTCGATTTCACGCTGGCTCCGTTCGACACCGACTCGATTATTTCTTGGCTTGGACCAATCACTGGCAGGGCGGATGTGCTGCTCGATGCGGCTGGGCCCCGCCGTGGCCGAAGTGATCATCGCTGGGGCATCGTCGTAAACGCAGAAGTCGAAGCGGATCTGTGATTCCCGAATCCGAAATCACTGCGTGGGGGCTCACTCGCCCTTGGCCCACACGCGACGCCATCGAGCAAGATCTCGTCCTCGCTCGGCTGATCGTCGAGATCTATCAAAACCCTGTGCTAGCTGAGGAACTCGTCTTTCGCGGAGGTACGTGTTTGCACCAACTTCGGCTCGCTACGCCTCGGCGCTTCAGCGAGGACCTTGACTTCGTTCGTCGATCACAGGACGGCATTGGACCGGTGTTCGACGCGTTGCGAGATGTAGCCGAGAGGGTTGGCCTAGAGGTGTACGGTCGCTCCATTTCGATGCGCCCGAAGTTTCGAATGCGTGCGCCAGCGGAGTCCGGCTCGGGATCATTTCTTCGAGTGAAGGTTGAAATCAACACTCACGAGTCGTCACCCGCTGAACCGCTCGTGCGGGTGCCATTCGCAGTCGCTACGTCGTGGTTCACCGGGAACGCCGAGGTGCTCACATTCACTGAAGAAGAGTTGATTTCGACAAAGTTGAGGGCCCTCTACCAGCGCAAAAAGGGGAGGGACCTCTTCGATCTTTGGCTCGCCGTCACAGAGATGAAACTGGTGCCGGAGGAGATCGTCCGCGCGTTCGCAACCTACCGTCCCGTCGGTTACACCAAGGTCACGGCCACTCAGAATCTACAGGACAAGCTTTTGGACGCAACGTTTCGTGAAGATCTCGACGCACTGGTGATCAATTGGCCAGTGGACTACTCCATCGACGACGCGGCGGAACTTGTTATCGGGCAAATATTCGCTTTGCTTTAGATTCGACCAGAACGCCTCGTGCAGGCCTAGGGCGCAACTGCGAAAGGGCTCATCAAGAGGCGTGTGGTCAAATTACCCAAATTCGTGTGGAACGGTGCATACCGTCGATGACGAGAATCATGGAAACTCCCCAGAGTCGATCGCCGAAATTCCTCACCTCCCGATAGCAGCGGTAGGCCACTAGACCGATCGGAAATGAAGTGGACCCTACAAGATTGGTGGTGCTTACGCCAACCAACAGAAGGGACCCAGCTCCATGCTCACACAAGGAGAAGACGTGAAAGTGCACGCACTAAAAGAACGGGGGGAGTTATCAGAATTCTCATCGTGGCCAACTCCCGTTTGCCAATTGACCACAATCACGCTGACGTTCTCGCCGTAACTCGGTCTCGCCAGGCAACGTTTTCCCACGGTTACCCGTCGCTATTGAAAGGTATGAAACTGGTGACGGTAACTAAGACACCTAGCTCCGATCATTCACGAGTGATCTGAAAGCAGCGTCAAATCTGTTTTCCCGTCACCGAAGGCCCTGCGGAACCGGTCGCGCCGTCGTCGTGGCCCTCACGGGTTTGCGAACATGATTTTCGACCATGCAAAATGACTCGAGAGACGTGTGGTGACGGCGCTGGTCGCGTGTAGCGCGTCTGAGGGAAATGTAATTCGCTCAGATCAAGCGCGCGATGCGCTGATAGGCACCGAGCAGGACGTCAGCCGTGGGCCAGCCGTCAAGGAGGCGAACAATCCGACGGCGTGAGCGATAGACGAGACGACCCGGCGCATGAAAGATCTCCCAACGCAGGGCCTTGGGGCGAGCCTCTTTCCATGGTCCCTTCAAGCACAGCAACTGGAACCACCGCACGAGGTCGCCGGAGAGGGCGACGGTCATGAGCCAGTTGGCGTTCGCCTCGAAACTGGTGAAGGGGAACCGGCAGAGCCCCGACTCTTTGAGTCGTTGGATGTGACTCTCGACGTGGGCGTGAGCTCGCATGGTGACGTCGAGATCCACTGGGTCGCCTGCGTGGTCGGTGTAGAAACCCCAGTAGCGAAACTCGTGGGAGGGAAAGAGACTGCGTTGGGCCCCGGGGTGCAGGGGTTCTCTGCGCACGATGAGTCGGGTGCCCTCGGGCATGGAAGACAGGTTCACGTAGTTGCTCAGCTCACAGACCGCGGCCCCCTCGCGTAGTTCACCGGCCTGGGTGAGCGAAG
>JAKBAB010000084.1 GCA_021815645.1 Actinomycetes bacterium
TTCCGATCTGGCGACGCCGGCAGCGCGGCGCGCGAACGAGCGCGCGGTCTGCTGCGCGAGTGCGAGACCCAGTGGCTCTTTCGCCAACCGCCCGACGAAGCGCGAGAGATGTCGGTCGCGCTCGGCCTGAGCGCCCTCGAGGAGAGCTACCTGGCCCAACTACCGCGCGGGGTCGCGCTCGTGCGTTACGGCGACGCGCGCTCCGTGGTGCGCGTGCGGCCCAGTGAACGTGACCAGAGGTTCGTGGACACCGACGGCGCCATGCGCGACGGTCAGTGAACGACCGACCGGTGCTCGGGCGCCGCTACTGGAACGGACTGAGCGGCGGGCCCCGGGTGACCCTCGCGGCCAATGCGTCGATGCTCGTCGTGGGCCCGACTCAGGCCGGCAAGACGTCCTCGCTCGTGGTGCCGGCGGTGTTGCGCTGGCGCGACGCGCTCGTGGTGGCGAGTGTCAAGAGTGACGTCGTAGCGACGACGCTCGAGTGGCGTCGAGGCGTCGGTGACGTCCAGGTTCTCGAACCGGGACGCGACGGGGGGCTGACTTGGGATCCCCTCGAGGGGGTGACCTCCTTTCGCCACGCGCTGCGCGTGGCGCGAGACCTCACTACCCCCAGTGACGGCCGCGGGGATGGGGAGTTCTGGAACGCGCTCGCGTCGAAGTTGGTGGCGGCGCTCATGAGTGTGGCCCTCGAACGCAGGGGGACCATTTTCGACGTGGCGAGTGCCGTTGAGCACCGCGACGTGCGTCACTTCATCGCCGACAGCACGTCGTCGGCGGCCGAAGTGTTGACGAACTTCGTCGAGCACGATCCGCGCACCCTAGACGGAGTCTTCACGACGGCCGAGACCATGATGATGCCGTGGCGCTTCGCGCAGCCGCTAGCGCGCGTGCGCTCGGTCGTCGCGGGCGCGAACACCCTCTACCTGGTGAGCGCCCGGGGAGAACAGCGACACTACGAGCCGCTGTTTCGAGGGGCGCTGCGCACCGTATTAGAAGAGCAGCAGCGCCGCGTCGACGCGGGAGAGGCCCGACGGCTCCTGGTGGTGCTGGACGAAGCGGCGACGGTGGCGTCCCTCGACGAACTGGACCAGCTGGCCGCCACCGTCAGCGGACTGGCCGTCACCCTGGTCACCGTGGTGCAGGACTTCGCCCAATTGAGCGCGCGCTGGGGGTCGCGCGCGGCGACCATTGTCAACAATCACACGACGCGCGTAGTCCTCGCGGGCCTGGCCGACCCGACGGTGGCGACCTTCATTCCCGAGGTCGTAGAGAACCCCGAGGGAGGCACTCGGGTTCCCCTGCGTCGACGGGCCCCTTCGACGGCCACGGTCGTCAGCGCCGGGCGCGCCCTCTACGAAGTGCGGCTCTCGCCCTGGTGGCGACAGCGCCGACTGCGACCTCGGGGGGTCGGTCGACCCTAAGTACGATTCGGTAGTGGCGTATCAGTCCCTGCTGCTCCAGGACCAGATCTTGGCGGTCGACATCGGGGCGACCAACGTCAAGTTCTCCCACGTCAATGACGAGGGCGCTCTACTGCGTTCGGTGCGCCGCCGGCCCACTCCCTACCCCTGCACCCCGGCGCGACTGGTGGAGTTTTTGGAAGAGCGAATTTCACGCAGTGCGGCCCGGCGCGTCGGGGTGGGCTTTCCCGGAGAGTTCCGCGACGGCCACGTCGTGCGACCGGGCAACCTTTCGCGACCGGGGGGTATCGCGACCGAAGTGGACCCCGAACTCGAAGAGTCGTGGCGCGGTTACCCCCTCGAGGAGGCGCTGCGCCACGCGTCGGGGCGAAACGTGCGCGTAGTCAACGACGCGACCATGGCGGCCCTGGGCTGCGTGGAGGGTGAGGGCACTGAACTCGTCTTGGCCCTGGGGACCGGGCTCGGCCTCGCTCTCGCTAGAAACGGGAATCTCGAACGGGTGCGCGACGTCGGGGCCGAGATCTTTCGCGACGATAAGAGTTACGACCAGGTCATGGGCGAACGGGGCCGCGCGGCCGACGAGGCCCGGTGGGACGAGAACCTCGTGACGGTTGTCGACGCGTTCGTCGCGGAGTTCTCCGCCACGACGGTGCACTTCGCGGGCGGCAACGCGCGACGGGTGATTCCCGCGGCGTTCGAGGGCCGGCCGTACCGCGTCGTTATCAACGGTAACGAAGCCCCCATGCGCGGCGCGGCGCGCCTGTTCGTAGCGGCGCGCGGGGCGAACTCCTAACGGGCCGCGAGGTCGACCGCACCCGCCGCGAGGACGCCGGCGGCCACCCGACAGGCCCCGTCGTCGATGGCGAAGTCCGGGGCGTGGTGCATGCCCGAGGAGCCGTCGGCCATGGCGCCACCGACGAAGAGGTAACAGCCCGGAGCCTGGGCGAAGAACTCCGACACGTCGTCACTGGGCGTGACGGGGGGAAAGGTTATGACGCTTACGCCCTCGACTCGCGCCGCGCTGGCCATGGCGATCGCGGTGACGGCTTCGTCGTTGGTGACGGCCGGGACGCTCTCGTCAATCGTGAGCTCACAACTAACGTCGAACTTCGCCGCGACTTCGCCCAGCAACTCGTTTAGGCGCCCGAGCGCCTCGTCACCCTGCGCGTCGGTGAACGTGCGCAGGGTGCCGCGCAGGAGACCGTGGCGGGGCACCACGTTGTTTTTGGTGCCGACGGCTACGACCCCGGCCGAGCAGACGCAGTTCACTCCCTCGAAGGTGAGTCCGGCGACGACCTCGTCGAGGCGCGGTACGAGGTGACAGATCGCTAGCACGACGTTGCCCTCGGGAACGGCCATAGCGGCGTGACCCCCCCGGCCACTCACCGCCACGGCGAGCGTGACGCCGCGACTCATCATTACCCCTGGGCGCGAGCCCACGAAACCGAGCGGCGCGAGCGATACGACGTGAGCCCCGATGACGGCGTCGACGGGGTGGTTCTCGAACAGGCCGCGCGAGATCATGGCGCGCGCGCCGGAGATGACCTCCTCGGCCGGTTGGAACACGAGCGTGAACTCGCCGGCCAGTTCGTCGCGGCGACGCGCGAGGAGGTCGGCGACGCCCAGCAGGGCCGCGGTGTGTACGTCGTGACCGCAGGCGTGCATGACCCCGCTGGTCGATGAGGCGTAGCTCAGGGCGCTCTCTTCAGTTACCGGTAGGGCGTCGATGTCGGCGCGCAACATGACGCGACGACCCGCTTTGGCGCCGGCCAATGTCGCCACCGCGCCGGTCTCGGTCGGGCAGGGCGCGAGGTCCCAGCCCAGCGCGACGAGACGGTCACGGATTACGCCACTGGTGCGGAACTCCTCGTAGGAGAGTTCGGGGTGCGCGTGGAGATCGTGGCGAATCTCGACCATGGGGTCGTTGACCTCACTGAGTAACTCGGTTAGGTCTTCGAAGAAACGGTGCGCCACAGGGTCATGGTAGTGAGTTCGCGGGAGTCCGGTGGAGAGCGCCCGGCTAGGCTGGCGTTCCAACAACGACGCGGCTGTAGCTCAGCGGATTAGAGCATCGGTCTACGGAACCGAGGGTCGGGGGTTCGAATCCCTCCAGCCGCACGATACGACGTCCGAAGGACCCTCAATCCGGTGGAGCGCACGGCGGGTTGCTCCACACGACTACGCACACTCCCGCCGGGTCAAAGAGACGTGATTGTGGCAACCGGCGCTTACCGGTCTGATACATGTGTCGGGTGGCGGTCTGGTGCCGTTCGACTCAAGTGACCTCTTCGCAGCCGGACCATTGGTGCCACTCGAGAAGCGGAGTTCGAACCCGCCACCACCGACCGCGAGTCACTGCCCCCCTGGCAACGAAAGAACGCGGCGTTGGGGTTTACCGTTAACCGCGGTGGAGGTGGTTGTGCGAGAGTTCAATTCAATCCCCTAAAGAACACGGACCACACGTTGGCCAATTGCCCACCTAATTGAGGCCGAAGTACGGCGAACCCCCTGGGGGCCGCCGCCGGCTAGCAAGTTGGGGCGCGTCGGCGCCCAAGTACCGCCAGACCAGTGTTTTGCCAATATTTCTAACCGGTTCCCGCTACTCGCTTCGTCCGTTCGCGCCAGCGCCAAAACTTTAGTGGACAGTATTGACATTATTCGAACAGTACTGTACGATATTAGTTATGAGTGACCAATTTGCAAACGAGCGTCAGGACCATGCGGACAGCGCGGCCGCCGCGGATTCACTATCCATTTCCGTGCGTGAAGGCCGGCCCAGTGACTTAGGCCCACTGTCTCTACTCCTGGCGCGGTCGTTCGCCGCCGATCCTCAATTCACGTGGATTTTTGGGGACCTTTCCGGGCACGAAAAGCAGATGGCCCAGTTTTTTGCGACTCAACTCCGTGACTGCCTCACTTCGGGCACCCTCGACGTGGCGTTGGACTCTCACACCCAGATAGTCGGGGCGGCCCTGTGGCGGGTCCCGGGGAGCGTCTTTCCCTCCCTGGGCCGTCAGTTTCTGACGATCCCGCGTTACGTCACGATTTTTGGCTCGCGTCTACGCGTGGCCTCATCGCTGGCGGGCGAGCTGGCCAGGGCTCACCCCAAGGAGCCGCATTGGTACTTGACAGTTTTGGGGGTCGAACCGCAATTGAAGGGCCGCGGAGTCGGCGGTGCGCTCCTTCGCCACGGTCTCGCTCGCGCCGACGCAACGCGACACCCGGCCTACCTCGAAACCAACACCGACGACAACGTAGCGCTGTACCAACACTTCAACTTCTCCGTGGCCGCGGTAGTGAGCTTCGCTAACGGCTGTCCACCGAGTACGACAATGTGGCACAAATCATCGACGCCAAACGTGAATGCCAATGACGACGACGCTGTCTAAAGTCCGACCCAGCGCCGCGCTTCGCAAGAGTCAGTCACTCCTCGACGTCGCCACCACCGTTCTCGTCACCGAGCCCGGAACCTCATTGAGCGCGGTCGCCCAGGCCGCCGGGGTCAGTCGCACGACGTTGCACAAATATTTTCCTTCCCGCGACGACTTACTGCGGGCCGTCGGTGAGCGTGCGCTCGACCTCTGCGAGGCGGCGATTCTCCCGGTGAACACGACCGCGGACCGAGATGACTACGTGCTCACTTCATTGACGACGGCGCTGCTCTCGGTCGGTGCCCAGTTGGGCTTCCTGTGGCGAACTCCCGCCTTCGACCACGAACCGACTTTCATGGCGCGGTGGCGACGGATCGAGGAGGAACTCGCGATCTCGGTCCTTCGAATCAGACGGGTCGAAGATCGGGAGAACCTCCGAGCGCCGTGGTGGGACGTGTCGGCCCTGTTGGCGCTCGTCTACGTCGCGTCGGAGAGCATCTACCAGGGTCGGCTCGCACCGCTCGACGCACCCGAGCTGGTGAGCACTACGTTCCTTAAGGGTATCGGGTGAACACCGAGGACGGTTTCGTCTCACCGCAGCCCCACCGGGCCCTCACGCTCGCGGCGACGGGCGGGTCGCTCACGGTTACGGCCGTAGTCGTCTTGATCGCCTTTGGCGATGGCGTCGCGTCCTGGGCAATTATCGCTGCGGCGACACTCCTCACTCTTAGCGATATGGTTCGCCGCCGACGTAAGGCGCGCCGCCTCCCGACGACGCGAAAGAGGGCCCTCGTGGTGGGCCCGATCCTCCGTGTTCGCCGTGGCCGTGACTGAAACGACACACTCACTACGAGAACTGCCGCGTCGGGAGTTCGAACCCTTCCGGCCGGGCCGGAAGCAAACTAGGTTCAACCGGAGGATGAAGGTTTCGTAGTAATTGCTTTCGCTCTCTACTTTCCCGAGACGAAGGGTAGCGCGCGACGCTGGTTCAACGTCTCGCCCGCGGACGACGACTGAAGGTGAACCAGTTCTTTGGGTCCCGAGGCTCGGCGCCGTTCTCGGAGCCACGGCGATTCCCTCGCTGGCGAGAGAGAAGAGAAACGAGAGAACTGTTCGACTCTGCGGTTTCGCCGATTGGACGGTGACGTGGCCCGTTCGCGTCACCGCGGTGGCCCAACCCCCAGCGAGGGTTTCCTCATTTTCAGCCACGACCCAGTCGTTTCGTAAAGGTCGATAGATCCGCGACGGTACTCGTGCCTTAAGTCACCCCAGTGGTCCATCGAATCCGTCGTAAGCGTGGTTGAGGCGAGGTTTTGGGGAAGCTCGCGTGGGAACCGAGCCGTGAGCACCTCACGACCGCGTTCGTCGTGAGGTTCTGGTGAGCGAGCACAGCGAAGGGCCGAACTAGCATGACCGGACCGCTCCGTCAGCTGCTCTCGCCGCGCGCGAAGTTAACGGTTCAGTGGGGCAACCGGCGCAGGGTACCGAGCTCTTGCGAGGGCATACTCTGCGAGGCCGGAAGTGGGTAGGGCGCCACAGCGGAACTGGACCCCGCGATGTCCGCCGTCGTGCACCCTTCAATTGCTCGCGCTCGTAGGCGTACGCGCTGCGTGGACGGGAGGTGCGGGAACGCGACGCTCGCGTGGCCCAACCGCAACGTCGCCGTCAGGTCGCCCGCCGTGGCGCGCCGCCACGGCGAGATCTCTCCACAGTGGATGGAGAAGCGAGCCTCGAGGAATCGGATGAGTGAAGTGTGGTCAAACGTGTCCGAAGAGAGGTAGCCACCTCGACTGAAGGGCGAGACGACGAGCGTTGGTACGCGAAACCCGAAGCCGATGGGTCCCGCGTCACCGGCGGCCGCTGGGGGAAGGGGGGCCGTGGTGACGTACTCGCCGGGAGTACCCGGGGGGGCGGTGGGCGGAGCCACGTGGTCGAAGAACCCTCCGCTTTCGTCGTAGGTGAGAAAGACGACCGTCTTCGACCAAACTTCGGGGTTGGCGACCAGCGCCGTGAGAACTCGGCTGATGAACCACGCGCCGTAGGCCGGGGGCGCGGGGGGGTGTTCGTCGTATCCGTTTGGTGAAACTATCCACGAGACCTTTGGCAATGAGCCGGTGCGAACGTCGCGGACGAAGTCGTCGGGGTACGTGGGGAGAAAGGCCCGCTGGAAGAGCGGCGAGCTCGGCGACTTATAGGCCGCGAAGTACTGCAAAATGGCGTCCCCGAAGCCAAGTTCCGGCG
>JAKBAB010000085.1 GCA_021815645.1 Actinomycetes bacterium
AGTCGGTAGGTCGACAAAGTGAGCGCTAGCGCGGGCGTCGGTGCGCTAGGTAGAGCCAGGGCCCTTCGCTCGCGCGCTAGAGCGCGCAGCGCGTCGCGCGGACTCTCCAGTGGGTACGTGACGGGGGCGCCGACCGCGAAGGCCGGTCCCGAGGCGAACAAGATGTGGTTACGTCGGTCGACGGTTACGACGAAGCGGTAACCGGTGGCTAGCTTCCCCAAAGTCACGGCGTAGGTGACCGTCTCGGTCACGAAGCGTCGCTCCGACGCGTTACGAGTGGTCGCGGTGACCGCGCTCGAGAATTGGGGCTCGGTTAGGTGGTACGACACGCCGAGCGCCGCCACGAGGCCGCTCGCGTCGCGACCTAAGCGCGCGTGAGACACCAAGGGCCCGAGCGCGGGGTTGGACACCGTCGCCGGTGCGACCGGCGGCGCGCTCGACGAGTAGTACCACTGGGCGACGGGGCTCGGCTGGTAGTTAAGGGCCGGCCCCGTACCGCGACCGACCAGCCAGGACGTCGCGGCGCCGCGTGAATGGGCCCGAGTCGCGACGCCCCGAAGACCGAATAGGGACGCGATGCGTTGCGCGGCCTGGGCCGCCGGTGGGGCGGGCAGTAACGGGTAAGCCGGCGCCGACGAAGCCGTTTTGGGGAGGGGAGCCGGGGAGACGACCATGGAGTACGCCGGCGAGCCGTTAACCCCGAAGGCCGACGCGTGCGAAGTCACGGTCGCGTAGTGGCCCGACGAAGCGAGCGCGAATACCGGCAGGGCGCTCCCGGCGCCCGACAGGACGGCGATGCCCGTCACGGCCAGGGCCGTCGTGGCGGCCAGGGATCCGGCCACGGTGATTTGAAAGCGTCGCCACGTGCGTCGAGACGTCGAGCGCGGTTGCGCGAGGGCTCGTTGAATCAGGCCGTCGCGATCGGGGAGTTCGTAGCGCACGTGGCCGACGGGGTCGGCCGCGCGCAGTCGGTCGTAGGGGTCACTCACCGGATCTCCTTTCACTAACTTTCTGTCGGGTGGCGGGCATACTTTCAGCTCACGTCGGCCGTCGCCAGGAGGTCACGAAAACGCCGTTGCGCGCGGGAGAGCCGAACGGCCGCGGCGTTAGTGGAAATCGCGTAGTAGGCGGCCAGCGCGTGGGTGTCGAGACCGTCCCAGGCGTTGAGCAGAACGATGTCGCGTTCGTCGTCGTCGAGCGCCGCCAGCGCCTCACGCACACCCGCGTCGGCCAGGACGTGGTCCTCGGCCGAGGCGTCGTAGCCGGGGGTACGAACGTGGCCCTCCATTGCGCTGCGGCGCGCGCGCGCGCGCCGAGCGTTTCGTAAGACGTTGCGCGCCACGCCGAGGGTCCAGGCCAACTCGGCGTCGGGCGGAACGTCGTTCAGTCGGCGCCACACGACGATCATGGTCTCTTCGACCAGGTCGTCGAGGTCACTCACCGAAAGGGGGTAGAGCCGTCGGCGCAGGTAGTTAGCCACGGCGCCACTGTGCTCGGTCACGATCCGGGAGAATCGCTCCTGGTCCATGCGGGCCATACCGCGTTCCTGTCCGAAACGGGTCACGATTTACCGAGGTTCGGTCCGCTAAAGGGCGCGCGCGAAGAGACGGGCTTCGTCGTCTTCGCTCAGCCAGGTTCCCGGCCACGGTCGCCCCCCCCACCATTCGACGACGTCGTCGAGCGTGTCGGCGAGCGGGCGCAGGTCCAGGCCGTAACTCAGGGCGAGAGAACTGTCGAGGGTGAGCAGGTTCTCACTTCGCCCCGCACTCCATAGGGGGAGACGGTCCCCGAGCGCCGCCGCGAGGACGTCGGCGGGCTCCACTTCCTCCAGCGTGGTACCGGGCGGGGCGAGGTGGCTCGCGATCTGTTCGATGACCGAGAAGAAGCACTCGTCCGGGTGCGGTCCGGCCACGTGAACCCCCCCGCGACGTCCGTCCTCGATCGCCCGCACGACGAGGTTCGCTAGGTCGCGCGCGTCCACGTACTGTAGAGGCGCGCTGCGCGGCCCCGGTACCGCGACGCGGCCACCGCGGCGCACACGCTCCACCCAGTACGGGAAGCGCAGTGTGGCGTCGTGGGCTCCCACGACGAAGGTTGGCCGCACGAACGTGGCCGAGTCGCCAAAAAGTTCGAGTCCCGCGCGTTCGCTGGCGGCCTTCAGGGTGCCGTAAGTAGATCCGGTTACGGGTCCGGCGAGGTCGATACCGAGGTCGGCTTTTAGTGAGAGTGACTCTTCGCGCGCCCCCGCGGCCGGGGGCTCCGCGTAAGCGGAGACCGAGGAGATTTGCAGGTAGTGTCCACCACGTTCGGCGAGGGCGTGCGCCAGGTTCTCCACGTCACTCGGCCGATAGGCGATTACGTCGACGGTCGCGTCGAAGGTCCTTTCCTTCAAGCACGTCAGATCGCCCTGGCGATCACCGACGAGTCGTTCGACGCTCTCGGGGAGGTCGCTGTTCGTGAGCCCGCGGTTGAGTACCGAGACCCTGTGGCCGTGGTGCCACGCCGACCAGGCGATGGCTCGACCCACGAATGACGTGCCGCCGATGATGCATACCTTCATCGCCCCTCCTCGCGTGTTGACTCTAGACCGCCCGGTTGCCTCTCCCGAGTCCACGCGCCCACTCACTTCGCGCGCCGCCGAAATCGGTGGGGGAGCGACCTCCCGGTGGTGCGCTTTTCGATCCGGTGATGAATGGCGTCACGGGGGCGTGTAGTAATGTATAATAACTATTGCAGTAAAGTTAACTTACAACTCTCGAAACGGAGGTAATTTCCATGTTGATGTTGACCGACCCCATTCGACAGTGGGATCGTCTCTTTGATCAGGGACAAGGATTGACCGCCGCCATGGACGCGTTTCGACTCGGCGACGTTATAACGGTGCAGTTCGACCTGCCCGGCGTCGACCCGGCGAGCATCGACGTCCAGATCGAACGCGGTGAGTTGCGTCTGAGCGCGCAGCGCCTGGCGTCGCTGCCGCGTGGGGCCAAGTACTTCGTGCGCGAGCGTGCGGAGTCGTCGATTTCCCGGCGGGTGCTGCTCGGCGACGTTCTCGACGTCGAACACGTTGACGCCGAATACAGCGGCGGCGTCTTGACACTAAGGATCCCGCTCCACGAGCACGCGAAGCCACGCAAGGTCGCGGTGCGCGCGTCCGAAGAGTCGTCTAGGCCCGTGCTCACGACCGAGTCCGCGTGAGAGATCCCCTTAGTCGTGGGGACGCGCCGCGGGAGCGGCGCGTCCCCACGACGCGGGAATGGCGAGAGCGAGTGAACGATCCCCACGAGCCGCTCTTCACGATGGCCGTGGTGAGCGAGTTGCTCGACACCAACCACCAGACGCTGCGACGGCTCGGGGCGGCCATTGAATTAGGTGACCTTCGCTCCTCGGGCAACCAGCGGCGCTATTCGATATCCGACATCGAGGCGCTACACGCCGCCTGTGAGTTGAGCGCCCAGGGTCTGTCGCCCTTCGCGATTGGGGTGACCACCCGTCGCGCGGCGATGGGTCCGGGGGTTGGATCCGAAGAGTAAGTTGGCGCCGAGTTTTACCTACGGCGATGGCGCGTGGGTAGGTAGGTTTAAACGGTGGGTCGACTGAGACGAGCAGCCGGAAGTTCGCCCGATCGCCGCCGCCGCTATCTTCGCTACGCCCTCGTGTCGGTGATCTCCACACTGGTCGCCCTTACGGTAATCGCCATCGTGTACGGCACCGGATTGGTGCGTAGTGAGGTCGCCGCGACGCTCGTGGGCAATCTCGTTGGCGCCGTACCCTCGTACTCGCTCAATCGACGATGGACGTGGTCGAAGGTGGGCCGCAGCCACGTGGTCCGAGAGGTGATCCCCTTTTGGGTATTGGCGGTGGGGGGGATTGCGTTCTCCCTGCTCGGCGCCGCCTACGCCCACCACCTCGTTCACACTCACGCGTGGCCTCACCTCATCGACACCGCCGTCGTCGACGGCGCGAACGTCGCGTCGGCTCTACTCTTTTGGGTGCTTAAGTTCCTCCTGCTGGACCGCATCTTTCGCGCGCCCGAGTTTTCGACGGGGGTTCTCTCTCAGCGGGGATGATTTTCGTCTTCGGGGTTAATGCGACGCGTCATCGGGGTCACCTCTAGGTAGGGGTAGCTACGGCGCGCCCGACGTCGATACTGCGCGGCCGTACGCAAAACCCCGAACCCGTAACGAACGCTGCGGCGAAAGTCGATGGAGGAGGAGTCGGCGCTGTAGCGGGTGGGGCACGACAGTTCACCGATGCGCGCCCCCGCGCACATCGCCTGCACGATGATTTGGTTGTCGAACACGAAGTCGTCGTCGTTACGCTCGAGGGGCAGGGCCCTAAGGAGTTCGTCGCTGTAGGCGCGCAGGCCCGTGTGGTACTCCGAGAGTTTCATGCGTAGCACCAAGTTTTCGACGACCGTGAGGAGGCGATTCGCGACGTATTTATAGCGGGGCATACCGCCGCCGACCGCGCTCTGGGCCAGTATTCGTGAGCCGAGCACCATGTCGTATTCGCCGTAGGCGATCATCGCCGCCATGGCGATGACGAGGCGCGGGGAGTACTGGTAGTCGGGGTGCAACATGATGACAATGTTCGCGCCCCGCGCGAGGGCGGCGTCGTAGCACGTCTTCTGGTTAGCGCCGTAGCCGCGGTTGACCTCGTGTCGTATCGTCTCGACGCCCGCCGCCCGAGCGACGGCGACGGTGTCGTCGCTCGAGGCGTCGTCAACGAGCAAGACGACGTCGACGACCGTTCGGTCCAGTTCGTCCACCGTGCGGCGCAGCGTGTGACCCGCGTTGTACGCCGGCAGCACCACCGCCACACGTTTAGAGTTCAACACCGCGCGCCACTTTCGACTTTCGAAGAGCCCGACACTAGCGGGTTCACCCGCCCCTCGCTGACGAGGAATGCATCGAGACGTCGTAGAGGGCGGCGGGGGCGCCGCCCAGTTTATAGACGCGAACCTCGACGTCGTTGAGCGCGGGGGGAGCGAGCGCCAAGATGACGAAGGGCCATCGACCGCTGTAGACAGTGGGCACGACGGCGTGGGTGAAGCGGACGCGCAGGGTGCGCGTCACGACGCGCCCATCGCTCGACGGTAGCCGTTGCGCGGCGATCTCGGTGTTGGCGGTGGTGTCCCACCACTGCACGGTCAGTGGTCCGTGACTGCTTACGCGAAGTGACGTGACGAGCGTACCCACCGGTTCGGGCCAGTAATCGCCACTGAGTAGTTCGCCGCCCGTCTGGCGCGCGACGAAGTGCCACGTCGCGGGGGATCCACGGGTGATGAGGTCTGGACTCGACGGTTTAATTGCGTAGGCCGCGATGAGCGTCGTCGCGCGCAGCTCGACCGAACGGTAGCGGGTCGGGGGTCGCCACCTAAGTACGTACACTCCATTTTCGTCGAGGATCATCGCCGCGCCGATCCTTTGGACGAGTTGGGTTACCTCGGACTGCGCCGCGACGGGCGATTGGCTTTCGATGCCACTCGTGGGCGCGAGGACGAACCAGACGGTGCGCGACTTGACGGGTAGGCGAAGCGGGGGGTTGGCGGTGAGGGGGTAGACGTAGCGGCGCAGGGCGAAGGTTCCCACCACGCCCTGAGAGACCACGACCTCGTCGCTCGGGCTCATGAGCGCGCGCGCTTTCGCGAGGGTTTGGCCCGTGGCGGCCGAAACCGAATCCCAGGTGGCGGCCGTGCGGGGAGCCCACGTGAGCAGCCACCCAACGGTGTTAAGAACGGCGGCCAGCGCCAACGTTGCGGCCAGGATTCGACGCCACCGAAGGCTCGACGACGCCACGGCCACGCAGATTGCGACGGTGCCGAGCGGCACCAGCAGGAGCACGGGCAGCGTGTTTTGTACGTGCGGGGAGATGTAGCCGGCGCTGCCCGTGAGTGCCCCCTCGATCAACACGAGCAGAGTCGTGCCCAACGCCCAGGGACTGAGTGCTCCGATCAGTCCCCCGCTCGCGACGTCGGCGAAGACGTCGGTGTGAACGGACCACATCGCCGACACGGCGCGACCGGGGTGAAGGAGCAGAGCGCCGGCGAGGTTCGCCGCGCCGACCGGGCCACCGCGGTGGTTAACGAGGGCGTGGTAGACAACGCTGGCGTGATCGGCGCCGAGTAACGAGAGGACCAAGAGCCACCCGATTCCGAGCGCGACGAGTGAGACGCCGACCCGACGCCACCTGCGACCGGCGAGGAGGGCGGAAATCCCAACCCCCGCGACGTAGGTGGCCCCGATCGCGCCGCACGCCGCGGAGAGCACGGCGGCGACCCACCCCACGCGGGAGCGACCGCGCCAAAAAGCGTGCGCTGCGAGGAGACTCGCCAGTAAGTCAATCGGTTGGGGGTGAAAGTCGAAGGAGTCAATCCAAATGGTCCAGGGGGTCGCGATCATCACGATCAGCCCCATCGCTGGCAGAAGAGCGGTGAACCACGGTCCAATTTGATTACGAGCGCGCGCCAGCGCGGCGATCTGACACATCCAAAAAAAGACCACCGCTTCGCAGGCCGCCGTGGCGCCGTCTTGAACCCAGAGCAACGTGAGCGGGTGGGGCCAGAGGTACCACAGGAGCGCGAGGGGCCACAGCACGAACTCACCGGCGTTTCGCCACAGTGGTTCGTGCACGATCGTTGAGTACGGGTTGAGGTGCCCGTGGGCGATCAGGTACCAGCCCTGGGCGTAGAAGGCGAAATCGTAGGTGAGCGCACCGTGGCGGGCGATGACCGAACTCCAAACGCACAGCGCGATGAGACCGAGCGCGATCGCGAGCATTCCGTAACCGTGAACTCGTTGGAGCGAGTCGGACCAACGAGCCCGGGCGGGCACGTCGCTCGCTTCGACGCGCCACCACGACGAAGCGCGTTTCCCGTGGCCCGTCTCCGCCACGGTGGCGCTACTAACGCCGTCGTGCCGACGCCATTTCACGGTCTTACCCGCGCCG
>JAKBAB010000086.1 GCA_021815645.1 Actinomycetes bacterium
AAGGCGCCGAGCCCCGCGATCGTGCTGAACCCGAGGAGATTGGCCCCCGCGGCCCCCGCGAAGGCGCCGTTGGGAATCGCGTGGGCGGCGAAGGCCGAACCGCGCAGGACCACGAAGAAGCCGACGACGCCGGCCACGACCGCGACGATCGAGGCCGTCTCCCAGGCGTTGATCATGAAACCGGAGAACATTACGTCGAGCGGCCCACCCGCCGAGGGGCCGAACTTCTCCGCGACCCGACCCCGGCCACCACGTACGTTAGAAAGATCAGCACCACGACGAAAAAACTGACCGGTAGTCCCGGAGAGACCGCGCCCCAGTAGAAGCTGTCGTAGGCGAGCAGCACACCGAGCCAAGTCACCGCGACGGCGATTAGACCCGCCAGCACTAGAGCCCCGCGCGGGCTACGCGTTAGTCGAAGCGCGCTCGCCGGCGGTCCGATCAACAGGGCCGTCGCGAGGATCGAGCCAATAGTGACGCAGGCCAGCGCTACCGACAGGGCGACGGTGAGCAGGAAGATGAGACCGACCGCCCGGCGAGGGACCCCTCGGGCATCGGCTAGTTCTGGACTCAGCGAAGTGAGCAGGAGTGGGCGGTGAATGGCGATGAGCACGGCGGCGCAGATCGCCCCAGCGCCCCCGACGACCGGTAGCAGCGACGGGCTCAGGGAGAAGAGCGACCCGAACAGGACCTGCTGAGCGGCGCCCGAAGCGGCGCTGTGGGTGGCGTCGAGGTAGAAGAACAGCGCCGACAGCCCGCTGGCCGCCCCGAGGACGATTCCCGTGGCCACGTCGCGTCGCGCGGATCGCGCGACGCCCAACGCGTTGGTCGCCGCGGCCCCCACCAACGCACCGACCACGAATCCGGCGAGCGCGCTCGCCCCAAAGTAGTAGGCGCCGGCGCCCCCCGAAGTCGCGACGTCACCTAGCGCGTGGCCGGCGAAGGACTGGCGCCGTACGACGACGTATACCCCCACTTCGGCCGACACCAGTGCGCTAACCGTCCCGACTTCGAGTGCGGAGCGAACGGGGCCGTTGGTGAGGAAACCCGATTCGACGAGGAGGTGCCAGAGATTCACGAGAGAGTCAGGGGTGGGTGGTCACCGAGGTGGTCGGAGCGCTCGTCGGGCTCGGCGACCACGAGTACACGTCCGTGCAGGTGCACGACGTCGACGTGGTGGCCGTAGAGGCGACTGAGCACCTCCGAGCGCACCACTTCGTCGGTGGGGCCACTAGCCACGTGGCCGTCGGTGACGTAGACGATACGGTTCATGACCGGCAGCATCGCGTTCATGTCGTGGGCGGAAATCAGCACGGCGACGTGGTGTTGGCGGGCTACTCGACTGAGCAACGCCACAATCTCTTGAACGCTACGGGGATCGAGATTGGCCAGTGGCTCATCGAGCACCAGGAGCGAGGGCCGAGCGACCAGGGCGTGGGCGATGAGGACGCGTTGCTGTTCCCCGCCCGAAAGGCGCCCCACGGGCCGATCGGCGAAGCCGTCGGCGTCGACGTCAATGAGGGCGCGCTCCACGGCGTCGCGTTGTTCGCGCGAGCGACGGGCCACACCGAATCGGTGACCGTCGAGACCGAGGGTGACGAAATCTCTCGCGCGCAGCGGTACGTCTGGGTCGAGCGCAACTTTTTGGGGCACGTACCCAAACGAAGAGTGGCCGCGAGTGCGCACGACGCCGTCCACGCGGACGCGGCCGGCGTCGGGGCGAACGAGTCCCACGATGACCTGCAAGAGGGTGGTCTTTCCGGCGCCGTTGGAACCAATGAGCCCGGTAAATTCCCCGGCTCCGATCTCGAAGCTCACGTGGTCGAGGACGCGGCGTCCACCGTAGGTGACCGTCACGTCACTGACCTCGACAACGGGGTTGCCGCTCACAGCTTCTCCGTTGATTGGTGGTGCGCGACGGCCGCCTCGATCGCCGCCACTTCGGCCGTCATCCAGGACTGGAAGTCGTAGCCCGGCGCGGGCATCGTCTCGTAGACCCCGACTACCGCAACGTGATTCGCCTGCGCCATCTGACGCAGTGAGTTCGTGAGCGAGTCCACGACTTGCTCGTTGTAAATAAAGACCTTCACGAGGTGGTGTCGTAACGCCCGTTCGACGACGGTGACGTCTTCGGGGGCGGGGTCCACGCCATTCATGACGTCACGTTGGAGCGCGAGGGGGGTGAGATTCTTCGTGCCGAGTGCCGACAGTAGATAGTTCGCCACCGGCTCGGTCGACGCGACGGCGGTACCGAGGTAGTGAGCGCGGAAATTGGCGATCGCGTCGCGCCACGTGTTCAGTGACGCGTCGAAGTGGGCGAGTTGCGTGGAAAAGTACGAACCACGACGCGGAAGAAGTTTCGTGAGGTCCTTCGCCATGGCCGCCGCGACCAACGGCATCGTCCTCGGCCAGTACCAGAGGTGGGGATTGGGTGTAGTGATGGGCAGTCCCAAGACGTTTTGAGCGACGATGACCAGTCGAGCACGATTCGGTGACGCCGACTCGACGTTGTTCATGAACGTGTCGTAGCCGAGGCCATTTTGAACGACGAGCGAAGCGCCGCTAATTGCTTCGGCGACCGCTGGACTGGCCTCGAAGGTGTGGGGATCGCTGCTGGGGTTCGAGAGGATGGACGTGACCACGACGTAGCGACCGCCGATTTGGCTGAGTACGCTGCCGTACTGGTTTTCGGCCGCGACCGCACGCACCACGCCTCGCGCCACCGAGGGCGACGGCGAGCCGCGCTGGCTGAGAAAGGTAGCGGTTGCCGCAATTGCGACCACTGCCACGACCACTGCCACGACGAGCCCGCGGGGAGACCGCGCTCGTTCGCGACTAGCTCGGGGGGGTGGCGACTTCACGTGACTAGGTTAAAATAAGACTGAGTCTCATTACAAGTGAGACCGGCACAGGTGAATGAGGTCCCCACGGAAAGCGAAACACCCGTAAACGGTGATCTGCACGACCTCGTTGAGGTCCTGCTTCTACGGGCCGATCAGCGATACACCGCGGGTCGCCGGGCGATGGTGGAGCTCTTAAACGCCCTGGGTCACCCCGCCAGTATCTCCGAGATCGCTCGACACCTGCCGCATATTCCGCGCAGTTCCGCCTACCGACACCTGGTCGACCTGCAGGGCGCCGGGGTCGTGCGCCGCATCGCGGCGAAGGACGAATTCGCCCGTTTCGAACTCACCGAGGTCATGACCGAACACCACCACCACCTGCTGTGTACGACCTGCGGGCGGGTGATTGACGTTACGCCCAGTGACGAGTTCGAACGCACGGTAGCGCGTGCCGTGAGCGAGCTCGCCGGCGCACGCGCCTTTCGCGTCACCTCGCACGCCCTCGACGTCTTTGGTCACTGCTCCGCGTGCTTGGAATCGGGAGAAGCTTCTACGGCGAGTGCGACCGCGCGCAGCTAAGGCGTCGCGGATGGTGGCTCTAGCCCTTGTCGCTCGAGGTCGTGGCGCCACCGACTCACGAGAGTCTCGAGGACACTCACCCTCGCGTAGTGTTTGTTCTCGCCCGCCACGAGGTTCCAGTGGGCGTGTTCGTGGTCGCACGCGTCAACGATGAACTCGAACGCCTCAAGGTACTGGTCCCGCTTCTCGCGATTTCGCCAATCGTCGGAGGTCAGTTTCCACGACGTGAGGGGTGAGGCGGCCCGTTGCGTGAAACGTCGTAGTTGCTCCTGCGGCGAGACGTGAAGCCAAAACTTAACGAGGGTCACTCCCTCACGGGTCAAGGTTCGCTCGAACTGAACGATTTCGTCAGCCGATCGGCGAACGGCCGACTCGTCAATCTCGCCTTCGACGCGCTCGACCAGTAACCGTCCGTACCAGGACCGGTCAAAGATAGACATCTCCCCGCGACCTGGGAGATGGGGTTGGAAACGCCAGAGGAAGTGGTGGCGCGCTTCGACTTCGGTGGGTGGACCCACCGGGACGACGTTCACGTGGCGGGGGTCGAAACTGGCGCTGAGCCGTCTGATGGCGCCACCCTTGCCCGCGGCGTCGAATCCCTCGAATAGGACAATGGTGCCCGGACCCGGTTCGGTGCGCCCGACTAGGCCGGCGCTGAAGAGTCTTAGTTGGGTTAGGTGACGTTGCGCTTTCGCGACGCGCTCGTCGGACTCGGCCTTGGTCATGGTGGCCGAAAGGTCGATATCGGTGACTCGGCTCACTGGTCCTCCGCGTCGCTGAGTCAATGGACTCTGCGATCAACGTAGCCCATCGCCTCGACTCGACGAGTGAGGGGCGTCTTCGTAGACTGTGGCGACGTCGCGAGGAGAGATGTTCGTGCGCAAAAAGACCGTGCTTGGCGCAGCCGTGCTCGTCGTCGCCGGAGCGACGGTCCACCTGGGACTCGGCCCCTTCGCCGCTGGCGCTTCGACGACGACCACCGTGGCCACGCCCACGACGGTGACGACGTCGCCGCCGAGTCCGACGAGCACCGTAGCGCCGTCACCGCCGGGTCCCCCCGGCGCGGTGTGTTGGCGTCGCGCCCCCCTTTCGTCGGGGACCGGCCCGGTAGTCGTCGCCCCCGAAATCTGTCGGGCGTGGCGGCCCCTAGATCGGTGGTCGGGCCACAGCCCGTCGCTTTATACCGTGACCTTCGGGTCCAATCGCGGTCAACCCCCCACGACCGCCTACGCCACGTGGATGCGTTCAGCGACGACGGACCTCGCGCTGTACCCCGGTTACCTCGGACCTGGTCCGACGAATCTGGCGCGCGGACCCGAATGCGTGCCCCCCGGAGGAAGGTCGCGACTACTGGCGACGTTTAACGCCGGATTCTACGAAAGTGACGTCCGGGCCGGGTTCTACGTGAACCACACCCTCTACTACCCGATGGTCGACGGGGAAGCAACG
The DNA here is from genome assembly GCA_021815645.1 of Actinomycetes bacterium. Taxonomy (GTDB): domain Bacteria; phylum Actinomycetota; class Acidimicrobiia; order Acidimicrobiales; family RAAP-2; genus RAAP-2. Next base: position 4,872 of record JAKBAB010000086.1, read on the forward strand.
GTCGTGCGCTACACGAACGGCCGGGTCAACGTGATCGACTGGGGCGGAGGTCCCCGTCCGGGCGCGAACATCGTGATGGCGCGCCAGAACTTACCCCTGCTCGTCAGTGGCGGCGTCCCCACGGCGCGCGCCGCCGACAACGCACTTTGGGGACTCACCCTCTACGGCGCGCCCGCCGTATGGCGCAGCGCCCTCGGGGTAGACGCCCGGGGCAACCTCATCTACGTGGCCGCCGACGGCCAAACGTCGTCCAGCCTCGCGGCGCTGCTGGTTCAACTTCACGTCGTGCGGGCCATGGAGCTCGACATCAACCCCGAGTGGCCCATATTCGTCAGTTACGGCGGTGCCGGGGCGCAGAACCCTTCACTCATCGTGCCCAACCCGAATCAGATTCCCACACGATTTCTCACGATCAGCACTAAAGACTTCTTCGCGCTCTACCTGAGTAGTCACTCGGGAGAACCGCAACCGTGGTAGCGAGATCCCAGCGCTCGCTCGTTTTCGGCGCGCTCCTAGCGATCGCGGCCGTCGTCGTGGGCGCCGGGCTGGGATCCGCCGCGGTCGCGACCACCACGACTGTCGCACCGACCACTTCGACTACTTTTTCTTCGCACCCGACGGTGACCCTGACGGCAGTCGGTGACACGGAGCTGGGCAATACGCCCCGACTCCCGCCCGATCCCGCGACGTACTTCGCCCCCGTCGAGGGCGTACTGGCCGCCCCTATCGTCTTCGGCAATCTCGAGGGAACTATGACCACCGCGACCACCTCTAAGTGCGCGCGGATCCCGCTCGAGTGTTACGCCTTTCGCGTGCCCCCCTCCTACGCCGAGATTTACCGACGCGCCGGGTTCACCGTCCTTAATTCGGCCAACAACCACAGCGACGACTACGGCCCACTCGGCGTGGCCCAAACGAGCGCGGCCCTTAGGTCGGCGGGAATCGTTCAGGCCGGTCTGCCGGGGCAGATCGGCCTGGTGCGCGAGGGTCCGCTAAAGGTCGCCTTCGTGGACTTCGCACCGTACAGCGTTACCAACGACATGCTCGACCCGGCGGCGGCGACGGCTCTCATAGCGCGCGCGCGTCGCGAGGCCAACGTGGTCGTGGTCTACATGCACGCCGGCGCCGAGGGGACTACCGCCGATCACGTCACTCGGTCTACCGAGTACTTCTTCGGTGAGAACCGCGGTAACCCCTACGCCTTCGCTCACCAGGCCATCGACGCGGGGGCCGACCTCGTGATCGCGAGCGGGCCACACGTTTTGCGTGGCATGCAGTGGTATCGCGGACACTTAATTGATTACAGCCTCGGTAACTTCGCCAACTACGAAGACTTCGCGACCTTTTCGACCCTGGCGCTTTCGGGGATTCTTCGGGTCACGCTCAACGCGGCGGGGGCCTTCGTCGCTGGCCGCTTCACCTCGCTACGTCTCGCCGCAACCGGTCAGGCTTTCGTCGACCCCACCCACGACGCGGCGAACTTCGTCAACCAACTCTCCCGCGAAGACTTTGGCGCGAGCGCGGCCGTGATACTACCCAGCGGCGCGATACGGCCTCAGCGCTAGCAGCCCCCAGCCGGTCCCACCACCCCCGCGCCCACGCGGAACTGGTCGAGGGTGCCGACGTTGCTCGAGCGCGGGTTCGGTCCTAGGTGTACGACGTACCACGTTCCTCGCCACGAGATCAGTGAGTCGACGCCCACCGAGACGACCCGGCCCGCCCGGCGAAAGACGAGCCGCGTCCCCGGCAGGTGCCAGTAGCCGATCGAATTCTCACAGGCCCCCGGCGCCACCCACGCGGCCAAGGCGCCGTTCGCGTCCACTCGCAAAAAGCGGGTGACGGCGCCGCGATAGATCGCCCGGTGGTAGGCCGCGACGTCGAGGTCAAAGAGAGCTATCAGTCGGCCCCGGTAGTCGGTCGCCGGGCTGGGAAT
>JAKBAB010000017.1 GCA_021815645.1 Actinomycetes bacterium
GCAGATCACAGAACAAACGAGTCCGGCATTGCGTCGACGATCTCGTCTACGAACTCCAGCCAGCGCGGTGTGTCTTGGGACCCACCCTCGCGGAACCAGAAAAGAAGGAAGCCGCGAATCGCCGCTCGGTCTGATGGAGCCGCCGAGGTCGAGTCGGCAACTCTGAGGAGACAAGTCGACTGAATAGCTCGAACCAATCCACTCAACTGATGGCGAAAAGTCGCGTCAGTTACTTGGGCGTCGGCCACGGTTTTCGTAAGGGACGACATAAGTCCGTCGAGGATGGCGTGAATTCTGCTGCGTTCTTCGTTCCAACGTGCGGATACGAGGTTCAACTCGTCGCGCAGCCACTGCTCTACGGGACTCAAAACTTTCATTTTGGCGCAGTCGCGTCGGACCTGTGCGCACAGAACGTTATGGGTGCCCTCCCAACTTTCGTAAACCACCGCGTCACGATAAAGGCGCGGTAAACAGGAGAAGTCTTCGATGGTTCCGTTGCCTCCGAGAATCTCAATTGCGACGTGCACAACTCTCGTAGCGGCGGCGGACGTAACGAATTTATTGGCGTTTACGAGGAAACGGTGTACCGAGACGTCTCGCGGTGACGCCGTACCTTCGTCTATTTTCCCGACCAACTCCGTCAGAGCCACGGATGACGCGAGCGCGGCGAGAGTTTCCATCCTCATTTCGGCCAACTGGGCTCGAACGGCGTCAAAGTCGGCGACGGGCCGGCCAAAGGCGTGACGGTGGCGAGCGAACGACGCCGCCTCCAAACAGGCGCGACTCATGATCCCCGTCGATCCGAGCGCGTTGAGCCAACGTGACGTGTTTAGCAGTTCCGTAACAGCGACGTCGAAGCCCTCCGTTACCTCTCCTAGGGGCCACCCGATGGCCCCGTCGAAATCGATTTCACCCGACGCGAGCGCGCGGGTGCCCAGCTTGTCCTTGAGGCGACGGATGCGAAATCCGTTGGTCGTCACGCCGTCGATGGTTCGCGGGACCAGAAAACATCCGAGGCCTCTCGTTCCGGGTGGGCCGTTAGGAGTGCGCGCGGTCACGGCGAAGAGATCGGCGTCGGCTACGGAGCAGAACCACTTTTCGCCGCTGATGAGCCATCGCTCACCCGTTGAATCCAGTACGGCGCGCGTCACGTTCGACCCGACGTCGGAGCCGCCTTGTACTTCGGTGAGGAACTGCGAACCGCGCATGGCGGTGGTGACGTCACGACTTCTTAGGGCCCCTAAGTACCGATCCTGCAGTTCCGGGCTACCGCGTCTTTCGAGGGCCCGGCGCAGGCCGACCGTGCACACGAGGGGACAACACTGACCACCCTCGCCGACGTGCGCTAGGAGAAAGAACAGACCGGCGAGCTCGAAGGCGCCGTTCTCGTCGAGCGACGTCGCCGCAAGGCCGCCCGCCCACGTCGCCGTCGCGGCGACCGTCTGAGCGGGGTGAAACTCGACTCGATCAACGCGCCGCCCGATTTCGTCGTAGGGGAGGAGACGAGGGTAGTCGCGATGGGCCTCGAGGGTCGCGACGGCCGGCTCAATCGTACGGGTGACGACTTTCGCGAACTCCTCGAAGCGCCGCGACTGGTCCTCAGGAAACCTTTCCCCTCGACGCGCTCGAATATGAGCCGTGAGGGCGGTGAGGTCGACGACGTGGCGCGATCGATACTCGCGCCACGCAATCAGGTCGTCTCGCGGGGCCGGTTCCACTAGTGGAGTCTCCGTACCGCGCGAAACTTAGAGCCAACTGATCGACGATCGCACCCAGTCGCTACTTCAATCCGTCGCGCGCTCGCAACTAGAGTGGTTCCGTGAGTGAGGTCACCGTCGAGAACGTCACCGCCATTGAGGCCACGCTTAATGGGGTCGACCGGGCGCTCGAACGACTTCGCCTCGGGACCTATCGAACGTGCGCCGAGTGTTCCGCGGAAATTGACGAAGTGGACCTGGTGGGCGACGCGCTGCTCGCCCACTGCCGCGATCACCGCGAACTTCGGTAGATTCCAGTGCGTTCTACGACCCGCGGATCTACTTCTTAGTCGCCCAGAAGATTTCGGCCAACGCGTCGACCTCCGCGAGTAACCGGTCGCCGACGGCTACGTCGTTGGTCTTCTTCGCCTCGCCCGCCGACTTGGTCGCCTTCCAAAAGAGGTCGTGGAGGTCGGGGTGCGCGGCTAGGTGTTCGGGCTTGAAATAGTCAGTCCACAGCACCCACAGGTGGTGCTTCACGAGTTCGGCCCGCTCCTCTTTGATGACGGTGGCGCGTACTCGAAACTCGGGGTCGCTCGAGCCGTTGAACTTCTCCATGCAGGCCTTCACGGACTGCGCTTCAATGCGGGCTTGCGCGGGGTCGTAAACGCCACAAGGTAGGTCGCAGTGGGCCCGAACCACCAGTGGCGTGGTCTTGGCGTCGAGTAGGGCGTTGAGTCGGTTCATCAGATTCATCGTGTTGCCTTTCTATGGGGCGTGCGAAAAACGCTAGTACCCCGCAGGTTAGTCACGTCGCGGGTATAGCGTTTCGCCGTGTGGGGGTTGGTCCAGTTCTTCGTGCGGCGCATCAGCGTCGAGGGAACGTCGATGGCGCCCACTTTCCAGCCCGGCCAGCGCTTGACCGTGTTTCGCAGATGGCGCCGCGTGCGCGAGGGTGACGTGGTGGTCGTGCGCGACCCCCGAGACCGTTCGCGCTGGCTCCTTAAGCGGTGCGTTGCGCGGGTGGGCCGGCGGGTCGAACTACGCGGCGATAACCCCACCGCCTCCACCGACTCGCGGACCTTCGGCCCGGTCAACCGTCGTGACGTTAACTACATCGTCTCGACGCGCTACGAGCGCCGGGGTCGCTCGGCGGGTGACGGCCACTAGTAAGTAACGGTGATGCGCTTCGCCGGCCCGTCCACGCAGATCCGCCCCCCGTAGGGCAGGACGTACTGCGGGTCGGTGTGGCCGAAGTCGGGGCCGATGACCACGACGGCGTCAGGGTTGTAGGTTGCGACGGCGCGCAAAACGGCGTCGCGCTGCGCGAGGCGAAAAGCGGCCCGCGCTTCGTCGGAGCGCGGCGTCCCGCCACGGGCGGCCTTGGCCTTGGCGAACACGACGGCGGGGAACTGAGCGAGCATTCCTCTTTCGCCGAAGTTGCGCAACATGCGAAAGACCTCCTCGTCGTCGGGCATCTCTTCGGAGGTTTCCAGTATCAGCACCCCCCCGGCGTAACAATCGGGCGGCAAGATCCATCGATTGGCCGCGAGGTTCCAGTGCAGGATCTCTAAATTTCCACCCCAGGACGGTCCCGTGACGACTCGGTCGCCCTGGTGCCAGTACCAGCCCGGTTCCGATGTTTCGTCTAGTGCGAGACTGAGAGTCGTGGGGTCGTTCCAGTCGGGTTCTAAGTCGGTGAAACGCTGAACTGGCGCGATCTCCACGGTGTCGTTGGTAAAGAGTGCGGCCCGGATCGACTCCAAAGAGACGGGGTGAACCCCGCCGGCACGAGCCAAGTGCACGAAAGTCGATCCACCGTGGTAGCCGACGACACCCTGGTTATAGAGGAAGTTCAAAAGATTCGTATTGTCGCTGTAACCAAAAAATCGCTTGGGGTGCTCGACGAAGACGGCCGGGTCGAGGTGGGGGAGCACCGTGATCTGGTCGCTGCCCCCGATGGTGGCCATCACGGCGCTAACGGAGTCGTCTCGAAAAGCTTCCATGAGATCGCGGGCGCGATCTTCGGGTGGGGCGTTCAGTTGACGAGTCGTTGGGTACTCGACGGGCACGAGGCCCAGCTGTTCGCGAATTACCGCGAGAGCCATTTCGTGGACTTCGGGGAAAACGGCCGGCGCGGCCCACGACGGTGAGAGCACCGCGACCCGGTCACCGGGGCGAGCCGGCGGGGGCGAAATGGGCGAGGGGCGTCCGGCGGGTGCTGCGTTGGTCACGCACCAGTTTGCCAGAGACTCGACCTCGCGAAGTGAAGGAAGGGGCGCTAGGGCGACCGGGGAGAACTCGGCGCCAGTCGCTGGCCCCGATCGGTTGGTTGCTGTGGTCTCTTCGACGCAATCGGGCCCGCTCGGGTGACCGGTAGGCTGCGCGCGTGGCTCGGCTCTGCGTCCTTTCGTACCATACGTCGCCCCTGGCTCAACCGGGGACGGGCGACGGCGGCGGGATGAACGTGTACGTCCGGGAACTGTCGAGTGCTCTGGCCCGACTGGGTCACGAGGTCGACGTTTACACGCGGCGTGACGGACCGACTAGGCGAGACGTTGAATTGGTTGAGCCGGGTTTTCGGGTCCACCACGTGACGGCCGGTCCCGCGCGATCCCTCGAGCGCGACGCACTTACCCAGCACGTCGGGGAGTTCACCGACGGCGTGGCGGCGCGGTTTCGCTGTCGCGGACTGCCCGACGCGATTCACGCCAACTACTGGCTGAGCGCGCTCGCTGGCCATCGACTGAAGCACGATTGGCAGATTCCGCTAATCGTTACCTTCCATACCCTAGAACGGGTTAAGGCGGACACTTTCGAAGCGGAGTCGGACGATCGCGCCTTTCAAGAGGCCGCCCTCGTGGCCTGCGCCGACGCGGTGCTCGCGAGTTGTGACGTCGAGGCCGTTCAGTTTGAGACGCTCTATCACGCGGCACCCGAAAGGGTCCACGTCGTACCGCTGGGCGTCGAACACGCGTTCTTCTCGCCCGGTCACCGCCCCCAGGCCCGCCGCGCCCTCGGGCGCGAAGTTGGCGCCGACCTACTGCTCTTCGTTGGACGGCTCCAAGCCCTAAAGGGTGTAGATCTGGCGCTCGAAACACTCGTAGAACTTCTCGAGCGGGGTCGTAACAGCACGCTCGCGGTCGTGGGGGGCCCTTCGGGGAGAGACGGTGAAGAGACGGTGCACCAACTTCACCGCCGAGCGGCGCAAGCGGGCGCCCTGGCTCGGGTAAGTTTCGTCGCGCCGCAGCCCCACCAACTCCTCTCGACGTGGATGCGCGCGGCCGACGTCACCGTGGTGCCCTCGCGCGCCGAGAGTTTTGGTCTCGTGGCCCTCGAGTCGTCGGCCTGCGGAACGCCCGTCGTCGCCGCTCACGTCGGGGGACTGACGTCGATCGTCGACGACGGCGTCACCGGGTATCTGGTCGAGGGCCGAGAGCCGAGTGCGTGGGCCGACGCCGTAGAAAGGGTCCTCGAGCCCGACCGCGCGACGGCCCTTTCGAACGCCGCCGTTCTTTCGGCCCGCCGCTACACGTGGCGAAGGGCGGGTGAGTCGCTGGTGGCGCTGGTCGACCAGTTGGACTGCGCCGGGCTCGTTCACTGCTAGGTCCCCCCAACGACTCACCACGCTCGTCGCGCGGTGGCGCCCGATACTTAGCCGTAGGTAGTTGCCCATTGGGCGGGCCCGGGTCGCTGCCGAGATCCGTTGGGGAAAATAGGTCGGTGGGTTCGCTGGAGAGAAAGGTCGAGGTACCCTCCAGCGGCGGGCGCGTGCGCGGGCGGTAGCGTTGGGCCGTGGCGACCCGACTCGTGATTCTCGGCCCCGGACGACTCGGGGGTGCCCTAGCGCGCGGCCTGCTCGACGCGGCGTGGTGCGCGCCGAGCGAATTGGCGCTGGTGCACCACACGAAGGAGAGTCGCGCCGCGCTGGAAGAAAGGTTCGCCGGGGTAACGGTCGTCGCCTCAATCGAGCAACTCGACGTGGACGATTCTTGCGGTGTGGTGTTAAGCGTCAAGCCCGACCACGCCGAGTCCGTGGCGCGCGCCGCGGGCCCCACGGGTTTTGGCCGACTTTTGAGCGTGGTGGCGGGGCTCTCTACCGCTCGCCTCGAGGCCGTTTTCGCTCGCCCGCTCGCCGTCGTTAGGGCGATGCCCAACACACCCGTGCTGGTGCGCCAAGGCGTGAGCGCCATGGCCGGGGGAGCCCACGCGACGAGTGACGACTTGGCGTGGGCGGAGTCCATCCTTTCGGCCGTCGGGGACGTGGTGCGAGTGAGCGAACGCCAGATCGACGCCGTGACCGGACTGTCGGGACCGATGCCGGCTTACCTCTACCTCGTCGTTGAGGCTCTCATCGACGCCGGTGTTCACCAGGGACTCAGTCGGGACGTCGCGCGGCGACTCGTGGTGGGGAGTTTCTCCGGGTCGGCCGCGCTGCTCACGGCGACCGGCCGCTCGCCCGTGGAGCTGCGCGCGGAGGTGACCTCCCCCGGGGGCGCCACGGCCGCGGGCCTTCGGGCACTGGAGGGTCACGCAGTTCGGGCAGCCTTTTTGGATGCGGTGGCCGCCGCCGCCGAGCGCAGTCGACAGTTGGGTCGATAGCGGCCGGTAGGACACAATGGCGACGCCGCGACTCCGCTCTGCGCGACTATCTGAGCCCACGATCGCTCGACTACCCGTCTACCAGCGCATCGCGCAGGGCCGGGTCAGTCGGGGCGAGACCACGATCGACTCGCGCCAGATCGGAGAACTCGCCGGCGTCACCGCGACGACGGTTCGCCGGGACCTAGCCGGGCTGGGCCGTTTCGGTACCCGTGGCGCCGGTTACGACGCGACGGTATTGATCGAGCGCATCGGCGAGGCCCTCGGCCACGACCGCCGCTACGACGTCGTCGTGGTGGGCATCGGTAACCTCGGGCGCGCCCTGGTGAACTCGACCAACTTTCTGATCCGCGGTGCGCGACTCGTCGCGCTCTACGACGTGGACCCGGCCGTCGTGGGCCAGACCGTCTCGGGCCACGTCGTGAAACACGTGGACGACGAGATTCCGAGCGCGACGGTCGCGGTCGTGTGTACGCCACCGGAGGCGGCCCAGGGCGTCGTGGATCGACTAGTCGCGGCCAACATTCACGCCATCCTCAATTTCGCGCCGCAGGTGGTGAGCGTTCCCCTCGGCACCGCCGTTCACTACGTGGACTTCTCCATTGAGCTGCAGATCTTGATGTACCACCTCAACAACGGCACCGGCCCGTTGGGCGGAGGTGTCCTGCACTCCCTGGAGGTCGCCGGCCCCCACCGGTCCCGCGGGTCCTAGGCTGGACGAAGGCGGAGGCGGCGTGGCACTAATTTCGGTAGGTATAGATCACGAGCACGCCTCGCTCGACCTCTTAGAGCGCGCGACCGTGCCCGAGCACGAGTGGACCAAAATGTTGCGAACGTTGGTCAGTCACCGCAACATTCACGAGGCCGTTTTCGTGTCGACGTGTCTGCGCACTGAAGTGGTGGCGGTCATCGACCGATTCCACGGCGCGATCGACGAGATTACCGAGACGCTCGCCGACGCGACCGGTCTCGCCCCCGAGCAGTTCGCCGACCACTTGAGCGTCTACTTCGACCACGACGTCGCGACCCATCTCTTTAGCGTGGCCGCCGGGCTCAACTCCGTAGTACCGGGCGAATTCGAAATACTCGGACAACTTCGTCGAGCCCTCGAACTGGCCGTCGATGAGCAGAGCGCCGGCGGTGAAGTCACTGAACTTTTTACCCGGGCCCTCGCGTCGGGGCGGCGCGTTCGCGCCGAAACGGCGATCGCTCGGGGCACCACCAGTTTCGCGCAGGCGGCCGCGTCGGCCGCGCTCGACGAGTTGGGCGAGGACCTGCGCGGGGCGCACGTCGTCGTCTTAGGGGCGGGGCAGATCGCCGGGGGCGTAGCGAGGAGCCTCTTGAGCGCTCCCGTTGGCGTCGCGCGCGTGACACTACTTAATCGCTCGCCCGAGCGAGCCGAGCGATTGCGCTTAGAGCTCGCCGACCAGAGGGTCGAAGTCGGCCCGCTCGGTGAGGTCGCGCGCTACGTCGCGACCGCCCGGCTGATAGTTGGTGCCCTCGAGGCGCCGGCCCCCGTACTGAGTCGGCGGGACCTCGGCGACAGCACGCGGACCACTTTGATAGTGGACCTAGCGGTACCGCGAGCGGTGTCGAGCGACGTGGGCGAACTCGCTCACGTTCGCCGAGTCGACATATCTGATCTCCAGAGTCGGGTGGCGCGCGCTCTCGGGGATCGACGCGAGTCCGTCGTCGCGGCCCAGGCAATTGTGGCCAGTGACGTGGAGAGATTCCTGGCCGACCAACGCGCGCGGGGGGCCGCGGTGGTGGTGCGCGAGTTGCGCGAGCGCTTCGACGACATCGTAGCTAGTGAGTTAGTGCGCCGCGGTAACGACTTAGCCTCGTTGAACGAACGCGAGCGAGAGGTCGTTGCGTCGCTCGTGCGTTCGGTCGTCGCGAAGATTGCTCATCGTCCCACCGTGGCCCTGAAGGAAGCGGCCGGCACCGATCAGGGCATTCGCCTCAGCGAAGCGACGCGCAACCTCTTCGACCTATGAACGTGCGTCTCGCGACGCGCCGCTCCCCGCTCGCTCTCGCGCAGTCGAACTACGTGGCGCAGCGCTTAGCCCACTTCGGCGTTTCGGCCACGCTCGTCCCGGTGGAGACGCGCGGCGACCGGGAGCTGCACGGCGACTTGACCGATCTCGGCGGCCAGGGAGTTTTCGCCGTCGAGGTTCAAGCGTGCGTCCTGAGCGGGGAGGCCGACGTCGCGGTTCACAGCGCGAAGGATCTCCCGAGTGTCACTCCGACCGGACTTCGATTGGTCTGCGTCCCCCAGCGCCTAGACCCCGCCGACGTCCTCGTGGGACGATCCCTCGCCGGTCTCGGCCCCGGGGCGACCGTCGCCACTGGATCGCCGCGCCGACGAGCGCTCCTGCTAGAACGTCGACCCGACCTGCACGTGGTGACACTGCGCGGAAACATGGCCCGACGACTGGCCGCCGCCGGACGTGATGGTGTTGACGCTGTCGTGGCCGCCGCCGCCGCGCTCGAGCGCCTGGGCGAGAGCGCGCGGGTGGCCGAACGGCTCGATCCGACTTGGTTCGTGCCCCAAGTCGGCCAAGGGGCCCTAGCGCTCGAGGTCCGCGACGACGACGACAACGAGTTGGCGTCTCACATGAGGGCAATCGACGACGACGGTGCGCACCGCGCGCTCCTCGCGGAGCGGGCCTTTTTGGGGGAACTGGGGGTGGGGTGCACCGCCCCGGCGGGGGCGAACGGCTCGGTCGTTGGAGAGATCGTCTCCCTTCGGGGCGTCTTACTCACCGTCGACGGTTCGCGCAGCGCCCGCGGTCACGTCGAAGACGTCGATCCACTGCGGGCCGGGGCCAACTTGGCCCGTCGACTCCGCGACGAGCTGGGTGGCCAACTCTCCACGGAGACGGGTCGGGCGTGAAGGTCGTCTTAACCCGAGAACGGGGCGCTAACGCGTCGCTGGTGGCTCAACTCCCCGCGGGCTACGACGTCTCGGAGGTCCCCTTGACGCGAAGTGCGCTCTATGACGTTGAGGTCGTGCGCGCCGCGCTCGACGCGCACCGTGCCGTAGGACCGTTCCGGACCCTCGTGGTGACCAGTGCCCGCGGTGCGCCCTACGCGGCGCTCGCGCAGGGAGCCTTGTCGGACGACGCGGTCGTGTGTTGCGTGGGACCGGTAACCGAGCGCGCCCTCAGCGAATGTGGCGTCGGAGTGGACGTCGTGGGTCGAGGGGCAGTCGCCTCCCTCGCGACGGTCGTTAGCGCCGGACCGGTGCTCGTGCTCGGGGCGAAACGCACTCGCCCGGAGTTGGCAGCCTCGTTACGCGCGCGGGGCCTCGACGTGTTTAACCTGGCCTGTTACGAGACGGTCCCGGTCGAATTAACGCCCGATCAGATTGAGGTCCTAGCGCGCGCCGACGTCGTCTTTATCGGAGCGCCGTCGGCCTGGGCGGTCGCGCAGCGCGTCGTCTCGCCGCGCACCTGGGTCGTTGTGCCGGGGGCGACGACGGCGGCGGCGGTGCGTGCGACTCACTCGCGAGTCGCCGAAGGATGGGGCGCCGCGGCGGCGCCCCTACTCGCAACGCTCGGGTTCCTCCCGTCGCCCGGCGCCGCGCCGCCCGTAGGCTAGGCGGGTGTTTCCGACTCAACGTCCCCGGCGACTTCGTCGTACCGCGGCGCTGCGTTCCCTCGTCGCCGAGTCGTCCCTCGTCGCCGGCGACTTAGTCGCTCCCCTCTTCGTGGCCGAAGGGGTTTCGGAGCCTCGGGCCATTGCCTCACTGCCGGGTCACGTTCAACACGGCGTGGACTCGCTGCGCCGAGAGGTGTCGGCCCTGGCGGCGCTCGGCGTCGGTGCGGTGATTCTTTTCGGGGTGCCCGAAGTCAAGGACGACCTCGGCAGTGGCGCCTGGAACGAGAACGGGGTCACCCAGGTGGCGCTACGCGCGCTACGCGACGAGGTCGGTGACGCCGTCGTGGTGATGGCCGATCTGTGTCTCGACGAGTACACCAGCCACGGCCACTGCGGAGTACTACGCGGTGACGGTGAGGTCGACAACGACGCCACGCTCGAGCTCTACCAGCGTACGGCTATTGCCCAAGTGGCGGCCGGTGCGGCCGTGGTGGCCCCGAGCGGAATGATGGACGGTCAGGTGGCGGCGATCCGGCGCGCCCTCGACGGTTCCGGCTACCAGGACACCGTGATCTTGGCGTACGCCGCGAAGTACGCCAGCGCACTTTACGGGCCGTTTCGAGACGCCGTCGGCGTCGAGATCGTCGGGGGAGGTGATCGCCGCGGTTACCAGCAAGACGTGCGCAATCGTCGAGAAGCGCTGCGCGAAGCGCGACTAGACGTCGACGAGGGCGCCGATATCGTCATGGTGAAGCCCGCGATGACCAACCTGGACGTCTTGAGCGACCTACGCCGGGCGCTCGACGTGCCCTTGTGCGCGTATCACGTGAGCGGAGAGTACGCAATGATTAAGGCGGCCGGCGAACGGGGATGGATCGACGCGCCGACCGTGGCCCTCGAACAGCTGAGCGCCCTTCGTCGCGCCGGGGCGGACTTTATCCTCACCTACTTCGCTCACGAGCTGGCCGAGGACCTCGCGCGTTGAGTACGAACGCGCAGTGGTTCGAGCGAGCGCAGCGGGTACTACCCGGTGGTGTCGACTCTCCGGTGCGCTCCTTTTACGCCGTGGGCGGAACCCCCTACACCGTGGTGAGCGGCGCGGGCGCCTACGTGAGTGACGTCGAGGGTCGCACCTACATCGATTTTGTCCAGTCCTACGGTGCGTCGCTCGTCGGCCACGCTCACCGCGAGGTCGTGGCCGCACTCGTCGACGTGGCCGCGCGGGGAACGACCTTCGGTGCACCGACGCCGGGCGAAGTACTGCTGGCCGAAGCGATGTGCGCGCGCGTCGCCGGTCTCGAGCAGGTCCGCTTCGTCTCTTCGGGCACCGAAGCGGCGATGAGCGCCATTCGACTGGCGCGCGGGTACACCGGTCGCGCCGTCGTCGTGAAGTTCGACGGCTGTTACCACGGTCACAGCGACGCGCTTCTGGTCGCCGGAGGTAGCGGCGTGGCGCAGATGGGCCTGCCGGGGTCGGCCGGGGTCACCGCCGGGGCGGTGGGCGACACGGTGGTCGCGCCCTACAACGAGGTACCGGAACTCGACGAGCGCGTCGCGGCCGTTATTGTCGAACCGGTCGCGGCCAATATGGGCCTAGTCGGACCCGACGAAGGGTTCCTGCGCGCACTACGCGAAGAGTGCGACCGCGTCGGCGCGCTGCTCGTTTTCGACGAAGTAATCACGGGCTTTCGCCTCGCCCTCGGTGGTGCGCAGGAGTTTTTCGCCGTCTCGCCGGACCTGTGGTGTTTCGGCAAGGTGATTGGGGGCGGCCTACCGGTGGGGGCCTTCGGGGGATCGCGCACAGTGATGGAATCGCTCGCACCGACCGGGTCGGTCTATCAGGCCGGCACGTTGTCGGGTAATCCGATGGCCATGGCCGCGGGACTCGCGGTGCTCAGTCTCGTTAGTGCCCGCGAACTCGAGGCACTGGCCGAACGGGTGAAGGGCTGGGCCGAGGACCTCGAAGTGGCCCTCGGGGACAGTGGTCTCGCGGCGCGCGTGCCCCACGTGGGTTCACTGCTCGGCCTCTATCTGAGCCGAGAAGGATTCGAACCACCGCGAAACCTGCGCGAGGCCCGCGCGATCTGCGACAACGGCCTCTACGCGCAGTTCTTCCACGAGGCCCTCGTCCGGGGGGTGGCCCTCGCCCCGGGGGCCTACGAGATCCTCTTCGTTTCGCTAGCGCACAGTCCCCAAGACCTCGAGAGGACCGTGTCGGTGCTCGCCGACGCCGCTGGCGCCGTCGCGCGCGCCGGGTCGAGCGCGCGGTGAATACCCTGCGCAGCGAAGACTGGTCCGTGCGGCCGAGTTTCGTGCCCGGTGGGCCAACGTCGCCGGTGACACTGCTCTTCGGCGAGGAGGGACTGACGCAGTTGGCCGGCATTCCCCCCGTCGCGTGGCAGACGCCGTGGGGCGAGATTCACTCGCTCCAACTAACTCGCTCCGCCTACGTGATGTCCCTCTTCGCGACGGTGGGTGACGTGCGCTACTGCTGGCGTCAACGGAGCCTCTCGCAGTTCGACGCGTTAAGCGCCCTGGTTGTTTCCCGCGGCGGATCGATCGCGCGGCGACGGAGCCGGTTCGTGGTTGGCGCCGTGGTCGCCGTCGTCGTGGTGGCGACTTTCGCCGCCGGATTCGCGGCGTGGCTATCGAGTTCGGGGGCGAACGTCGCCACGCAGAGTGCGCGCGCCGTCAACCTCACGTTGCGCGACCTACCCAGCGGCTGGTACGCCACCAACAACGGAGTGCTCTCTTACCTGGTGCCGTCGGGGACGCAAGTCTTTACGTCGACGACGACGACGGCACCGGCGAAAAATGGCGCCTACGAAAGAGCGGCGGGCGTCTTTCAACGTTGTCTCAACGTTTCCAACCGGGCCGATCGCGTCTACGGACTGGCCGGTCAGCAACCCGACGCCCAGGTCTCGTCAATGATCTTTAACACCAATACGCTCGGCGGGGTCGAACTGGCCACCACGGCCCAGTACTACCACACCTCGACGATGGTTCGGCGCGACACGCGCGAGATGTCCCGACCGAACTTTGGGAGGTGCTTTACGGCGTCGAGCGCGGCGCTCATCGACGCGCAGACGGGAGCGAAAATAGTCGGGTCGACGAAAGCGACCAACTGGCGGCCGGTGACGTTTTTGAGGGGTTGGTCGCGCGGGGGCGTCATGGCCGTGACGGTTCCCGGGGTCGTGGCCCCACTCCAACTGGTCACGGCGGTGGTGACCAGAGGTCACTACGAGGTCACGCTGAACGCGTTGGTGGGGTCGTTCGCGCGGACCGAGAGTTTACTCGCGTCACTCGTTAATACCCTCGAGGCGCGGGTCTCGTCGACCTCTTCGAGCGCGGTATAAATCACCACGCTGGTCAGGCTCCCCAGCGCGGGTGGCCGTGTTTCACCGGAAACTCTCATCACCGTTCCGGCGACGTTCCAACGAGGCGAGGGCCTGCTTAGGCTCACTGGAGCGTCGCGTCGTGGCGCTGAATGTAGATATAGAAGGGGAACGCGTGTCCAGACTCGTACGAGCGGTGGTGGTCCTGGCCCTCGCCGCAACCGCCGCCCCCGCTCTCGGGGGAGCGGCCGTCGCCGCGACGACCCATCACCACTTCTACGTGCCGACGTCGGTCACCGTGGGGGACTACCACGTCTGGGTGACCAACAACGCGAACAATTCGGTTACCGAACTCAATACCTCCAACGGCGCCGTGGTTAGGGTTATTAACGCGCGCGCGGACGATCTCTTAAACCCCGGTCACGTCGTCGTCGCCGACCAGCGGGTGTGGATTCTTAACGTACGACCGGGCTCGAAGCACCACCCGGCGAGTTACTGGATTACCGAACTCAACGCCGCGAGCGGATCGCTTATTCGCGTCTTGCGGGCGCGGCGCGGTGACTTCGTCGGTTTCGCCGGTATCGCGGCCGACGGTTCACGGGTGTGGGTCAGCAACGAGAACAACACCTTGAGCGAACTGAGTGCCACCACGGGCGCGCTCATTCGTGTCGTTAGTGCCCGTGACGCGCGTCTCGACGGACCGATCGCCGTAGCGCTCGCGGACCACCACGTGTGGGTGGCGAACAATTCGGGTAACTCCGTCACCGAACTGAGTGCCGTAAACGCTAAAGCCGTACGCGTTATTTCCGGGCCGCACGACGGCTTCTTTGGCCCCAACGCTATGGCGGTTGCCGGTGGTTCGCTCTGGGTGGCTAGTGGCGGCGTGCAACAAAACGGACCGGCGGGCGCCGTCTCGCAGGTGAGCACGTCGAGTGGTCGCGTGCTTCGCGTAGTGCGCGCCGGGGCCGACGGACTAAAGACGCCGCTGGGACTGGCTATCGGTGGCGGACACGTGTGGATCGCCAACTTAAGCGGTGACTCGGTCACGGAGTTGAACTCGAAGAGCGGCGCGCTCGTACGCGTTCTGTCGTCGCGGCGCGACGGCTTTAACGCGCCCTGCGCGGTGACGGTTTCTCGTTACGACGTTTGGATCGCCAACATGGGCGCCAACACGGTGACGGAGCTGAACGCGAAGACCGGCGCCCTGGTTCGCGTGATCTCCTAGCTCTTCGCGCTAACGCGCCGCCCGTTCACCGAGCAGGAGTTCGTAGGCCCGTTCGGGGACGATTTGGGCGAGGCGCGTCATCGCCCGGTAGGCGACTTCGGCCGGTCCGCGCTCGTCGTGGTTCATCAAATTGGCCATGATCGCGAGTAGTTCATTCATCACCGGCGCCACGCGCAGTCCCGTCCCGACGCAGGCCGCGAGCATTCGGGGCTCGGAGATGAGGCGCACGAAGGCGCGCGCGACCCGGTAGTAGTCGCCGTAGGCGCTCTGGAGCCGCTCGTCGTAGAGGGCGAGCGCGCTCGCGTCTTTGGTTACTAGAGCCTCGGCGACCGCGCCCGCAGCCAGTCGACCGGACTCGTAGCCGTAGGCGATGCCCTCGCCGTTGAAGGGGTTGACCGTGGCGGTGGCGTCGCCAATGGTCAAGGTGTTGGCCCCGACCCGTGGGCCCATAGATAGCCCCATGGGTAGACGGCCCCCCGTCGGTGCTCCGCAACTAGTCGCTTCGCTCAACCCCCACGCGTCGCCCACCTGGCGCACGAAGTGCTCTTGGAGTTTCGTCGTGTTGACGCCTTTCCACGCTCCGTGGGTCGATAGGAGCCCGACGCCCACGTTGACGCGACCGTCGCCCAAGGGGAATATCCATCCGTATCCGGGTACGACGTCGCCGTGGCTGTCGCGGATGTCGAGGTGCGAGTCAATCCAAGGTTCGTCGTGGCGATCACTGCGGTAGTAACCGCGCAGCGCCATCCCGAGTGGCCAGTCGCGGTTACGCGTAACGCCGAGGTCGCGGCCGAGTCGCGAGTTCTGGCCGTCGGCGACGACGAGGTAGCGGCCGCGCACCACGCCGCTTGCGCCGCTTTTCTTGTCGTGAGCGACGACTCCGGCGGCGCCGCGTAGTTGACCGGGAGCGCCGTCGGTGGCGTCGTAGAGTTCGGTGGCCTCAGCGCCCACCACCACTGCGGCGCCGGCCCCCTCGGCCCGTTGGGCGACCAGTCCGTCTAAGTCGAAACGGGTAATGGTGTAGCCGTAAGAGGGGAAGATGGGGTGGGCCGGCCAGTTCATTTCGAGCGAGGCCCCGAATCCGAAGGCCCTCAGTCCGTGGTAGCGGTGGGCTCGTTCGGCCAATTCGTCGGCGAGACCCATCTCGGAGAGCTGGTACACCGCGCGGGGGGTGAGGCCGTCACCGCACGTCTTCTCCCGAGGGAAACGCTTCTTTTCCACCACGCACACGCGCCAACCGGCGGCGGCGAGCCAGTACGCGCAGGCCGAGCCGCTCGGACCGGCGCCCACGACGACGACGTCGTAGGTCTCGGCGCACTCGAGTACGTCAGCGAGAGATTGCACCGCCTCAGCCTAACGGCGCACCCGAAGTACTCACGGGGGTGCGAATCTCGCGCCGGCGAAAGCGGTGACGTGGCGTCTGGTAGAAATGATGAACGTGGACCAGTACCTCCCCCTACTGGGGCTATTAATCCTCGGGGTGATATTCGCTTCGGGTTCCTTCGTGGCCTCGGCCAAACTCGCGCCGCGGGTTCGCCCGAGCGACGCGAAGCTGGCGCCCTACGAGTGCGGAATCGTGCCCGAAATCGAGCCGCCGTCGCGCTTTCCGGTCCGTTTCTACCTGGTCGCGATGATCTTCGTCATCTTCGACATCGAAGTTGTTTTTATGTACCCCTTCGCCGTCGTCTTTCGCCAGCTGGGACTATTCGGGCTAATTGAAGTGCTCGTCTTTTCCTTCACCGTCTTCGCGGCCTTGCTCTTTTTGGTCAGCGAGGGCGCCCTCACTTGGGGCCCCCTGCAGCACCTCGTCGCGGGAATGCCCGCGCGTACCTCGGAGTCGACTATTCGTCGAATCGGAGCAGAGCCGACGACGGACGTGGTGGCCTAGTGGCGCTCGAAGACCTCCAGCACAACTTTCTTACGGCCCCCGTCGAAGACCTGGTGCGCTGGGCCCGTCGCGCTTCAGTTTGGCCCGCGACTTTCGGACTGGCGTGCTGCGCGATTGAGATGATGGCCGCCGGCGCGGCCGACTACGACCTCGCTCGCTACGGCATGGAGGTATTTCGCAACTCCCCTCGTCAGGCCGATTTGATGATCGTGGCCGGTCGGGTCTCGCAGAAGATGGCCCCGGTCCTACGTCAGGTCTACGACCAGATGATGGAGCCGAAGTGGGTTATTTCAATGGGCGTGTGCGCCTCGTCGGGTGGCCTGTTTAACAACTACGCCATCGTCCAGGGCGTCGACCAGATAGTGCCGGTCGACGTTTACGCGCCGGGCTGCCCACCGAGTCCCGAAACGCTGATGCACGCGATTTTGACATTGCACGAGCAGATTCGAACGGGCGAAATAATGAAGCGACGCGCCGAAGGGCGCCCCACCCACGTGGACAGCGCGCCCAGTTGGACTCCGGAGTCACCCGTGACCGTAAGGGTGGGCACGCCGAGGTGATCTCCCTTCCCCCCAAGGCCCCCCCGGGCGTCGTCACCAGTGACGCACTGGCCTGTGACCTCGCGTGCTTTCCAACGCGCGAGCGGTACCGGGACCTGATCGGTGCCCTACGCGAGGACGACTTCGAGATGTGCGTCGACCTGTGCGCGGTGGACTACCTGGCGTTCCCTCACCGTGCGCTACCCGAGGGCGTAGTCGCCACGCGATTCGAGGTGGTCGTCAATCTACTTAGTCTCTCCAAGGTGCAGCGCGTACGGGTGCGCGTGCAGGCCGGCGACGAGTCGCCGCGCGTGGACTCGCTCTTTGATCTCTACCCGGGTACCGAGGCGATGGAGCGCGAGGCCTTCGATCTCTTCGGGGTCCTCTTCGACGGTCACCCCGACCTCACGCGCATTCTCATGCCCGAAGAGTGGGAGGGGCACCCCCTACGTAAGGACTACGCGGTCGGTCGCGTGCCCGTCCAGTTCAAATCGTCGCCGGGTCCGAGATGAACGACTCGAACGTGCGCGTGACCGACCGGCTCGAGCGGCTGACCGTGGAGACCTCCGAAGGGGCCCAGGGCTTGATGAGTCGGAGCGAGACGTCGGTGGACGAACTGGGGCGCGAACTCGGTGCGGTGTTGCGCGCCAACGACCTGACCCTCGACCCCAAGGACGTAGACGTCGAGCGGCGTGACGACGAGACGATGGTCATCAACATGGGCCCGGCGCACCCCTCGACGCACGGCGTACTGCGTCTGATGCTCGAACTCGACGGCGAGTTCGTGTTGCGTTCGAAACCGATTATTGGCTACCTGCACACCGGCATGGAGAAGACGGCCGAAGTTCTCACTTACGCGCAAGGTGGTACCAACGTCACGCGAATGGACTACCTCAGTCCAATCGCTAACGAGCTGGGTTATTCGATGGCGATAGAGAAACTGCTCGGTCTAGACGTGCCCCCTCGCGCCACGTGGATCCGCATGATGATGGCCGAGCTCAATCGCGTCGCGTCCCACCTGGTGTGGCTAGCCACGAACGGCATGGACCTCGGCGCGACGTCGATGATGATCTACGGGTTTCGCGAGCGAGAGTTGATCCTCGCCTTTTTTGAAAAAACCGCCGGGCTGAGAATGAATCTCAACTACGTGCGCCCCGGCGGCGTGGCGGCCGACCTGCCCGACGGATGGGAGGACGACGTAACGGTTATCTGCGACACCGTCCACGAGCGGACGTTCGAGTACGACGAACTGCTCACCGGTCAGCCGATATTTCGAAACCGAATGGTGGGCGTCGCCCCGATCACGGCCGAAGAGGCCCTCGCGCTCGGCGTCACCGGCCCAATCCTGCGTTCGACGGGGGTGCCCTGGGATCTCCGTCGGGCGACGCCGTACCTGTTCTACGACCGAGTCGACTTTGACGTCATCGTCGGAACCTACGGGGACAATTTCGATCGCTACTCGATTCGCCTGAACGAAATCCGTGAGTCGATTCGTATAGTTCGCCAGTGCGTGACGAACATGCCCCGCGGTGACTATCGCAGTCAGGACCCTAAGGTCACGCCGCCGCCGCGGGCCCGAATCGACGAGTCGATGGAAGCCCTCATTCACCACTTCAAGCTGTTCACCGAGGGCTTTCACGTTCCGGCGGGCGAGGTTTACAGTGCCGTGGAATCGCCCCGCGGAGAGTTGGGCTGTTACCTCGTGTCCGACGGGGGAGCGACCCCGTACCGACTTCACGTGCGCGCGCCTAGTTTCGTTAACCTCCAGGCGGTGCCCCTGTTGATGCGCGGGGGGTCTTTCTCCGACGCCATCACCGTCATCTCCTCGGTTGATCCCATCATGGGTGAGGTCGATCGGTGAGCCACTTTCGCGTCGACCTGCGCCAGCGCGCCGAGGAGACCATCGCCCTCTACCCGCACGCCCGTTCGGCGATGTTGCCCCTGCTGCACCTTGCTCAAGAGCAGGACGGTTACCTCAGCGAAGCCGGAATTGAAGAGGTGGCCGAATTGACGGGAACGACCCCGGCCGACGTGCGCGGGACGGCTTCGTTCTACGACATGTTTCACTTGGAGCCAGTGGGCACCTACGTGGTGGGTGTGTGCACGAACATCGCCTGTCTCTTGGGGGGAGCGAGTGAGCTACTCGACCACGCGCGACGGGCCCTCGGTGCGGAAGTCGGGGCGACGTCCGACGACGGGCTTTTCACGTTGGAAGAGACCGAGTGCCTGGCCGATTGCGATCGGGCCCCGTGCGTGAGCGTGAATCACCGTTTCGTGCGCACCACGACGGTCGCGGCCTTCGACGAACTGGTCGACGAACTGCGCGCGGGCGCGCGCGACCACGACATTCCGCGCCACGGGACGCTGGTGCGCGTCAGGCGCAGCGGGGGCCTGCGCTCTTCGAGCGAAGAGATTGCGCTAGAACGTCGGGTCGCACGAGAAGCGCGCGAACGACGAGCCAACGACGTGAAGGGGGCCAGTTCGTGAGCGGCGTACCGATTGTTACGGCGCGCGCGCGTTACGAGGACTCTTACACCCTCGCGCGCTACCTATCGACCGGCGGGTACGAGGGTCTGCGCCGAGCGCTCACTATGTTCCCCGACGACGTCGTCGCCCAGGTCGACGAAGCCTCGCTGCTCGGCCGCGGGGGTGCCGGCTTTCCCGCCGGGCGCAAGTGGCAGATGTTGCGCGCCGCCGAGGTGACCTACCTAGTCGTCAACGGCGACGAGTCGGAGCCGGCGACCTTTAAGGACCACTTTCTCCTCGAGCGCGACCCCCACCAACTGATCGAGGGCGTAGTAATCGCCGCCTACGCACTCCAGGTCACGCGGGCCTTTATTTTTGTGCGCGGCGAATTCGCCCTCGGGCTCGAGCGAGTTCAACAGGCCGTTAATGACGCGTACGCCCACGGGGCGCTCGGTCGAAACATCTTCGACTCGAAATTCTCGCTCGACGTCGTCGTGCACCCCGGCGCCGGCGCCTACATCTGCGGCGAAGAGACCGCGCTCCTCGAAGCCCTCGAGGGCAAGCGGGGCTTCCCGCGAATCAAGCCCCCATTCTTTCCCGCCGTCCACGGACTCTACGGTGCGCCGACGGTCGTTAACAACGTTGAGACGATGTCGAACTTGCCGTGGATAATGATCCACGGGGGAGCCGCCTTCGCCGCACTGGGCGTCGGTCGCTCCAGCGGGACGCGCCTCTTCGCCCTCGCGGGACGGGTGAATAGCCCGGGCGTCTACGAGGTGGAGATGGCCAAGAGCACGTTTCGCGACTTGATCTACGATCCGGCCTGGGGCGGCGGGGTCATCGGGGGCGCCGAAGTTCGCGCGATTATTCCCGGTGGAGTCTCGGCGCCCTGGTTTGGCCCCGAACACCTCGACGTGGCGCTCGGGCAAGATGAGGTTGCGGCGCACGGCTCGATGCTCGGATCCGGCTCGGTTGTCGTGCTCGACGAAACGAGTTGCGTCGTGCGCGCCGCGTGGCGGATTACGAAGTTCTTCGCTCGCGAGTCCTGCGGGCAGTGCACGCCGTGTCGCGAGGGTTCGGGGTGGATCGAGCGCGCGATGTACCGACTCGAACACGGCGGCGGTCGCCACGAGGACCTAGCGCTGTTGCTCGACCTGTGCGATAACATCGCGCCCGGTCTAGGGTGGCCACCCCAGCAAACCACGATCTGTGTGCTCGGTTCCTCCATCCCCTCCGCGGTCAATTCGGCAATTTCGATGTTCCCCGATGAGTTCGCTCGTCACGTGGCGCACGGGGGCTGCCCTTACCCGACGGAGGCCCTGCGGTGAGTGAGTCGGTGGAAACCGTTTCGATAACGGTCAACGGTCGAGCCCTCGAGGTACCGGTGGGCGAACTCGTAATCGAGGCCGTCGGTCGTACCGGGGTCTACGTCCCGCGCTTTTGTTACCACCCGCGGATGGAACCCGTGGGGGTCTGTCGCATGTGCCTCGTCGAAGTTGACGGACCGCGCGGAGCGACGCTGCAGCCGGCCTGTTACGTCCGCGTCAGCGAGGGCATGGGCGTGGTCACCGACTCTGACAAAGTAAAGAAGGCGCAAGACGGGGTGCTCGAGTTCCTCCTGGCCAACCACCCCCTCGACTGTCCGGTGTGCGACAAGGGCGGTGAGTGCCCCCTCCAGGACCAGGCCGTCACGCACGGCTCGGGCGAGTCGCGCTTCGTGGAAGAAAAACGCCACTTCGCTAAGCCCATCGAGATCGGCGCCCTAGTGATGCTCGACCGCGAGCGGTGCATCCAGTGCGCGCGTTGCACGCGCTTTAGCGCCGAGGTGGCGGGCGACAGCGAAATCGCCTTCGCCGGACGGGGCGAGAATATTGAGGTCGCTCCCGCCCCCGGTCGACCCTTCGACTCGGTCTTTTCCGGTAACACCGTGCAGATCTGCCCAGTGGGCGCCCTGACCGCCAAGCCGTACCGCTTTAGCGCCCGACCGTGGGACCTCGATCAAGTAGAAAGCACCTGTACGACGTGCGCGGTGGGCTGTCGCGTCGCCGTGCAGTCGTCGGGTAATCGCCTCACGCGCGTACTGGGTCTAGACAGTGAACCGGTCAACCAGGGGTGGCTCTGTGACAAGGGACGCTTTAGCCTCGACTCGGTCGACGGCAATGACGCGAGCGCCGACCCCCTGAGCTCGGCGACGAGGATCCGCGAACCCCTGGTGCGCGAGAACGGCGTACTGCGCGCGGCCTCGTGGAGCGAGGCGCTCACGCGCGCCGCGGAGATTCTAGGAAACGCGGCTGAAGTAACCGGTGGGGTGGGCGCTATTGGCGGGGCCGCACTCACCAATGAGGGGGCCTTCGCGTGGGGTCGCTTCGTGCGCGAGGTACTGCACAGTGAGAACCTCGACGCCCAATACGGCGATGGCCTCGACGGCGGGCTCCTCCAGGCGTTGCCGCGCGCCACGATCGCCCAAGCGTCGCGCGCGCGCGTCCTCGTGACGCTCTGCGGGGACCTACGAGAAGAGTTGCCGGTCCTCTACTTACGACTGCGCGACGGGGTTGCGCGCACCACGACGACCCTGGTCGAGTTCGCCTTTGGACCTAGCGCGCTGGCTCCATTGGCCACGGAGAGACTCGCCGTGCGACCCGGTGAGGCGCACCTCGTCGCCGAGGCGATCGCTAATCGCGAGCGAACGCTCTCGAAGGACTCACTGGTCACTGCGGAGGCGTTGTCCCGGGTCCGGGACCGGCTGGGCGATCGGGGGGCCGGCGTCGTTTTCGTGGTGGGACGGGCGAATCTCGCCGAAGACCCCGCAGTCATCGAGTCCGCGCTGCGCACCTTCGCACAACGCTACCCCGAGGCCACCTTTCTGCCCGCCCTACGACGGGCCAACGTTGCCGGCGCGCTCGATATGGGTTGGGGCCCGGGACTGATTCCGGGGGGCGGTTTTCGTGCCGGAACCGGCGGACGCGACGCACTAGCCCAACTGCGCGCGATGCGCGCCGGCGAGCAGCGCGCACTCCTGCTCGTGGGGGGCTGTCTCTTGGGCAATGTCCTCGACGACACCGGCGCCCGCGAAGCGTTGGCCGCCGGAGAGGTGGTCGCGGTGACGGGCCACGGGGGCGCGACGCTCGAGTACTGCGACGTGGTGTTGCCCGCCAGCGTTCAACACGAACGACTCGGGACCGTGACCAATTTAGAAGGAAGGGTCAGTGCCGTAGCCCCAAAAATCGTGGCCCCCGGTTCGGCGTGGAGCGACGTCGCCATCGCCGGCGAACTGGCGGCGGCCTGCGGCGGTGATCTCGCCCTTTCGTCCGTGGAAGAGACGGCGCGCGTCATCGAAGCGACAACTGGCTACCCGACACTCACGGTCCTCAACGACGGCGCGAGCGACGGACTGTTGGCCCGTCGTCCCTTCACCGACGTCGTGCGAGCGCCCTTCGACCCGATGGCCTTTCCCGGCGTGCGCTCAATCAACTCGGCGGTGAACGGTGAACTGGCCGGATCCCTCGAAGCGGTGAACCCCACGCGCGCGCCGGCACCAAGCGCACCGGCGCTCGCGGACGTGATGGGCGGGGCCGTAGTGGCCACGCCGGCTCGGGACGCCTACGCGCTCGCGCTGCGCGTATCGCGCCGTCTCTACGACCGCGGCGTCGCCGTCCAAGGTTCGCCATTTTTGCGACCGCTGGTCGCGCCCGCGAGCGCTACGCTCAACCACTTCGACCTCGATCGGCTCGGACTGGCGACCGGAGATTCGGTGCGGGTCGCGAGTTCGCGAACGAGTGTCACCGTCCGGGTCGTCCTCGACGACGAGACACCCCGGGGCACTATCGAACTCAGTGCGTCACTCCTCGACGAGGACGGTAACTGCCCCGCCAGCGGGCTCTACGAACCCGAGGCGCTCTACAGCCAAGTTAAGTTGGCCACAACGTGAGTTTGGCCTCGATCGATCCCCTGTACCACCACGGCGTCACCGGTGTCGTGTTGCTCATCGTGCTCGTGCGCGTCGTCGTGGGCTTCGCGGTGCTGATGGGCTCGGTGACGTTAATGATCTGGTTCGAGCGCAAGGCGATCTCCGACATGCAGAGCCGAATCGGTCCTCAGCGCTGGGGCCCCTTCGGCATTCTCCAAACGCTGGCCGACGGAATCAAACTCTTCTTCAAAGAGGATCTCATCCCCGCCGAAGCCAACCGATTCGTTTTTAAACTCGCCCCCTACCTCTCCCTGGTACCAGCGCTGGTGACCTTTTCGATCGTGCCCGTCGGGGGAACTCTCACGATCGCCGGGCACCCCGTGATGCTCCAGATCGCCAACCCCCCCGTGGGAATCCTCGTCATGCTCGCGATGTCGGGTATCTCGGTCTACGGGGTGATGTTGGCGGGCTGGGCGTCGGGATCTAAGTACCCGTTGCTGTCCTCCGTGCGTGCGAGCGCCCAGATGATCTCCTACGAGGCGGCCCTCGGGATCACGATCGTGACGGTCATCTTGGTCACTGGCTCGCTCTCAACCCACAACATCGTCACTTCGCAGGCCGACGGTATCTGGCACTGGAACGTCATCCGTCTGGGGGTCGTGCCCTTCGTCGTGTTTTGGATGGCCATTACCGCCGAGCTCAACCGTCCCCCCTTCGACGTCGTGGAGGCCGAAAGTGAACTGGTGGGCGGCTTTAACACCGAGTATTCCTCGCTCCGTTTCGCGCTCTTCTACTTAGCCGAGTTCATGAACACCATCACGATGTCGGCCATCATCGTCACGCTCTTTTTCGGCGGGCCGGCCGGGTGGGTGCCACCGGTGTCTCACCTGCGTTGGGTATTTCCCATCATCTGGTTCGTCGCCAAGACCGTCTTTTTCTGCTGGTGCTTCATCTGGTTTCGCGCGGCGCTACCGCGCTTTCGCTACGACCAGGTCATGGACCTCGGGTGGAAGCGCCTCATTCCGCTCAGTCTGGGGTGGATGCTCGTGGTGGCCGGCTTTCTCATCAAGCCGGCCTGGGGTCTCGTGATGGCCGCGGTGGTCCTTATGGCGTCGGTCGCCCTCGCGACCGCCTTCGAGCGCGGGGTCGCGCGCGAGGGCGGTCCCCGATCGGTGCTCGCTCCGGTCGGGCGCCGACCGCTGCCCGGTGAAGTGTTGCGGGCCAGTAGTGACGAGGTGGAGCAGTGAGCCGGCCCCTTAGGTTCTTCGGCGGTTTCTCCCTGACGCTGCGTCACCTGGCGCGTCCGCCGGTGACCGTCAGTTACCCCCAGGCCAAACGGCCCAAGCAGCCCCGCCAACACGGTCGTCACGTCCTAAATCGCTACGAGGACGGGATGGAAAAGTGCATCGGCTGCGAACTGTGTGCGGGGGCCTGTCCCGTTAACTGCATTCACGTCCGTGGTCTCGACAATCCCCCCGATCACCCCGTCAGTCCCGGTGAACGTTACGGCTACGTCTACGAGATCAACTACTTACGGTGCATTCACTGCGACTTGTGCGTCGAAGCCTGTCCGACGCAGGCGATTACCGAGTCCAAGATGTTCGAGTTCTCCTTCACCAATCGGAGCGACGCGATATACACCAAAACGGAACTGGTCGTCGACGATCGGGGGTTCCCGCAGCGACTGCCTTGGGAGGACTGGCGCGACGGTGAGGCCGAGATGACCGGGGGGTGGATGCGCGCCACCGCCCCCTCGGGGGAGGCCGCCTACGAGGGGGTCGTTCAGTGGACGGGGGAGTTAGGTGTCGGGGTTCGCGCACCCGAAGGTGGCCAAAGCGAGTCGCGTGACGACGACGCCACTGGTACGAAGTCTCTACGTCGCGCCTTTTATCGCCACCTCCAGAGTGTCGACGTTCTCGCCGACCAGCGTGGCCTCGCCGGGGCATTGGCCCAAGTGCGGGCCCGCGTCGCTCGCCGCCGGGGGGAGAAGTGACGGTGGCCGTCACCTACGCGCTGGCCAGCGAGGCCGTCTTCGCCAGCGCGGCCGTGCTCATCTTGGCCGGCGCCGTAGCCGTAATCACGGTGAAGAACCCGGTGCACGCGGCGATAAGTCTTATCACCACGCTCTTCGGGGTCGCCGTCGCCTTCGTCGCGCAGTCGGCCGACTTTTTGGCCGCGGTGCAAATCATCGTGTACGCCGGAGCGATCGTCGTGCTCTTTCTATTCGTGATCATGTTCCTCGGTGTCGACCGGACCCGGGTCGTTTCACTCGAGCCCCTGATTGGCCAGCGCGCGCTCGCGGCCGTGGGGGTCGCTATCACCGTTGCGGGACTCGTCGCGCTGATGTGGCGCTCGCACTGGGTGACCGGCGCACCGTCGGTCTCGGGTCACCCCCTGGCCTCGGGGGCCGGCAACGTTCACCAGCTGGGCACGGCGGTCTTTACCACGTACCTATTCGCCTTTGAGGCGACGGCCGCGCTGCTCGTCATCGCGGTCGTCGGCGCGGTTTTGTTGGCTCGACGAGAGCCGTCCGAAGAAGGGTCGCCGTCGTGAATGTTCCGGCCGCTTGGTACTTAGTCTTGGCCGCTCTCCTGTTCGCCGTCGGCGCCTACGGGCTGCTCACGCGGCGAAGTGCGCTGATCATGTTCATGTGCCTAGAACTCATGCTCAACGCCGTGAATTTGACTTTCGTGACTTTTTCGCGGACGTTGAGCGATATCGCCGGGCAGGCCAGCGTCTTTTTCGTCATGGTCGTCGCGGCGGCCGAAGTGACCGTCGGGCTGGGCATCGTGGTGAGCGTTTTTCGGCGACGGTCGTCGACGTCGGTCGACGACCTTACGGAACTCAAGGGCTGAGATGGGACACCTCGCCACGCTCATCGTTCTGTTACCCCTGGTGGGGGCCTTGGCGCTGTGGTTACTCGGTGGTCGGGTCAGCGAACGGCTCGTGGGTAGTGTCGCGACCACCGCCGTCGCGGCTAGCTTCGCGGCCACCGTCGCGGTTACGTTGTCGCTCCTTCACGATCGTCACCGCGAAATCACGGTTCACCTCTTTAACTGGATACCCGTGGGCCCCCTTCACGTCCCGGCGGCCCTACTGGTCGACCCGTTGTCGGTGACGATGTGCCTGTTCGTTACGGGCATTTCCGCGCTGATACACCTCTACTCAACGGCCTACATGCACGGCGAGCGTGACTACCGCAAGTTCTTCATCTACCTCAACCTCTTCGTTTTTTCGATGCTGGTGCTCGTGCTCGCGAATAACTTGGTCCTGACCTTCGTCGGGTGGGAGGGCGTGGGGGTCTGCTCGTACTGGCTCGTCAGCTTCTACTTCGAACGTCCCGCGGCCGCCTCCGCGGGAAAGAAGGCGTTCCTCTATAACCGGGTGGGCGACGTTGGGCTGCTGCTCGCGATGTTCCTAATCTTCTCTCGCACCCACACCCTGACCTACCTCAACGTCTTTCACCGCGCCGGTACTTTGTCGCCGACGGTTGCGACGTTGGCCGTTTTGGCGCTCCTACTCGGCGCGACGGGCAAGAGCGCGCAGATTCCGCTGTTCAACTGGTTACCCGACGCCATGGAGGGCCCCACGCCCGTGTCGGCGCTCATTCACGCCGCGACCATGGTGACCGCCGGGGTCTACCTGTTGGTTCGCATGTCCCCCGTACTCGCCATGTCCCCCGACGGTCGCGCGACCATTGCCCTCATCGGCGCGGCGACGGCCTTCGTCGCGGCGACGATCGCCACCGCCCAAAGGGACATCAAAAAGGTCTTGGCCTTTTCGACGGTCTCCCAGATTGGTTACATGGTCCTGGCGGTCGGGGTGGGGGCCTACGCCGCGGCGATTTTCCTGATGGTCGCGCACGCCTTTTACAAGGCCCTGCTCTTCTTAGGCGCCGGGTCGGTGATTCACTCACTCGGCGGGGAGCAAGACCTCGGACGCATGGGCGCACTCGCGCGCTACTTACCACTGACTTACCCGACCTTCGTGGTCGCGTGGTTGGCCATATCCGGCGTGCCACCCTTCGCGGGCTTCTTCGCTAAGGGTGACGTTCTGACTGAGGTCTATCGCCACAACCGCATCTTGTGGGCGCTCGCGGTCCTCACGGCGGTGTTGACCGCGTACTACATGAGCCGGCTGTTCGTGCTCACCTTTCGGGGGCGAGAACGGTTCCGGGAAGTCACTCACGGTCACGATCCCCACGAGTCGCCCTGGGTGATGACCGTGCCGCTGGTGGTCTTGGCGGTTCTCGCCGCCGTCGGCGGCGTGCTCAATTTGCCGTGGGCCCACGCCAACTCCCTCGCTGGATTTCTCACTCCGACGTTCGGTTACGTCACGCCGGTCGCGGCCGCGTCGTCGCTCACTGCGTGGGGCCTCGCGGTCGTGGACGTCGCGGCCGCGATCATCGGCGTGGTGGCCGCGTACTCGATTTGGCGCGATCGTTCCGCCTCGGTTCGTTACGAGTCACCCTTCCTCGCTCGCGTGTGGCACTGGGACGACGGCTACGACGCGGTCATCGGTCGTCCCCTCACGCGGGCGGCGCGCGTAGCGAACGACGTGGTTGAGCCGCGAATTATCGACGGGGCGGTGACGGGGGTCGCCGTGTCGCTGCGCCGTAGCGCCGAGGGGTTGCGCAAGGCGCAGTCGGGCTTCGCGCGCCAGTACGCGCTCGCTATGGTGCTGGGCCTGTCGGTCGTGGTGGTCTACCTAGTCGCGAGGGTGGGCTAGGCGATGCACTCGTCGGCCTACCTCGCCGTGCTCATCGTGGCGCCCCTCGTGGGCGCGGGGTTGGCCCTCGGGCTACGGCGTCGCGAGGGCCGCTCCTATCAGGTCGCGGTAGCGACGGCGGCGATCGAAACGGTTCTTTCGATCGTGGTTGCGGTTCTTTACAACCCCCACGTGAAGGGCGCGGCGACCATCGACTTCGCTACCCGCCACGTTCTGTCAGCGCCCCTCGGACTGGCCTACGACGTCGCCCTCGATGGCGTCTCACTGTTGCTAGTGGTGCTCACGTCACTCGTCTTGCTCCTCGCTCTGGTGGGTGCGCGTGAACGGCGCCGCGAAGCGAGCTTCGTCACGTGGATGCTGTTACTCACCTCCTTCACGATGGCGAGCTTTCTCAGTCACGACGTGCTCGAGTTCTTCATCTTTTTCGAGTTGACCCTCGTGCCGAGTTACTTCATCGTCGCCCAGTGGGGCGGCGCCGAGCGCGCGCGCGCGGCCCTGAAGTTCTTCGTCTACACCTTCGCCGGGTCGTCGTCGCTGCTCGTGGGCACTCTCTACCTGGGCTTTCTCCACCAGCACGAAACCGGCGGAGCGCTCACCTTTTCCTATTCGGCCCTCGCTCACACCCCCATGACCCACGGCGTGGCGTTGTGGCTCTTTGCCGCCTTCGCGGTCGCCTTCGCCGTTAAATCCCCGCTCTGGCCGCTGCACACGTGGTCACCCCTCACCTACGCCGAAGCCCCCACCGGCGGTTCGATTGAACTGTCGGCCCTGCTGGCGAAGTTGGGCTCTTACGGTTTGCTGCGTTTCGCGGTGGGGCTGTTTCCCTTGGCGCTCGCCGACGCGCGGCCCGTGGTCATGACCCTCGCCGTCGTCGCCATTCTCTACGGATCACTGGTCGCCTGCGCGACGCCCGATCTCAAACGGTTGATCGCCTTTTCCTCGTTGGCTCAGATGGGCTTTATCACCTTGGGCGTCGTGTCGGGTTCGCAGATCGCCGCGGTGGGGGCGGTGTTGCTGATGTTCAACCACGGCGTCATCACGGTCGGCTTTTTCCTCCTCGTCGGTTTCATCGAACGTCGCCGCGCCACGTACCAGATCGCCGACCTCGCCGGTCTGCAGGGCCCCGCGCCCGTGCTCGCCGCACTATTCACGCTGGTCATGATGGCCTCAATCGGCTTGCCGGGACTATCGGGCTTCGTGAGTGAGTACCTGATTTTGATTGGCACTTTCGCTACCCACGTGTGGTGGGCCGCCGTCGCCACGCTGGGGGTCGCCGCCGCGGCCGCCTACCTACTGTGGAGTTACCAACGAGTCTTTCACGGTCCCAGTCGGGGCGACAACGGCGACTTCGCCGACGCCACCACCGCCGAGCGGTGGGTCCTGGTGCCCGTGGTAGTACTGATCGTCGCACTGGGCGTCTTTCCCCGCCCGGTGCTCGAAAAAATTACCCCCTCCGTGCACCAACTGATTGAGCACGTCGCGCCGGCCGGGGTGAACAAGTGAGCGTGGCCGTGCCCTCGATTCACTACCTCGCGCTGTTGCCGGTGTTGACTTTCTTCGGCGCGTCTCTGGTGTTACTCGTCGCTAGTGCGCTGGTGACGAGGACCGTCGCCCTCGTGGCGGCGACCACGGTGAGCG
The DNA here is from genome assembly GCA_021815645.1 of Actinomycetes bacterium. Taxonomy (GTDB): domain Bacteria; phylum Actinomycetota; class Acidimicrobiia; order Acidimicrobiales; family RAAP-2; genus RAAP-2. The sequence continues at coordinate 29,629 of JAKBAB010000017.1, forward strand.
TCGCCGCGGGTGTGGCGACGCTCGTTTACGCCTTCTTGCAGTGGCGCTACATCGACGTCCACGGCGCGACGACGACGGTCGCCCACGCCGTCGTCCTCGACGGATTTTCGGTCGTGGGTAACGTCGCGGTGGCGGTGGCGGTCATCTTGAGCGCACTGGTCGCGCACGACTGGGCCCGTAGGGAAGGGCACCGGGGGGCCGACTTTCACGTCCTCGCGTTGGCGGCGAGCGCCGGGGCCCTGCTCATGGTGGAGGCCAACGACCTCATCGTGATCTTCCTCGGACTCGAAATCCTTTCGATCGGGCTCTACGTGTTGGTCGGTTTCGACCGTCACCGTTCGGCGTCGTCGGAGGCCGCCCTTAAGTACTTCCTCCTCGGCGGGTTCGCTTCGGCGTTATTCATCTACGGCGCGGCCCTTCTCTACGGCGCGACCGGTTCGACCAACCTCTCTACGATCTCGTACTTCCTCGGGGCCAACGTCGTACTGCGACCGGGACTGCTCTACGCGGGCGGCGCGCTGCTGCTCGTGGGCTTCGCCTTCAAGGTCGCGGCCGTGCCCTTTCACCTCTGGTCGCCCGACGTCTACGAGGGGGCCCCCACACCGGTCACCGGGGTCATGGCCTCCATCGTTAAGGTGGGCGCCTTCGCCGCGCTGTTGCGAGTGGTGGTGTCGGGCCTCGGGACCCAGCTCGACACCTGGCGACCCCTCCTCTTCGTCATGGTGGTTTTGACCTGCGTCGTGGGGGCCGTAGTCGCGCTCGCGCAAAGAAACGTGAAGCGCCTGCTCGCTTACTCCTCGATTAACCAGGCGGGCTTCATGCTGCTCGGGGTCTGGTCGGCCAGCGCGCGCGGCGTCGCGGCCACGCTTTTCTACGTCCTCACCTACGCCCCAGTGGTGGTGGCGACTTTCGCGGTCGTGACCCTGGTCGGGGGGCTCGGCGACGAACGTCACAATTTTGAGTACTACCGCGGCCTCGCTCGGCGACAGCCTTGGTTGGGCGGGGCGTTGAGCCTCTTGCTGCTCAGTCAGTTAGGCGCTCCCCTCACGGTTGGCTTCTACGCCAAGTACGTGGTGTTGGCCGCGGCGATCGACTCCGGTGGTGGGGCGCTCGCGCTAGTGGCGCTGCTCTCGGCGGCCGTGGCGGCCTACTTCTACCTGCGCATCATCCTCGCCCTCTACGGGGACGACGACCTCGACGCAACGCGCGTCACGGTGCCCATCGCGACCGGTGTGGTCGTGGCCGCGGGCGTCGCCGTGGCGCTCGTCGCGGGGCTCTGGCCGGGACCGGTGGCGGCCTGGGTCCAGCACGCCACGATGTTGTTCTTGCCTTG
>JAKBAB010000087.1 GCA_021815645.1 Actinomycetes bacterium
CCGCGACCCGTCCAGCCCAGTAGCGAGCCTGGGCTTCGTCGGGGACTTCGATGACGGCGAGACCCCCGAAAACCTCCTTCGTTTCGACGTACGGGCCGTCCGTCAATACGGCTACCCCGTCGCGAGGAACCACGTGAAAGACCGAAGCGTCGTTGTCGAGTCCCCCGGTGAACAGCAGTACCCCCGCCGCCTTCATTTCGGCGACGATTGCTCGAACGTCACGGGACCTCTGCTGCCAACCTTCGTCGGTGGTTTCGGTCACCCACTCGTCATTAAAGTAAATGAGGTACTGAGTCACCTCAGTGCTCCCTTCGACTGAACGGTTCGCCGCTCCACCTGGTTAAGCGGTGTAATTCGGCACCGGTCCGGAGAACTCCCAGCACTACTTTTCATCGTCTGACCTCGATTCTCGGTCGACCGCTATGGCCGTCCGACACTACGTCTACGAACGGTACTGCGCGGATCCGACAGGGCGCCAAACAAATAATTAGGGGAGCCTCCGCGTGCGAGATCCGAGGGTCGGCGGGCGCCTCCGGCAACCCTTCTCGGGGCGCCCTGGGAAACTCTGGACAAAATGTTGGCCATTCGACGCCCCAACGTAACCTCGAGCGTCACTTCCGTAGTGGCTCCCCGCTCGCCTAACTGGTCCCAGTGTTTGAGATCGCGACAAGAAACTGGCGCACCACACGGCGCCAGTGGTGGCCGGTTCGAGCGAGTCCTTCTGAAATTGCCGCGACCTCGCCTCACCGTTGGGCCCTACGAATCAGGTTCACCGTGGTGTACGTCTCTATCGAGCAACGAAGAGCAATCCGCCCGGTCACCTCGGGCGGCCGGCCCGTTTGACTCCGGCGCCACTCTGGCGCGTCGGTGACCACGTCGGGAACGCCCTTATTTATCTACCTGATCCGGCCACGCCGTGTAATTTATGGTGTAATGACCCCTCATCAAGTACGGGCGGTTTCGGCGCGACCGCGTTTCGCCGACAAAACCGCGACGGGGCTAAGGGGCCCACTGCCTTTAAGCCAACCACCCGCGATAACCGTTCGTCTCGAAGGTAACCCCCAGATTCTCCGCGCCACGGTCGTGGTGGGCCATAGGGTGCGGTGATGTCGTCGGCCACTTCTCCGGGCTCACTAAAAACGTCCCCGCCCGCAATCGAACTCATTGAACTGCGCAAGAGCTTCGGGACGGTTCAAGCCGTGCGCGACATCAACCTTCGAATTGAATCGGGCGAAGTTGTCGCGTTCCTCGGACCCAACGGCGCCGGTAAGACCAGCACCATTGACATGGTGCTCGGCCTGTCCGTTCCCACGCGAGGGGAGGTGAGGGTTTTCGGCCGCGATCCCCTCGACGCCGTCCGGCGCGGATTGGTCTCCGCGGTGATGCAGACTGGCGGCCTCCTAAAAGACCTGACGGTCGCCGAAACGGTGGCGTACACCGGCCTGCTCTTCGAGAGTGCGCGTCCGGCGAATGAGGTTATGGAGCGCGCCGGACTGACTTCGGTCGCGGACCGTCTCGTGGGCAAGTGCTCGGGGGGAGAACAGCAGCGACTGCGCTTCGCGATGGCCCTTTTGCCGGACCCCCAACTACTCCTGCTCGATGAACCAACCCAGGGCATGGACGTAGAAGGCCGTCGAAGTTTTTGGAGCGCAATTCGCCGTGACGCCGACGCGGGACGAACAATTGTCTTCGCCACTCACTACCTGGAGGAGGCCGACGCTTACGCCGACCGCGTCGTGCTCATCCGCGAGGGAGAGATCGTCGCCGACGGGACCGCGGCCGAAGTCAAGGCGCTCGCTTCGGGCCGTACGGTGCGCGCCACGTACCCCGACGCCAACGAAGCGGCCCTGGCGGCACTACCGGGAGTGGACCACGTCGACGTGCACGGACCGAGCGTCATGATCCACTGTTCGGACAGCGACGCCGTGGCGCGACACCTGCTCACCCACACGACGGCCCGGGACCTAGAAATTACCGCCCGAGGACTCGAAGACGCGTTCGTGGCCCTGACGGGAACTCGCTCACGATCTGCCAACGACGAGCGCGAGGCGATCACTCCGTGAGCGCCCCCTTCGCCACTTCACTCAACGGCGATCGAGGCTTCCCCCGCTGGGGTGGCTTCAAGTTCGCCGTCGTGCGATTAGAGCTACGACGCCAACTTCGTAATCGACGGACCGTCATATTCACCGTGGCTTTCCCCATATTCTTCTTTTTGATATTTGGCCTCAACAAGGTCTACGCCTCGGAGCGAGTCGGCCAGGGTAACGTATCGGCCTTCATCATGATCTCGATGGCCCTATACGGCGCGATTCTGTCAACCTCCAACGGCGGGGCGACCGTCTCGGTCGAACGACTGTCGGGCTGGAGTCGTCAACTGCGAATTACCCCACTACAGCCGGGCGCGTACATCGCCGTGAAGATGGCGACGTCTCTGGTCCTCGGCCTCGTCGCCATCGTCGCCGTGTACGTCGTGGCCATGTTTACGCACAAGCCGTCGATGCCCTTCGCGTTGTGGATCGCCACCGGCGCGACCATCTGGATCGGCTCTCTGCTATTCGCCGCCTACGGTCTCTTTATTGGCTATCTCCTCCCCTCGGAGAACGTCGGTCAACTCATCGGCTTTTCGCTCATGCTCTTCTCCTTCGGCGGTGGTCTTTTCATTCCGCTCAGTCAGTTCTCCCACCCCCTACGCGTTATGGCCAGTTACACTCCCCTCTACGGACTCAACCAACTAGTTCACTATCCCTTAGTGCAGGGTTCTTTTAACTGGGGCTGGCTCGCGAACCTCGTAGCGTGGCTCATCATTTTCACCGTAGGGGCAATCTGGCGTTTTCGTAAAGACACCGCCCGGGTCTGACGCGCCGAGGGGCCCGCGACCTTTCCCGTCGAGACCTCCAACGCGGGACTAACGTCGATGCCACAACGACGCCACGGACGTTGGGCTAGAGACGGCGCCAGCACGTTCGTGGACCCGAAACGTACCAAAGGGAGCAGAAGGTGACCGACGACGAATCACCGGTTCGGATCGCCGTCCTGTGGCGAGGCGATCGCACGGTCCCCTCGCCGACTCCCCCGGTGGACCGACAACTTACCCCACTGTTCGAGGCCTTCGCGGAGCTGCCCGTAACGCTGGTGGCGATTCCTTACGACGACGAAGCCACCGACGCCGTCGCGACTGAGATCCTCGAGTGCGACGGCGTTTTAGTGTGGGTTAATCCCGTACAAGACGGGGCCAATCGCGCGCTGCTCGACGCAGTGCTGCGCGACGCCGTCGCGGCGGGCGTGTACGTTTCGGCCAACCCCGAAGTCATCGCCGCCCTCGGCACCAAGGAGATACTCTTTCACACTCGCGACCTCGGCTGGGGATGCGACACCGCCGTGTACTCGTCGCCCGCGGACCTGAACGAGCGCTTCCCCGCGCGCCTCAGCTCGCACGGCAACCTAGTGCTTAAACAGGCGCGCGGCAACGGGGGCCTCGGGGTTTGGCGAGTCACTCTCGACGGGGGGGCCGGCCAGGTCGTCGGACCGCAGACCGTGGTGCAGGTATACGAGGCCCGGCGCGGGGGCGGTGAGTTCACGAGGGTGACTCTCGCTTCTTTTTTGGACGACTGCGCGGAGTACTTCACCTGGTCAGGCGCTGTGGTCGATCAGGAGTACCAACCTCGGCTCGTCGAAGGAATGATTCGCTGCTACCTATGCCACGACGAGGTCGTAGGTTTCGCGCGCCAGTGGCCGAGCGGACTCCTCTCCACGCCGCGCGCCGAGACACCGCGTTCGGTGAGGAGCGGACCCGAGGTCCCGGAATTTCGGGCATTACGCGAGAGTGTCGAGTCGCAGTGGGTTCCCCAGATGATCGCCCTTCTAGGGCTAGGTCGCGAATCGCTGCCGGTTATTTGGGACGCCGACTTTCTCTTCGGGCCGATCGACAGTTTTGGTCGCGACACGTACGTTCTGTGCGAAATTAACGTGAGCGCCGTATGGCCCTTTCCTTCGGTGGCTTCGGGGGCAATTGCGCGGGCCGCCGTCGCGCGCGCACGTGACGCTAGGCGGGCGCGCAGAGTTTAGACACCGAGGGCGAACTCGACCGTGACCTCACCCCGACGTTGCTTTAATTCCCTTTCGCCCGCGCGAACGACCATCCGGGCGGCGACCCGGCCTCGTCGGGTACTTGGGTTGTAGTGGACAACCACTTCGGCCCCGGGCGGTCTCACTTTCCCTGACGGACCGTCAACGAACGCTGCTCGTCAAAAAATAGATTCGTTCCAACGCAAGGCGGACGGACGCTCGAGGGAGAAGAAGCCCGTTAACCGTTAGAAGTCGCGCCGTCGGTTGCGCCGTCGGTTGCGCCCCGAGGCGAAAGCACCAGTTCGATCTGGGCCCGTCGAAACGGCGAAGCCATTTCGAACCGTGCGGCCTCGTCGCGGTCGTGGACCTCGACGAAACCCGCGACGAGGCTCCGGCGAACGGCGAAGACGGCGTCGGCGTCTAGGTAGGGGCTGTCGGCGACGAAGAGGTGCGTCGTCAGGTCTTCGTGACCCAGCGCGCGGACCATGAAATGAACGTGCGCCGGTCTATAGGGGTCGCGCCGAGCGGCGGCCAAGAGTTTTCCCACCGGACCGTCGGTCGGAATCGGGTAGTAACTCGGCACCACGGTACGAAACCAGAGATAGCCCGACTCGTCCGTCTTGAAGAGTCCCCGCCCGGTGCCGGGCGGCACGTCGCCCGGCCTTTGAACGTCGTAGAAACCCTCTCCGTCGCACTGCCAAACATCGACGTTGGCGTCCGCGAGTGGTGCCCCGTCGCTAGAAGTGACGCGCACTTCTACGACGCAGGGAACGCCCGTTTCGGGCGCAGAGATGTCCTCGCCGGTAGCTCGCTGAGGCGACTGCGTTACGTGGAAGGGACCGAGCACGGTCGATTCGGTCGCGCCCGGGCGGCGGGAGTCGTTGACGGTCTCCACGAGCATTGAGAGCCCCAAAACGTCCGAAAGCAGGACGAACTCTTGGCGCGTCGCCGAACACATCTGGCCGACGTCCGTCAAATACCCAAGTACCGCCTCCCACTCGGCGACGGTGGGCTGGACCTCTCGCACGAAGGCGTGGGCGTGTCGCACGGCGGCCGTCACGATTCGTCGAAGCCGTTCGTCGGGCGTATTGGCGAAGGAGTCAATGACCTGATCGAGGAGTTCACGCGCCGCGTCGGGCCCCTTGAGGTCGTCAGACCGAGAATCAGGCACCGCTACCACCCACGGCGTGGTCGCGGCCGCTTCGCCCGGTAACGACGTCGAGCAGCGCTTCGACGTCGTCGGGCAGCTCTTCGCCCCGCCAGGCCACGACCTGGTCGGGTCGAATCAGTGCGAGCGAGCGGTCGTACGTGGCGACCACGTCGGGCTCCTCGATGACCAGCGTGCGCATCGGGACTCCTCGAAGGGCCGCGGCGCTCTCGAGGGGAGCGAGTTCGACGCGAGAGTCGACCACTAAAAGCGTCATATCGGGTCCGAAGTGGTCGAACAGAGACGTTCCGTCGCGGAGCCACGCGTGGGGCGCTCGGGCGCCGGGGCGCACCCGAGGAGTAAAGTCCTCGACCTCGAGAGGCGCGGGCGAAGAACCGTCTTCGACGACGATGGGGGAGTTTTCGTAAGCGTGACCGAGCACCAAGCCGAGACTATAAAACTCTCGCCGTTTTAGGCGCTGAATCTCTTGCGCGACGTCGCGGCGGTCCCGCTCCCCGAGTTCCGTGGCGTCGTCGAGGCCCGGACGGACGAAGTTGTTTGCCAGTAGTCCGTAGTTCTGCGTGGCTTCCTCGGAGACGCGACGGTGCAACGGGCCACGTTCCCCGGTGTAGCTGTCCAACAGCGTTGGTGACGCCCAGCCCCGTAAAACCGCCGCGAGCTTCCACCCGAGGTCGACGGCGTCACCCACCCCCTGATTCATACCGTGCGCCCCCATCGGACTGTGCAAGTGGGCGGCGTCCCCGGCCAGAAAGACTCGACCATCACCGAGTCGTTCGGCCGTGAGGGCGTGAGCTTCCCAGGGGTCGACGTTTAGTACTTCGACGGATCTCTCGTCGCCGATTGCGCCGTAGATAACGCGCCTGGGGTCCATCTTCGCCATGTCGAGCGCGGGACTGACGGCGGTGGCCTGGAGCCACCAGACATCGTTTTGGTCCGCGGGCCCCATATAAGACGGAGTCTCGCGGTTCACCGTCCAGTAGTGCAGAGCCGGTCGAAAGCTCAGAGAAGCCGCGAGACCCGGGGCGCGAAAGACCACACCGTAGTTACGCGCGATGGAACGTTGACCCACCATGTCGATCCCCAACTGCTGGCGTACCGTGCTCGACGCCCCGTCGCAGCCGACCACGAAGCGGGCCGAAAGCCGTCGTCGATCTCCGTCACGAATTACGTCTACGTCGACGGCCTGCGTACTTTGGCTAAGGTGATCAACCCGCCACCCGTCCAAAAATGAAACGGACGGAAGCGCTTCAGCGTATTCGCGCAAAACCGGTTCGAGTACGTACTGAGGAATCTGCTGGGCCGGTTCGGCGAAGCGGGGATCGCCCTTCGCGTCGGTATAAAAAACGTTCGAGAAGCGCGTTATTTCGTGACCTCGCAGCGACGTCACGAAAGCGACGTCGGTCGAATACTCGGCCGGTAGGGGCGTCGCTTGACGCGTCCGATCGGCG
>JAKBAB010000088.1:0-5211 GCA_021815645.1 Actinomycetes bacterium
GTCCCTCGACATGCTGCGCACGCTGCCCCCACCGACCGCGCTCAGCGCGATCGCGTCGCCCTGAGCCGGCGTGACGGCACTGGCCGCGGCGAGGCGAACCGGTGATATGGGGTCCGAGTTGAAGTGTGTCGCCGCCAACGCCGTACCCGGCACGGCGATTACGCCAAAGGCTAAGAGCCCCAAAAGCTTAAGTTTCTTGTTCATTTCATTCCTCCTATGTTGAGAGTTCACTCCCATCACATGGGTCCGTCGCGGAGGCACCGTGGAGGGCGTGTGGAGGGTGTGTGGATTCTCGGAAGCGTTGACGGAATCCAGCAACTGAGGGCATTTTGCCCCTATTGAATTAACGACAGGAGATTCATGCTCTCGGTAGCTTGACCGTGAAAGTACTACCGGTTTCGGGTGAACTGACCAGTTCCACACTACCCTTGTGGGCCGCCACCAGCGCCGCGACAACCGCCAACCCGACCCCGGTGCCGGACGTGTCGCGAGCAGAGGCGCTCCGAAAAAACCGGTCGAACACCATTCCCTGTTCTACTGCGGGGATACCCCTTCCCGTGTCAGCAACAACGATTCGCCGAAACTCCCCCTCGTTGTCCACCGAAACGCTGACCATACCGCCCGGGGGAGTGAACTTGACAGCGTTCGAGAGCAGATTCACAACGACTTGCTCGAGTCTTGCAGCATCACCTTCCACTTCGGCCGGGGTCAGTCCGACCGACAAGCCGACGCCCTTCGCAACAAAGCGAGGTGCCAGTCGAGCCGTCGCGTGAGACACCACGCTGGCCAGATCGACTCGCTCGGGGTGGAGTGAGAGGATGGCGGCTTCGGCGGCCGAGAGCACCCGGAGGTCCTCGATTAGGCGACTCAACTGACCCACCTCCTCGGAGAGCGAGGCGATAGCGTCGTGATCGAGCGCCACAACCCCGTGCGTAAGGGCCTCGAGTTGCGCCTGCAACACCGAAAGCGGGGTGCGCAGTTCGTGAGCCAAGTCAGCGACGAGCGCTACGCGCAGCGCATCTTCGCGCTCTAGTTTCTCCGCCATGTTGTCAAAAGCGGCGGCCAGTTCGGCCACCTCTCCCGCGGCCCTAAGTTCTCCCACCCGACTCGCCCGGTCGCCCGCTGTTAGCCGCCTGGTGGCGAGCGTAAGTGAGCGGACTGGAGCAACGAGTTTGCGCGAACCGAGTAGCGACGCGCCGAGCGCCACGAGCAAGGCCAGCCCCGCCGCGAGGGCGACTGACTTTTCTATGGAGCGCCGAAAAGCGATCTCCTCAGGAAGCAACCCTCCCTGCGGGAAGGTAATCGTGGCCGTGGCTATGGTCCGACCCGCGACAGTGACGGGGACGGTCCGCGAACTGCCGCCAGTCGAAGTAGGCGCCACTCTCAAGAGAACTCTCCCCTTAGCTCGTACCTCAACGCCGACCCCAATAGCGCTCGCCAAGTCCTTGGAGGGAGTTAGGTCTATGGGTTTCCAGTCTGGGTCTCTAAGGTACGTCGAACGGACGGACCCCACAATCGCCCTAATACTGGATGACTCTCGCTCATGACCCGCGTTCGCGAGATCTATGTCAGCGAGAAGCAGGGTCAAACCCGCCAACAGGACGACCGATACGAGCGCGACGGCAATCGATCCGGCGGCGATCCGGCGCCCCAGGGGACCAAACCATGACGACCTACCCCCATTTACCCCAGACAAAATCAGCCGTCGCTCTTAAGGCATAATCGATAACCGACACCCAAGACAGTCTCGATTATGCGAGGATCCGCCGCGTCTTCTTTAAGTTTGCGACGAAGGTTTTTGACGTGAGAGTCGATGACCCGCTCATAACCTTCCCACTCGTATCCTCGGACGGCGTTTACGAGTTCGTAGCGAGAATAGACTCGGCCCGGAGTTCGAGCCAGTGCGTGAATAATTCCCCACTCCGTCGGCGAGAGTCCGACGAGTTCTCCGCGTAGGAGAAGTTCATGACGTTCTTCGTCAAAAACAATTACCCCTCCCCCAAATGACAGGCAAGCTGACGAGCCGGCCGGAACTCTTCCTCGTCGCAAGAGTGCTAGCACGCGCAGGACCAACTCTCGAGGGCTGAAAGGCTTAGTTAAATAGTCATCCGCGCCGAGTTCGAGACCCCGAATGCGGTCCTCCTCGCTCGCCTTGGCCGTGAGCATGAGGACCAACACGTCCGAAGTCCGTAGCAACTCCCTCGCCACCTCCAGACCGGGGACGTCCGGCAGCCCTAGATCGAGTAACACGAGATCGGGATGGGAGGTTTCCGCGACGCTGATCGCTTCGGCCCCAGACCCGGTGGACAAGACAATCAATCCTTCACGCTCTAAGAACGTTCGGATGAGATTGCGCAGTTTGATTTCGTCCTCAACAATCAGCACCGTTGATGTCAAACGTGCCTCCTTGCCACACTCTGACCAGTCGCACCCGCCCGAGCGCCAAATTTTCTTCTAGTCGACCCGCACCTCGCCGAGTCAAACTCCGCTCGGTATCGACTCAGTAGACGATCTCGACCCGAAGTCCCTCGGAGTCCCATACTCCATCAAAGGGTACCCGCTTGGCCGAACGGGTGAATACTCGACGGGCGCTCGCCACCAGCGCGGCGGCGGCGAGCAGGTGGCGCTGGTGAACGCCGGGTAGCCCAGAGTCGATTACCTTTTCGACTCCGGGCACCTTCGCGAGCAGTACGTCGCGCCGCTCGTCGCGGCCGACCACGAGCCGCTTCGAGCGACTCAGGGGCACGCCGCCGTTCAGTTGGTAGAAACTCATCTCCGGGTGACCTTCGAAAACGACTCGCTGGCGGTAGGGCGACATCTCCTTCGCCACCGCTAAGTACATGGGGAGCAATAACGCGGTGACCACGTCCAAGTGATCTTCGGGTACGGAGAATCCGCGCGACATCGTCTCCCACGTGGGGGCGTTGTGGAGAAATTTGCCCCGTGGCCCGAGCAACGCACGACACTCGCTATCACAGACCCGCTCGGGGGAGTCCCGTGAATCGCGATAGCCAATGGGGGCGTTAACGACGATGGACGAAAACGACGGTCGCTCGTCGAGAACCTCGGTGAACGTTTCGTAGAGCTTGGGTGGTTCGGGGGCGAAGGTGGAACCCTGCACCTTCGCACTGGCGACGAGCCAGCGCGAGCGCGCGGGAGTCACGCCCGCGACGACGGAGTAGGGAAGTTCGGGACCACGGCGGGGACTCACCGGCGCCTAGGCCTTTGGGTACGAAATATCCATTTGCTCAAGTGTACGAATCAGTTCCTTGGGTCGGCCGCACACGTCCATGGCGTCCTCGTAGGTGATGACGTTATCCTTGATCAGGACGGCCAGCGAATTCTCGAGGGTCTGCATTCCCTCCTTCGAGTTGGTAAACATGACGTTGGTCAACTGATTCGAGCGGCCCTCGCGGATGAGGTTTCTCACGGGGTTGGTGGCGATTAAGACCTCGTAGGCCGCGACCATGCCCCCGCCAATTCGCGGGACCAACCGCTGAGCGATGACCGCGCTCAGCGAGGCGGCCAGTTGGACCCTCGTCTGCTCCTGGCGCCACGCCGGGAAAACGTCGATGATTCGGTCGATCGCCTGGGGCGCGTCGTTGGTGTGCAGCGTCGCGAACACTAGGTGGCCCGTTTCGGCCATGGTTAGGGCAATCTGAATCGAGTCGATGTCGCGCATCTCACCGATGAGGAGCACGTCGGGGTCCTCGCGCAGGGCGGAGCGAAGCGCCCGGTCAAAAGATGGGCTGTCCAGCCCGACTTCGCGCTGGGAGACGGCGGAGGTCTGGTGGTTGTGGACGTACTCAACGGGGTCTTCGATCGTCAGGATATGACAAGCCCGGTCCTTGTTGATCTTGTCCACGATGGCGGCGAGCGTGGTCGACTTACCCGAGCCGGTCGGGCCGGTCACCAGCACGAAGCCCCGGGGCTGCTGGGAGACCCACGTCGCCGCCGGCGGCAGTCCGAGGTCTTCGAAAGTGGGAATACGCGTGGGAATAACGCGAAGGGCCAGGGCGGTCTGGCCGCGCTGGGTGAAGACGCTGCCGCGAATACGGGCCCGGTCGCGCCAGCTAAAGGCGAAGTCCACGTCGAGTTGGTCGCGAAAGATCTCCAGTTGACCGGGCGTCAACAGCGGCAAAGCAACAGCGTCGATCTCGGGACCGGTGAGGAGTGGGACCCCCTCGATGGGGCGCAACTTCCCGTCGACGCGGATGCGCGGCGCCGACCCTCCCGAGAGGAGGAGGTCACTGCCCTTTTGGTCCCACAGCCGCGACAGCCAGGGATCGATGGCTTCCGTCGGGTCACTGCCCATGTGTCCCTACTCTCGGTGCACTGCCGCTCTTCCCACGGTGTCCGGCTGACGCCGGACACCGTGGGAAAATCAACGGCTTCGTTACTGAACGGCCGAGCAGGAGCTGGGGCCGGTGTAGTTGGCGAAGGTACTCCCAGAGGTAACGTTGCCCGCGGGAAGCGTCGCCACCTGCAACACGCCGGCGTTGATGGTGAAGATGTAGTGCGGCAAGTTGGAGGGCCACGACTGGATGTACGGTCCACCATCAGTAGATCCGGTCAGCAGCGTCTCGGTCACCGTGGTGCCGGGGTTCTGGGCGTTGAAGGCCGAAATAGCCGTCGACACCGTAGCGCCGTCGGCCTGACAGGCCGCCACCGCACTCTTTCCGGTAATTCCGCCCAAGGCGAAAATAACCACCGCGGCCAAAATACCCAACACGACGATGACGATGAGAAGTTCGATCAAAGTGAAACCACTGATCTCTCCCGCGTCACGGCGTCGCTTCAAACGTTGATAAGTAGAAATCATTCGTGTTGCCCTTTCATCTACGGAGCGCCGACACTCGGAACCACCCCTGTCTCACTTCACAGACAACTCTACGATAAGTGGCGACTATTTAGTGACAACAGCTGCACAATATTTCATCAACATATCAACAACTCTTAAGCGAAAGTAGTTCACTTTTCTCCGTCATTCGGAGGAAAGATGCACTCACGCAGTGACGAACTCCCCTTACGCCGCCTAGGGCGACGAAGTCACGGACGGACGCCGCGGGCCGCGACCGACAGTTACCGCCGTACTTATGATCGCGCCGAAGACGCGGGCGTTGCGCGGGGTCTCAGTTGCGGTGTCGTGGGCTCACCTACGACGAGGAACCGGGGGCAATGATTCGGTCGACGGCATCCCCCCCGTGACTC